>CAWVGT010000001.1:0-3351 GCA_963928645.1 Candidatus Fimadaptatus sp.
GCTTTGTTCATTAGCAGCACTTTGTAAAGCAGGCGTCGCGGTTTCAACCTCGCCGTCGGGCTCGGCGCTTGGTGCGCCCGGCTTGACGGCGATGTCGGTTTTGCCGCTTTGTTCATTAGCAGCACTTTGCAAAACGGACGTCGCGGTTTCGTCCTCGCCGTCAGGCTCGGCGCTTGCTTTGCCGGGCCAGGCAGCAATGACAGTTTTGCCTCTCTGTTCAACCGCCATACCTTGTGATATGCAAATCTCAGTTTCGCCATCGCCGTCGGATCCGGTACTTGTGTCGCCGGGCTCGGCGGCGCTATTGTCGTCATCGCCTAGTTCGAGCGCGGCAAGCTGCAGGTCATCCGTCCCGGTCGCGCCCGCCGCGTCAGGCCCGGCATGACCCTTGCCCAGCCCGTCAGCCCCCTCGGCCGTGCCGCAGCCGGCCTCAACCTCGGCGCACGCCCGCGCCGCCGCGGCTTCCACCAGCGCCGCGGCCGTCGCGTCGCCCGCCGTGGGCGCGCCCGCATCGAGCGGCTGCGCCATGACCGCCGGCACGCTGCACCCATCGGGCGCTCGCTCGGTTTCGGACTCGGCGCGCGCCAGCTCGCTGCGCGCCCGCTGCGCCGCGCCGCGCACGCTCATGCTGACCCGCCGGCGCAGCACCAGCTCGCCGGCCACGTACAGCGCCGCCGGCAGCACCAGCGTGAGCGCCGGCGCTATGAAGTAATCCGGCAGCGCGATCAAGCCCACGGCGCCGCACACCGCGTCCAGCAGCGCGCCCTTGCGCCAGTGCGCGCGCATGTTGACCGCACCCGCCAGCGCGACCAGGCTGACCGCCAGCGCCAGCGCCGCCAGCCCCGGCGACAGTCCCGCACCCAGCGCCCGCCCCAGCACCGCGCCCACCAGCGCCGCCAGGCTGATCGCCACGCCCAGCAGCGACCCCAGCGCGCCCAGCGCAATACATGCGTACAGCATCACTCCACCTCGCCTGGCGCGCGCAGTATGTCGCGCAGCAGCCGCGCATAGCGCTCGCACATGCGGCTGGCCGCGGCGCTGTCGCGCGCCTCGCAGGTTATGCGCATGTCGCCGTGCGCGTCGGGGCTGATCCACGCGAACCCGCCGTCGCGCTTCATGTACACGCCGTCCATGAACTCAGCCGACGCCTCCATGCCGCGCAGCACCCTGAGCACCCGCCCGCGCTCGCCCGTGCCCACCGGCACCGCCGACGTGCGCCGGTATACCTGCGGATAGTCCTCGGTTATCGTGCGCAGCGGCAGCTGCCGGCGCGTGACCAGCATCAGCACCTGCGCCATAGCAAACAGCGCGTTGAAGTGCAGCTCGGCCTGGAACCGGCCCTGTTCCGCCGGCTCCATGTCCAGCATCGCGCGCAGCCGCTCGGCGGCGTCGTGGCGCGTGTACCTGAGCGACGCGCCGCGCGACGCGGCCACGTCCTCCAGCGCACGCGTCGAGCCCACCGGCACGCAGATCTCGCTCGCGCCGTTGTCCAGCGCTATCAGCGTCATCAGTTCGAGCTGCTCCTGCTCGCTGAGCATGCCCTTTGAGTCGCAGATGCGCAGCGCCTCGCCGCCCTCGTCGGGCGCAAAGCCCAGCTCGCCCGCGCGCAGGCTGTGCTCGAACACCATCGGCGGCGCGATCCTGTAGCTCGCGCCCAGCGCCCTGAGCAGCTCCTCGGCGCGCGCGCACACCGCGCCCGGCGCGCACAGCAGCACCACGCCCGGCGCGTCGCGCATGTCCATATCCGGCAGCTCATGAAGCAGGCGCCGCACGAAGAAGTCGCCGGGCAGCACGACCGGCTCGGGCGACGGACAGCCCAGCGCGAACGGCCGCGCAAAGTCCTGGCGCATGAACAGCGTCTCCATGCGCCGCTCGCGCGCCGAGTCGGGCGGCAGCCCGCGCTCGTCCAGCAGCAGCGCGCCCGAGTCGGTTATATGCGCGCCCGCCGCGCTCAACATGCGCTGCAGCATGCGCAGCTCGGGCACCACGCCCTCGCCCGCGCTGAACACCCGCGCGCCCTGTGAGCTCAGCCCGGCAATGAACGCGCCCGCCAGCGCCTCGGCCCGGCCGCCCGAGCCGTGCGTGACCACTATGTCGCGCGCGCCCGCCGCCGCGCACGCCTGGCCCAGCAGCACCGCCTGCCCGGGCGTGTCCAGCGCCGCGCCGCGCAGCCCGAACAGTGCGCCCCGCTCGCCGCCCCAGACCAGGTTCTGCTCCAGCCGCGCGCCCGCCGGGGCCTTCTTGCGCGGCCACACCATGACGCCGGGCATTATCGCGGCGCGCTCGCCCAGCTCGACCCGGTCGCCCAGCACGCCATACTCATACACGCACGCGCCCTCGCCCACCGAGCAGTCGCGCCCGACTATCGCGCCGCGCAGCTGCGCGCCCGGGGCGATGTGCGCGCCCGCCATCACGACCGAGTGCTTCACGCCCGACTGGCCGGCCATATGCGTGCCCGCGCCTATTATGCTCTTTTCGCCCACGTCGGCGCCGGCCTCTATCACCGCGCCCTCGCCGATGAAGTAGGGCGGCGTCAGCAGCGCGTGCTCGCTGACCGACGCGCCCGGCATCACCAGGCCGCCCGGCAGGTCCTGGCCCTCGGGCAGGCCCAGCGCCTCGCCCACGCCGCCCACGCGCCCGGTCAGCGCGTCGAAGTTGGCCTGCGCGTACGCCGCCGGGTCGCCTATGTCGCACCAGTAGCCGCCCATGACCCAGCCGTACACCGCGTGGCCCTCGCGCACCGCCTGCGGCAGCAGCTCCCGCCCGAAGTCGCACGGGCCCGAGGGTATAAGCTTTAGCGCCTCGGGCTCCATTATGTATATGCCGGTGTTCACGGTGTCGGTGAACACCTCGCCCCAGCCCGGTTTCTCTACGAACCGGCGCACTCGCCCGCCCTCGTCGGTCTCCACCACGCCGTACTCCAGCGGCACCGGCACGCGCTTTAGCACCATCGTCATCAGCGCGCCCTTGCGCCGGTGGAACTCCAGCGCCGCGCTCAGGTCGCAGTCGGTCAGCCCGTCGCCCGACAGCACTATGAACGTCTCGTCCAGGAATGCCGACGCCGCCTTGACGCCGCCCGCCGTGCCCAGCGGCGTCTTTTCTACATGGTAGCTCAGCTCCATGCCCAGCCGCGCGCCGTCGCCGAAGTAGTCGCGCACCCGGTCGGGCATGTACCCCAGCGTCACCGCCGCGCGCGTCGCGCCGTGCCGCCTGAGCAGCCTGAGCGCGTACTCCATTATCGGCCGGTCGAGCACCGGCATCATGGGCTTGGGCATGTCGCAGGTCAGCGGGCGCAGCCGCGCGCCCTCGCCGCCCGCCATTATTACAGCTTTCATCCGCCATACCTCCGGT
>CAWVGT010000002.1:0-12312 GCA_963928645.1 Candidatus Fimadaptatus sp.
GACCAGAAGCGATTTTATGATTGCCACCGGTTCTTTTCGCTCGCCGACTTTGGTGCCCAGCTAGCTGGGCACCAAAGTCGCAGCAACTCCCGCCCTATTCGCCCGCTTCGCTGGAACTCGCCCAGGCAGATGCTCGCTTGCTTCACTGTACAAAATGATTGACAAACCTACACCGCGAGCGACAGCTACCAGCGCGCACGCGAGCGACAGCTACCAGCGCCGGTTTCAGAGCGGTCTTAATGTCAAACTCAGGTACCCCCGGTCACACGGGCCGATAGCGCCGCGGCAAACACGCCCAATGCACGGTTTACACGCATGCCCCGGGGCTGCGCGGGCATTCATTAAGCCGTTTCCCCCGGGCGCCGGTGCGGCGGAGCGACAGCTCGCGGCGGGGCCGGCAAACTGCACATCGCATCTGCGCCTTGGCCACGGGCTGGTCGGAGCGCGGGCGGCCTGCCGCACCCCGCGCCGAATGCGGCAACGCCGGGCGCGTCGTTTGAGTCGCCCGATAAGCGCGCGGCATCGCGCCCGCGTGGTCAGCCGAGCGATTTGGGGCCCGCCTCTGCCGGCAGCATGTGCGCCACCGCGGCCCGCATACGCATTGATCTACTTGCACCATATCATTTGATACATTCGTATGCGCCGCATTCTCGCCTGGCGACAGGGCGCGCGGCGAATGCGGCTCAAGCGGCGGGCTGCGCCTCCGCCATGTGCGGCGCACAGGCCGGGCCGCCACCGATCTCGTCCCACGTCAGCGCCGCTGTGCGCCAGCTTAACCGGCCGCTCGCGTATCTCGCTCTGCCCGCAGGCCACTCGCCTGCCCGTGCCGCATTCCCACTTTCCCCCCGCGCAGCTGAGTTTTGCAAACGAATTTGGCATTCAAGAAGCGGTATAGATATGCGCCATCTGTACCGGCCCATTCGCCTCACGACTCACCCGACGCCGTGCGCCACGCGCCATGCCGCACGTCTGCCCGCGCATCTGACCCAGCGCGCCAGGCATTTGCAGCCGCTATCCGTCACGCCACATATGGCATGTCTTAAGGCCACGTCTGCGCCCCCCTTACTTGCATGCGTGCTTACTACAAACCCTGGTTTCGCCCACATGCGGTTGAGCTTTTATACAAGTACAGCGCCTAACCAACAGCATAACATACGCGCCTCACATTGGCCAATTCGCCTCACGCCTGGCCCGTCGCCAGCGCCGCGCGACAAAGCACCCAGCCGCGCAACAGCTCGCGCATCCAATCCAACCCGCTCAGTATGCGCACGCGCTCTCCGTCACGCTCCATGCAGCATGCCCAAATCCGCGCCCACGCAACCCACCCGCTTGCAGGCACGCTAACGCCAGACCCCGGTTTTGTTCCATGCGAGGTTGTGTTCTTCACACGAGCATGGCGCTTAGCCAATAATATGGACGCACGCGCCTCACGCCTGGCCTGGCGCCAGCGCCGCGCGACAAGGCACCCAGCCGCGCAACCGCTCGCGCATCCAATCCAGCGCGCTCAGTATGCGCACGCGCTCTCCGTCACGCTCCACGCAGCATGCCCAAATCCGCGCCCACGCAACCCACCCGCTTGCAGGCGCGCTAACGCCAGACCCCGGTTTTGTTCCATGCGAGGTTGTGTTCTTCACACGAGCATGGCGCTTAGCCAATAGTATGGACGCACGCGCCCCGCATTAACCACTACGCTTCATGCCTTCGCGCCCCAATGTACCCACCCGCGCAACCGCCCGCGCAACCAACTCAGCCCGCCGGCCCGCGCCGCCCCGCTTTCGCCCCACGCGCGGTTGAGTTTTGCAGGCGGGTATGGTACAATCTATTTGCCGCAGGCACGGCAATGTCAGAGCGAGGTGGTTCGACATGATGGCTTTTCGGCGGTTGAGATGAGCGCGCGGACGACACTGGGTGACCCGGCGCCAATATCAACCGACAGGAGAATGTATTATGACTATACAGGACAACGTGCTCAAGGCTTACCTTAAAGACGTGTACTTCATAACCGGCACGCCGTGCGGCGGCAAGACGACCGTGTCCCGGGCGCTCGCGCGGCGCCACGGCCTTGCGCTCTACGATGCGGACGAGCGCTTCCCGGCGCATCGCCAACTCGCCGATCCCGCGTTCCAGCCCGCCATGTGCCGCCGCTTCTCGGGCCCGGACGAGTTCTTTGGCCGCACGGTCGACGAGTACCGCGCCTGGCTGCTCGACAATGAGCGCCAGCAGCTGGACTTCGCGCTGCTCGACCTGATACGGCTGGCGCAGCACGGGCCCGTGCTGTGCGACGGCATGCTCAAGCTCGACGAGGCCGACCGCCTGACCGACGTCTCGCGCGTCGCGTTTCTGATACGCGAGCCGTCCAACCTCATAGATGAATACTGTGACCGCCCCGACCACCGCGACTTCAGCGACTTCATACACGGCGCCGCCGACGTGGCGCGCGCTAAAGTCAACTGCAACGCTACGCTCAGGAGCATCAATCTCCCGCTGTACAACGCCATAAAGCGCAGCCGCTACTTCTGGCTGGAGCGCACGCCCGACAGCACGGTCGAGGACGCCGTGCGCCAGGTGGAGCGCCACTTCAACTGGTAGCCTGCGCGCGGCGGCGGGCACGGCGACGCGACCGCTGCCCGCCGCCACTTCACATATCGCCCCGCGCGCGGCGCAACGGCATCGCGACGCAACCCGACTAAAGCAAAGGAGCGCTTCACATGGAGTACAGGGTACAACTGAAACTGCGCGGCGACGCGCACGGCGGCGGCTTCAGCAACGGCCTGACGCTGGCGGGCGGCCAGTCGACAGCCGAGCTCGAGCCGCTGTCCGCCACGGACGAACTCACCGTATACTCAAACCCGCACGGCCATCGCATAGAGTGCTGGCATGTCACCCGGCCGGACGGCACGGTCGAGTGCCGCACGGTGTTCGAAAACCGCGGCACGGCGCCCGCGACGCTGGAGCTGCTCACGTCGTTTGCGCTGGACGGGCTCAGCGCCGACCGCATCCACCGGCTGGAGTCGTTCTGGAGCGCCGAGGGCCGGCTGTTGAGCCAGGACCTGGTCGACCTGAACATGGAGGTGTCCTGGAGCCGGTTCGGCCTGCGCATAGAGAAGTTCGGCCAGGTAGGCTCGATGCCGGTGCGCCGCTGGTTCCCGTTCGTGGCGCTGGAGGACAGCGCGACGGGCGAGTTCGTGGGCGTGCAGCTGTACTGCGCGTCGAGCTGGCAGATAGAGGTCATGCGCAACGCCGAGCCGCTCAGCGTGTGCGGCGGGCTGGCCGACCGCGACTTCGGCCACTGGGCAAAGACTATAGCGCCCGGCGAACGGTTTGAGACGCCGCGCGCCGTGGTGGCCACCGGGCGTTCGCTAAGCGAGGTCTGCGACCGGCTGGTCAAGGCCCAGCGCCCGCGCATAGCCCCGGTCGACCGCGACATGCCGGTCATATTCAACGAGTACTGCACGACCTGGGGCAACCCCACGCTGGACAACCTGCGCCGCACCGCCGAGCGCCTGGAGGACTCGGGCATACGCTATCTGGTCATAGACGCGGGCTGGTACAAGGTGCCCGGCAAGGACTGGAGCAACACCGTGGGCGACTGGCAGCCCAGCCGCGAGCTGTTCCCCAACGGCATACGCGAGGCCGCCGACATGATACGCGCGCACGGGCTGATACCCGGGCTGTGGTTCGAGCTGGAGAACGTGGCGCGCGAGGCCGACGCGTTTGGCGACACCGACCACCTGCTCAAGAAGGACGGCCAGCCGCTGACCGTGGGCAACCGCCGCTTCTGGGACATGGCCGACCCGTATGTCAAGCAGTACCTGTCCGAGCGGGTCATCGGGCTGCTGCGCGACAACGGGTTTGGCTATATCAAAGTCGACTACAACGAGAACATAGGCGTGGGCTGCGACGGCGCCGAGAGCCTGGGCGAGGGGCTGCGAAGGCGCGTCGCGGCCAGCCAGGACTTCTTCCGCGCTATGGCCGGGGCGCTGCCCGAGCTGGTGATCGAGAACTGCTCCAGCGGCGGGCACCGGCTCGAGCCGTCGATGATGGAGCTGGTGTCGCAGGCCAGCTTCTCCGACGCGCACGAGTGCCTGAGCATACCGATAATCGCGGCCAACCTGCACCGCGCGATCCGCCCCGAGCAGAGCCAGATCTGGGCCGTGCTGCACGCGGGCGACCCCATGAACCGGCTGCACTACCTGCTGGCGGCCACGTTCCTGGGGCGGATGTGCATAAGCGGCGCGGTGTTCGAGCTGAGCGAAGCGCAGTGGGCCGAGACGCGCGCCGCGATAGCGCTGTACGCGCGCGTGCGCGACATTATCCGCGACGGCTACACCTGCCGCATAGACTGCACCGCGCGCAGCTACAACGCGCCGACCGGCTACCAGGCGGTGCTGCGCACGCTGGGCGAGCGCGCGCTGCTGGTGGTGCACACGTTCAAGGGCGGCGCGCGCCCGCCGCTGGCCGAGCTGACGCGCGGCTACCGCGTGCTCGAGGAGTACGGCGACCCGCTCGACGGCGAGCTGCAGGCAAAGGTGATGCTGCTGAGCCGCGAGTGAGCTGCGCGCCCATGTGCCGCGCCGCCTGTGTGCCGCGCCGCCTGTGTGCCGCGCCGCGCCGCCTATCTGCGCGGCGCGGCCGGCTCAGCCCTGCGCCCGCTCGAATTCGACCAGCGCCCGCAGCTCGCGCACGACCCACTCGCCCGCGGCCGCGCCGCTCCGGTCGAGCCAGAACGCCGTGAAGCCCTGCGCCCGCGCGCCCTCCGCCTCTGCGCGGCAGTCGTCCACGTACAGGCTCTGCCGGGCCGATACCTGCTGGGCGGCTAGCGCGGCGTTGAATATGACCGGGCTGGGCTTGCCCGCGCCTACCAGCGAGCTGGCGGTGAACGAGGTGAAGTACTCCGCCAGGCCCAGCTGCTGCAGCGTATACTCGAGCGAGGGCGCGGAGTCGCTTATCACGCCCATGCGGTAGCCGCGGCTGCGAAAGTGCTCGAGCACGCCGGGCACCTCGGGATAGACCAGCCGGTCGCCGTTGCACCACAGCTCGTCGCGCAGCATGCGGGCGCGCGCGTCTACGCGCTCGGTCACGCCCTCGCCCCGCAGCAGCGCGCGATAGTAGCGCTCGAAGAACTCGCGCTCGTCGTCCAGCGTGCGGTACCAGGGCCGGCGGCCCAGGCTCGCCTGCGCCATCAGGCGCATGTCCTTGGCGTAGGGCAGCTGCAGCGGCCGGCCGCTCCAACTTGACACCGTGGCGTCGCGCCAGGCCAGCTTTTGCGGATTGCCATACGTGAGCGTGCCGTCGCGGTCGAAGAAGATCGCCCTATATGTCATCATTCGCCACCTCCCAGATGCGCCATCGCGACTGGATGGCTTCGGTCAGATCGATTTACTACGTGCGCCGCGGCGGGATTTGCTGCGGCGCTTTGTTATCTTGGCGAGGCGGGGCGGCGGTTGTGCGCGCTGGATATGCGGGCCGCGGCGCCGGGCGAACCGCCTGCGGGATTGCGCTTGCGCATCAAATGCAGCTTGGGCGCAATGCTGCGGCAGACGCGTTGAGGCGCGCTGCGCCGTCAGCTCCGACGTGGCGCCGCCGCTCGCGCCAGGCATCGCCTGGACGCCATGTGCCGACGGCCGGATCAGGGCACGTCCCGCTCCCGCCCCGCCAAGGTGCGCGGCTGCCGCCACCTGCCTCAAGGCATGCCCAGCGTCAACCATGAACCCGCCCGCCGCCACCTCGCCCGCCGTCCACCCGAACGCGCGTTGGCGTCGCCGCCCGCACCCGGAGCCGCCCGCCGCCGCAGCCGCGCCGTCAGCCGCTCCCGGCCAGCTTCTTGACCAGCGCCGCTATGTGCTCCAGCGTCGCGGCGTCCAGCTTCCGCATGTCCTCCATCAGCGCTGCCAGCCGCGCCGGACAGGCGTTGCCCTCGTCGAAGAACTGCTCCGGCGTTATGCCAAAGTATTCGCATATATAGAACAGACCCTGCAGGGACGGCAGCGCTTTCCTGTTCTCGATTTGATTTATGTAGTTTACATTCTGCCCCAGCGACAGCGACATGTCCCGCGCCGAGACGTTCCGCTGCAATCGCAGCTGCGTGATCCGGTTTTGAGTATATTCTTCGTACACAGGCGCCCTCCCTTCCTGCATTATTCTATATCGTGCGATCACGCAAACTGCAATTCACAATAATGCGCGCCCCTTGAACCACAATACACAATATTGTATAATTTGAGTGTTCACAGGTCTAATATAGCAAGAAGGAGAGGCCGTTATGCAGGGAAAGACTTGCTGCGTGACCGGGCACCGCACCATCCGGCCCGACCGGCAGGCATACATGGAGGGCGCGCTGCGCCGGGAGGTGCGCCAGGCCATCGCCGACGGGTACACGCACTTCATATCGGGCTTCGCGTCGGGGGTGGATCTGCTGTTCGCCGGCATAGTGGTGGACGAAAAAAAGCGCCACCCGGAGCTGGCGCTGGAGGCGGCGCTGCCGTATCCGGGGCGGTTGAACACCCCGGACGGACAGTTTCACGAGCTGATAAGGGCGTGCCGGGCCGTAAAGGTCGAGTGCGAAAGGTACGCGCCGCACTGCTATGCGCGCCGCAACCGCTACATGGTGGAGCAGTCGCAGCGCGTGATAGCGGTCTACGACGGGCGCGACCACGGCGGCACGCTGAACACGCTGCGCCGCGCCCGCGCGCTGGGCCGCGACGTGCGGCTGATACGGGTGTGACCGGCCGCGGCCTAGCTGCGGTTGAGCTTAACCACGGTCATGTTGACGGTGCCGTCGGTGGCCTGGGCCGAGCTGGAGTAGAACAGGCTCAGCGCGGTCTGCGCGGGCGCGTATATTATCGTGTGCGCCGAGCCGCACGCCGACGAACCGTTTATGCTGGTGGCAAAGTATATGCCCATCTCAACATGCGGCCTGCCGTTGTAATACGGCGTGATCTGCATGTAGCTGGCCGTGCGGTATATCGCCGACACGCTGTACGCCACCAGGTAGTAGCCCGGCTCCAGCAGAATGCGCGAGTTGTCCTCCAGCGATATGTTGCCGGTCGTATCGGTCACGTCCGGAAACAGCGTTATCTGGGTGCTCGGGTTCCAGACCGCCTGCACGTTGGCAAACGAGGCAAACGAGTCATCGGGCGGCACACCGGTCGCGCCGGTCGCGCCGGTCGCGCCGGTCGCACCGGTCGCACCGGTCGCACCGGTCACGCCCGCCGGACCGGCCTGCCCATCCGCACCAGTCGCACCGGTGGGGCCGGTCGCGCCATCCCGTCCATCGGCGCCGTTCAGACCATCCGCGCCCGCGGGGCCGGTCGCTCCGGTCGGGCCGGTGGGGCCAGTGGGGCCGGTCGCGCCGGTCGGGCCGGTGGGGCCAGTGGAGCCGGTCGGGCCGGTCGGGCCGGTCGGGCCGTCCCGCCCATCGGCGCCGTTTAGGCCATCCGCGCCTGCGGGGCCGGTCGCGCCGTCCTGGCCGTCCTGGCCATCCGCGCCGTCCTGGCCATCCGCGCCTGCGGGGCCAGTCGCGCCTGTGGCGCCGGTCGGCCCGGTAGCGCCGGTCGCGCCGGTCGCGCCGGCCGGCCCGGTCGCGCCGGTCGGCCCAGTCGCGCCGGTCGGCCCGGTTGCGCCGGTCGGCCCGGTCGCGCCGGTCGGCCCGGTAAACGTGCTCAACCCGGCGGGCCCGGTCGCACCGGTAGCGCCGGTGGGCCCGGTTGGGCCCACGTTGCCGGCCGAGCCGCCCGGGCCCGCAGGGCCGGTAGCGCCGGTCGCACCGGTAGCGCCGGTCGCGCCGGTCGCGCCGGTGGGCCCGACCGGGCCCGCGGGGCCGGTAGCGCCGGTTGGGCCGACAAACCATGCGCACATGCCGCGCATGGGGCATTGGGAGCACATAGTATCGCCGCATTGTCCGCAGCGGCAGTTCAGTACCGGCATGGCTCATCACATTCTTTCGACGTTTGCGGCGCGCCGCGGCGGCCGCTTGACTATCAATATGAGCCGGCCGCGGGCGATATGCCCCCGCCTGCCCGGCCGCGGCGCACATCGCGCTTGTCAAAACTGCGGGCGTGTAATATAATGGGTTTGCAACCGGCAAACCAAATCCGAGAGAGGTATGGCATATGTGGAGCATAATCGCAACCTGGGACTTTGCGCGGACGCCGGTAGAGGCCACCGCGCAGCTGCTGGGCGGCGGCGCGAGCGCGCTGGACGCCGTGGTCAAGTGCGGCTCTATGGTCGAGGACGACGAAAACGTAGACACGGTGGGTTACGGCGGCCTGCCCAACGCGCGCGGCGAGGTTGAGCTGGACGCCGCGATAATGGACGGCCGCGCGCTGGACATAGGCGCGGTCTGCGCGCTCAAGCGCCATCGCCATGCGCTGGCGGTCGCGCGCAAGCTGCTCTATCTGCGCCACAACATGCTCGTGGGCACGCCCGCCGACGAGTTCGCCGAGGCGCACGGCCTGCCGCCCACCGAGGTGCTGACCGAAAGTTCGCTCCAGAAGTACCGCAAGCTCGCCGCCGAGCGCCCGGGCGAGCTGTTTGGCCACGACACGGTGGGCATAGTCGCGCTGGATCGCGACGGCAACGTGGCCGCCGGCACGTCCACCAGCGGCATAGGCCTCAAGATGCCCGGCCGCGTGGGCGATTCGCCGCTGCCCGGCTGCGGCTACTACGCCGACAACGCCACGGGCGGCGCCGCCGCGACCGGCATGGGCGAGGATATAATGCGCACCTGCACCTGCTTTTACGCATGCGAGCTGCTGCGCGCCGGGCTGAGCGCCCAGCAGGCCGCCGATCAGGCGGTGCTGCGCGCCCACAATGAGCTGGCCCGCCGCGGGCGCGACAGCGGCAACGTGGCGCTGGTGGTGATGGACCGGCAGGGCAACTTTGCCGGCGCGGCCAACCACGAGGGCTTCATGTTCGCCGCCGCGAGCGAGACCTGCGCGCCCCGGCTCTACGAGGTGCAGCCGGTGATAGCGCGCCAGTCCTCCAACACCACGCTGGAGATATACAACAACATAGCGCCCTGAGACACGCGGCGCGCCGGCGGCACAAAGGCGAGGCTCATGCAATGACAAAACTGCTTCCGCCCCCATACCGGGACGGAAGCAGTCAGTCTATTGACAAAGTATGCAGCTTTCCGCTTGATTAACCCTGCGTGCGGCAACAGCCAGCAGGTTATGCAAACTGCAGTGAAACTCCACGGTATATCAAACGGCTTTTGCAGCATCGCTCGTGTGCCATGGCAAAAGCTGTTTGGCGTAAAGCGCGCTGTCCAGCCGCCAGGCTTTGTCGGCGGTCTGACAGCTATTGACAAGGCATGTCGCGCCTGGCCAAATGTGCAGAAACGGAGGGCAAAGCATGCAAACCCGAGCGTGATACTGCTTGCGCCGAACCGGTTTGGCGATATTGCTCGCGGGCAGTTTCAAAATGCCGTTTGCAATAAACCCATCTGTCCAACCGCCGGGGCATCAACGCTCTGGCTGGTTTCGCCCCACTCCGGCGCGGAAGCAGTTTGTTTTGCAGGCCGATCAAGTGCAATGCAGATCGGGGCGCAATTGTCGAGGGCACATCCTGGCTGTTGCGCGCCGGCGCCTGACGCTGCGACTAATCAGCGCGTTGTCCGGCGGGCCGGACACAGGCTGTTCACCGACAAAGCGAGCAGCATATTTGCATTTTCCATTCAGCCAGCTATCGCACCGAACACGGCAGCGGCAACCTGGTTCTTATCATAGCAACGGCAGGACATGCCGTTCGCCAATCCGCGCAAGTCGCCGCGCGCTTCAGCCCAGCGCCACGTCCAGCAGCATCATAAGCGCAAAGCCCAGCGCCGCGCCTATCGTGCCCGTGTTGGTGTGCGGCTCGCGCTGCGCCTCGGGTATCAGCTCCTCCACGACCACGTATATCATCGCGCCCGCCGCAAACGCCAGTATGAACGGCAGCAGCTGCGATATCGCCGACGTCAGCAGCAGCGTGGCGATCGCGCCCACCGGCTCGACCACGCCCGACAAAAACCCGTACGCAAACGACTTGCCGCGGCTCATCGACACGCTGTGCAGCGGCATCGATATTATCGCGCCCTCGGGCACGTTCTGTATCGCTATGCCCACCGCCAGCGTCAGCGCGCCCGCCGTGGATACCGCGCCGCCCTCGCCCAGCATGCCCGCCAGCACCACGCCCACCGCCATGCCCTCGGGCAGGTTGTGCAGCGCCACCGCCAGCGCCAGCATCGTGGTGCGGTTTATGTGCGCGCGGGCGCCTTCGGGCGCGTCCGCATTGAGATGCAGGTGCGGTATCAGCGTGTCCAGCGCCAGCAGGAACCCTATGCCCACCAGAAACCCGCCCACCGCCGGCAGCCACGCCGGCTCGCCCGCCGCCTCGGCCATGTCCATCGCCGGTATCAGCAGCGACCACACCGACGCCGCCATCATGACTCCCGACGCAAAGCCCAGCATCGCCTTTTGCAGCTCAGCTACGATCTCGCGCCGGAGCACAAACACCGCCGCCGCACCCAGCGTGGTGCCCGCCAGCGGCAGCAACAGTCCCAGCATCAAGCCCATCTTCTCCATATGCGTCCTCCGGAATGAGCAGCGCGCACGGCGCCGCGGATGCTCATTATATACACCGCGCCCGCACCGTCAAAACGCGCGCGGCGCCATATTCGCCGCCCGGAGCGCGGCGCGGACAGCCCAGCCATCGCGCGGCGCGCTTCAGTTCAGCCCCTCCTGCTGGGCATGGCGGCGCATCGCCTCAAAGGTCTCGTCGCTTATGTCGTGCTCCAGCTTGCACGCGTCCTCGCGCGCCGTCTGCGGGCTCACGCCTATGCGCTCCAGAAAGCACGTCAGCAGCTTGTGCCGCTCGTATATGCGCGCGGCTATCGCCATGCCCTTGTCCGTCAGCGCTATCAGGCCCTCGCGATCCATCGTTATGTAGCCGTTCTCGCGCAGCCGCTTGGTCGCGTAGCTCACGCTGGGCTTGGTCACGCCCAGCTCGGCCGCGATGTCTATCGAGCGTATGTAGCCGTGACGCTCCTGCATCATCAGCATTGCCTCCAGGTAGTCCTCGGATGATTTGAGTATCTGCATAGCCTATCCTCCTGCGCATGCACTTGCTTAATATGTTAACATACGCTAACCCAAAAATCAATCGCGCCGGGCACAAATATTCGCGGCATATGCCCGATAAAATCCACAGAGCGCTATTGACAAGCAGCGCGCCTTCTGATATTATAAACCTAGTTAGAGTGCTTTAACCACATAGGGCGCATTTTATTTTGAGGTGTAGTTAGATAAATCTAACGCAGAACGGAGGATATATATGAGCATAGTCATAATCGGCGGCAACGAGTGCATGGAGCGGGCGTATGCGCAGGCGTGCAGCGATTTCGGCTGCTCGGCCAAGATATTCACGCGCCGGCACAAGGATCTGCAGCACGTATTCGGCTGTCCGGATCTGTGCATACTGTTCACGAGCACGGTATCGCACAACATGGTCAAGATAGCCGCGGCGGAGGCGCGCAAGCGGCAGGTACCGCTGGCGCGCAGCCACACCAGTTCGCTGGCGGCGCTCAACGCGCTGCTCGAACAGTTTTGCCGCGAGCAGCGGCTCAAGAACTGAGCGCGGCGCCGGCCAAGCAGCCGGGCGTGGCGTCACTGGCTGCGCCCGGCGGGCGAAATGCGCCTGACCCGCTCAACCGCCCTTGGCGGCAGCGCGCGTTCCGAATGGTCGCCGGCCGCGTGCCCCATGCTCGTTCAGAGGCGAGCCTGGTTGACGACTCAGTTAGGCATGCGCCTTGCGGGGCTTGGGCTTACTGGCGGCAGGCATTCTGAATGCGGCGGGCGCAGCTCTACTGGCTGAGCCCACCGTCAGGGCGTTAATAAACCCCGGCGGCGGGACAGCCGGTTTTCCGTCAGACAGCTTTTCCAGGCATCTCATTGGCGATATCGCAAAGTCAGCCTAATTCAAGCGGCGTTCCGCTCTATCCGCATGTTCTGCCTACTGCCGTTGCCCGGCTGGCCAAGCAGACCGCGCGCGGCATGCTTTGTCAATAGACCGGCGGCGGGACAGCCGGTTTTCCGCCAAACAGCTTTTCCAGGTATCTCATTGGCGATATCGCAAAGTCAGCCTAATCCAAGCGGCGTTCCGCTCTGTCCGCATGTTCTGCCTACTGCCGTTGCCTCATCTGGCCAAGCAGACCGCGCGCGGCATGCTTTGTCAATAATCAGCGGCGGGACAGCCGGTTTTCCGCCAAACAGCTTTTCCAGGCATCTCATTGGCGATATCGCAAAGTCAGCCTAATCCAAGCGGCGTTCCGCTCTG
>CAWVGT010000003.1:0-12382 GCA_963928645.1 Candidatus Fimadaptatus sp.
GCGGCGCTTTGGCCCATTGGCGGGATGCTGCCCGCCTTGCCGCGTGTCAACGTATTGACAGCCGCGCGCCATGTCAGGCGCGGGGCCATCGTCACGCTGCTGAGCGTCCGCGCGGCGCTTTTGTCGACGCAACGCGACACATGCAGCTGTGTATGAATACGTCGATAGCCGCGTGTCATGTCAGGAGTTGCCCCACTGTCAGACCGCCGAGCGTGCGCGCGACACTTTTGTTCATTGACACAGCGCTGCCAGTCAAACCGTGTGCCGGCACAGCTGTGGCCGCGCGGGCCCATCGCGCGCAATGACGTCGGGCTGTGCGCAGCCGTATGCGGTGACAAGCGCATACCTTCGCGCACTGAAACGCCGCATAACCGGCGCAGATATGCTGCCATAAAGCCGCCCAATGCCACACCGCCACTGCAACCAATGCCGCAGCGCCGCAGTCAAATCAGCGTGAATGCGAACCGCATGCGGCACACGCAAGGCGGCAAGGGGGGTATGGCAATGAAAACGACTAACATGCACTCGCGCTTCAGGCATGCGGCGCTCAGGGGCCTGGCGGCTCTGGCGGCGCTGCTGTGCCTGGCGCAGCCCGCGCTGGCCGCGCCGGCATCGGGCCAGTCCGTTGCGCTCACGGCGGCCGACGGCATAGTCGAGCTGGCCGACGGCGCGCGCATCGACCTGGACGGCGACGGCGCGCTGGAGACCGTGACGTACCGGCTGGTCAGCGACGACGACTTCATGGGCGAGTTCACCGTGCGGGCCGGCGGCGCGGAGCTGACGGTGGAGACCTGCGACGGGCTGGAGCGGTTGTACGCCGGCCGGCTCAGCGGCGATTCGGACGGCGTATACCTGCTGGTGGGCGAGCGCGGCCCGTCCGACGACCCGTGCGCGTACATACTGCGCTACTCGGCCGGCGCGCTGACCAACATAGGCAGCATACCCGCGCTGCCCGCGGACATAGCGATAAACGGCGCGGTGCTGACCGCCACGGTGCGCGCCAACGCGCTGCAGACCTGGTTCCGCGAGAGCGACTTCGTGATAGCGCGGCTGGCGCGCTTTGACGAGGACTACGAGCCGCTGCCCGAGGAGTACTACGTGGCCGAATCGCCCCGGGCGCGCTATCCCATGGACACCGCGGTGGTGCTCAAGCGCGATTTGCCGCTGACGCTCGCGCCCGCGGGCGGCGACGGGTTCACGCTCAGCGCGGGCGAGCGCGCGATACTCACCGCGACCGACGATTTGACATATGTGTACGTGGTGCCGGTCGACCGCGCGGCGCATGACTGGCTGCCCGGCGGGTACCTGGCGCTTGCCGACTACGTGAACGTCCTAATCGACGGCGAGCCGGTCATGGCCGGCGACGTGTTCGACGGGCTGATATTCGCCGACTGACGCGCCGCGCCCGATGCGCGGCAATCCAATTCCGAGCCTCCCGCGCGCGTTGCGGTCGCGACGCGCGCGGGATTTTGCGTCCCTGCGGGCGCAAGTTAATGTTAAATTTTGACGCGAGGGCGGCGCGACGCCTCAAAAGCCGCGCCGCCCGAGCGCGCCGCGCCGCGATAACATTTGATTTACACGGCGACGTATGGTAGAATATAATCATAAATCGGCGACAGGAGGCACCCATGCAGAACTTTAACGACATAGAAGCGCTTAAGATAGCCACCGAGATAGAGCGCCGCGGCGCGGACATATACGCCCGCGCGCTGAAGATAGCGCGCAAGGCCGAGGTGCGCGAGCTGCTCCAGCGGCTCTACGACGAGGAGCTGCAGCACGCGGCGGTGTTCGAGCGCCTGGGCGAGATGGCGCTTGAGGGCAACGAGGAGGCCGAGTACTATACGCCCGAGGCGGCGATGTTCCTCTCGGCGTTCGCGGCCGAGATCGCGTTCCCGGGCGGGCTGATGAAGCTGGCCGGCGACAGCGGGCTGGACGATCCGCGCGTGATACTCGAGCACGCCGTGCAGGCCGAGAAGAACTCGATACTGTTCTATCAGGAGGTAATGGCCGCCTCGCACAACGCTGAGCTCAAAAAGTACCTGGCCGACATAGTGCGCGAGGAGCGCAGCCATCTGATGGGCCTGCTCACGCAGATACGCGACCTGGGCTGAGGCCGGGCGCGGCACGGGGATGGGCGGATGACGGGCCCGCGCGGCCCGGTTCCTCATGACAAAGCGGCTTGCGCGCCGCGATATAGGGCGCGCCGCGCTGGAAAGGATGTTCGCATATGACTTACATGGACGAGTACCGCAAGTGGCTCAACCCGGACGAGTTCGACGCGGCCACGATAGCCGAGCTCAAGGCGCTGGAGGGCAACGACAGGGAGATAGAGGACCGGTTCTACACCGAGCTGGAGTTCGGCACGGCGGGCATGCGCGGCGTGATAGGCGCGGGGCTCAACCGCATGAACGCGTACAACGTGCGCCGGGCCACGCTGGGCCTGGCCGACTACATAAACCGTGATGGCGCCAGCGCCCGGCGCGGCGTGGCGATAGCGTACGACTCGCGCCGGTTCTCCGGCGAGTTCGCCGAGCAGGCCGCGCTGGTGCTGTGCGCGCAGGGCGTAAAGGCATATCTGTTCGAGTCGCTCCGCCCGGTGCCGGTGCTGAGCTACGCCGTGCGCAAGCTGGGCGCTATCGCCGGCATAGTCATAACCGCCAGCCACAACCCGCCCCAGTACAACGGCTACAAGGTCTACTGGGAGGACGGCGGCCAGATGCCGCCCGAGCGCGCCGGCGAGGTGCTCGAGCTGATACGCGCGCGCGACTACGCCCAGGCCCGGCCCATGCCCCGCCAGCAGGCGCTGGACAGCGGGCTGCTGACGATAATAGGCCGCGAGATAGACGACCCGTATACCGAGATGGTCAAGTCGCTGTGCGTGCAGCCCGAGCTGATGCGCCATATCGGCCCCGAGCTCAGGATAGTGTACACGCCGCTGCACGGCTCGGGCAACATACCGGTGCGGCGCGTGCTGCGCGAGATAGGCTTTACCGACGTGCGCGTGGTGCCCGAGCAGGAGCAGCCCGACCCGAACTTCTCCACGGTCAGGGTGCCCAATCCCGAGGATCCGGCGGCGTTCACGATGGCGCTCAAGCTGGCCGACGAGGTGGGCGCCGACCTGGTGTTCGGCACAGACCCGGACTGCGACCGCGTGGGCATAGCGGTGCGCGACGGCGCGGGTCAGACGCACATACTGACCGGCAACCAGATAGGCTGCCTGCTGCTGGACTACGTGCTGTCGCGGCGGCAGGCGACAGGCAAGCTGCCCGCCAACGGCGCGGCGGTCAAGTCGATAGTGTCCACCGAGATGGCGCGCGCGATCTGCAGCTACTACGGCGTGGCCATGATAGACGTGCTGACCGGCTTTAAGTTCATAGCCGAGCAGATACAGCGCTTCGAGGAGACCGGCGAGCATGAGTTCCTGTTCGGGTTTGAGGAGAGCTACGGCTACCTGTCGGGCACGCAGGTGCGCGACAAGGACGGCGTAAACGCGTCGATGCTGGTAGCCGAGACCGCGGCCTGGTACAAGACCCAGGGCATGACGCTGTACGACGCGCTGCAGGCGCTGTTTGAGAAGTACGGCTACTATGGCGAGAAGGTAGCCTCGTTCGCGCTGGCGGGCAAGGACGGCCTGGCCAAGATGCGCGAGCTGATGGCCAAGCTGCGCGCGCAGCCGCCCCGCGACTTTGCCGGGTTCAATGTGCTGGCGGTGCGCGACTACCAGAAGGGCGAGCGCGTCGCGGACGGCGCGGCAGAGGCGCTCACGCTGCCCAAGTCGGACGTGCTGTACTACGAGCTGGAGGGCGGCCGCTGGATCTGTGTGCGCCCGTCGGGCACCGAGCCCAAGGTCAAGCTGTACGTAAACGGCGTGTCGGGCGACGCCGCGACGACCGCGCGCGAGCTGGAGGAGATGTCCGGCGCGGCGGTCAAGCTGCTGGAGAGCCTGCTGTAACGGCTGATGTCTTGTGCAATGCGCGCGGCGGTCGCTGTGACCGCCGCGCGCTGCGACACGGCTGCGCGACGATATAAGGCCGCGCCTGACGTCAGCGCGGCCGCAGTCTATTGACAAAGTATGCTGCACACGGTCTACTTTGCCAAACGAGCAAAAGCAACCAGCGGAGTATGCAGATAGTGGTAGCTTGTTGCGTATATCAAACCGAATATGCAACATTGCTCAAAGGCAGTTTCAAAAAGCTGTTTGGAATAAAACCATCTGTCCGACTGCCGGGGCTTTGTCAGCGTTGTGCGGCCGCGCCTTACGTCAGCGCGGCCGCAAACCGTTGACAACGCTCTGCCTGCTGGGCAGCGTGTTTACAATGAATGGCGCTTTGAAATGGTATACGGGCAATGCTGCAAAACATGTTTGCTATAAAGCGGATGCTTCCGGGAATTTGCATGTCGTGCTGGCCGATGTTGCATATGGCCAGGCAAGTAGTAGGCAATGTGCTTTGTCAATGAACTGAGGCCGCGCCTTACGTCAGCGCGGCCGGAGAGGAGCGATCCATGGAGCACAAGGGCACCGCGCGCCTGGAGACGGAGCGGCTGATACTGCGCCGGTTCGTAGTCGAGGACGCCGAGGCGATGTTTCGCAACTGGGCCAGCGACGGCGAGGTTACGCGGTTTCTTACCTGGCCCGCGCACGCCGACAGCGCCGTGACGGCGCGGCTGCTGGCCGAATGGACGGCGCGCTACGCTGAAAGCGCCTACTACAACTGGGCGATAGCGCTCAGATCCGCCCCGCACGAGCCGATAGGCAATATAAGCGTGGTAAACGCCATAGACGACCGGATAGGGCTGGCCGAGACGGGCTACTGCCTGGGCCGGGCGTGGTGGCGCAGGGGCATTATGTCCGAGGCGCTGCGCACGGTGATCGACTACCTGTTCGATGAGGTCGG
The DNA here is from genome assembly GCA_963928645.1 of Candidatus Fimadaptatus sp. Classification (GTDB taxonomy): domain Bacteria; phylum Bacillota; class Clostridia; order Christensenellales; family Aristaeellaceae; genus Fimadaptatus. The sequence goes on from CAWVGT010000003.1 coordinate 4,896, forward strand.
CGTGAACAAGGTGCAGGCGCGCCACGACACGCGCAACCCGAACTCGGGCCGCGTGATGCTCAAGTGCGGCTTGAAGTACGAGGGCACGCTCCGCCAGGCCGACTGGAACAACCAGGGCGTCTGCGACGTGAGCTACTACGGGCTGCTGGCGCGCGAGCGGTGAGCGGCCGCGCGGCCCCCGCGCGTGGCGCTGCGCGTAGGGCCGGCGTGTTGGAGGGCCTTGACCGGCAAGGTCAGGGCCTCAGTCCATTGACATAGTATGCCTCACATGGTCTACTTGGCCAAACATGCAACAACAGCCGGAAGAACATGCAAATCAAAGTTGAATGGCGCCTGCATCAGGTTGATTCTGCAAAGTCGCCAATAGAATGTTGCAAGGAGTTGTTTGGAGTAAAACCGGTCGTCCAGCCACCGGGCTTTGTCAACGCTCTGGGGCCTTGATCGGTGTGGTCATGGCCTTTTTTTCGTGGGCAGCGGCTCGTCGGTGAACCCGGCTATAAAGTCCAGCGACACGTTGTACAGCTGCGCCAGCCGTATGACCAGCGCAAACGGCATCTCGCGCTTGCCCTGCTCGTAGTTGGTGTACGTGGTCTTGTGCATGCCCGGTAGCTCGACCAGCTGCGCCTGCGTCAGGCCGTGGTCCTCGCGCAGGTCATTGAGGCGTCGGTAGTACATGTTATCCCTCCTGAATTGAAAAGTCCTGCCATGATACATCGTTCGTGGTATATTGTACCATTGAATACTACATATGATGTATCGAAGGGGCGCGCCGGGATGGCGTGGCCGCTGGCAAGCGTTCGGGATGCGGTTGCCTGACGCGGCAGAGCAAATGCGCGTATTGACACGCGCGCGCAGAAGTGCTATAATACCGCCAATAGATATACCACAAAACCTTTTGAAGCGGAGATCAAACCGCGCGTGCGCCCACAGAGAGCGGGGGAGGCTGAGAGCCCCGCGGAATGCAACGCGGCAAATGGACCGCCGAAGGGCCGGATGAAACCCCGCGTGCGGGCGAGTACTCCAGGCCGCGTGCCGGCGTTACTGGCGGGGAGCGTGTTTGCGCTCCCGTTGAGACGGCCCGCTCCGGCGGGTCAACGAAGGTGGTACCGCGGATGACAAGTCCGCCCTTTAAACAGGGGCGGGCTTTTTGTTTGCCCGCGGACACGCAGCGAAAGGAGAGGCGATATGACAAACGAACCGCAAAGCGACGCATCGCGCGAAGCGCCGCAGTGCGCGCCGACAAAGGCGCAGACCACGCCGGACGAGGTGGCGCGCTACTTCGACGCGAACGCGGCCGGCGAGTGGGGCCGCATGGATCGCAACCCGTACATGCAGCTGATATGGTCGCTGCACATGGACTTCATAGCCGACGCGCTGCGGCCGGGGATGCGGGTGCTGGACGCGGGCGGCGGCTCGGGACGGTACGCGGTCGAGCTGGCGGCGCGCGGCTGCGAGGTCACGCTGCTGGACATATCGCCGGGCGAGCTGGAGTATGCGCGCCAGCGGCTGGAGGAGCGCGGGCTGAGCGCGCGGCGCGTGTGCGCGGACATACGCGACATGCGCGCGCTGGCCGACGCCGAGTTCGACCTGACGCTATGCTATGGCGCGCCGCTGTCGTACTGCCTCAGCGGGCGGGAGGACGCGCTGCGCGAGCTGAGGCGGGTCACGCGGCCAGGCGGGCTGATAGCGGCGAGCGTCAACGGCGTGTGGGGCATACTCAGGCACCAGCTGTGCGCGGGCGCGCGCGACTTCTTTGCGCGGCAGGAGTACTGGCATGTGCTGGACGTGGCGCGGGGCGGGGACTGTCCGCGGTTCAGCGAGATAGACCAGCCCGCGCGGCACTTCTTCAGCGCACCCGAGCTGCGGGCGCTGTTTGAGGGCGCGGGGCTGGCGAGCGTGGAGCTGGGCGCGGCGCCGGGGCTGTGCGCGGGGGCGATGCGGGTGCCGGGGCTGTGCGAGGACGCGGCGGCCTGGGCGACGCTGTGCGAGCTGGAGCGCATGACCTACCGCGACCCGGAGATGCTGGGCGGGGGCGAGTTCCTGCTGGCGCGGGGGCGCGTGCCCGAGTAGCGGCGGGGGAGTTTGGGTTATGTTTACGGCGGCGGGCAGGGCGTTCTAAACGGGCCGTACCGCGCCGCGGGGTTTGAGCGCGGCAGAGCATCCAAGCGCAGCGTGGTGGCATAGAAGCGGCGGGGAGCAGCCCCGTGAAGCAAATCAGCCGAAAGGAAAATGACGGCTGGCGTTCACGGCGGCGAACAATCCCCAAATGAACCAACCGTCCCGCCTCGTGGGGTTAAAGCGCGGCAGAGCATCCAAACGCGGCGTGGTGGCATAGAAGCGTCAAGCTCAGCCCCATAAAGCGAATCAGCCGAAAGCAATTTCAGCGGACGTTCACAGCGGCGAATAATCCACCAATGAACCACCGTCCCGCCCCGTGGGGTTTAAGTGCGGCAGAACGCACAAACGCGGCGTGGTGGCATAGAAGCGGCAGGGCGCTGCCACATGGCGAACAACCACGGCGGCGAACAATCCCCCAATGACCGCACCATCTCGCTTACGGGGTTTAAGCGCAGTAGAACGCACGAGCGCAGCGCGGTGGCATAGAAGCGTCAAAGCGCAACCCCATGAAGCGAATCAGCCGAAAGCAAGTTGCGGCGAACGTTCACGGCGGCGGGCAATCCCCAAACGACCGCACCATCCCGCTCACGGGGTTTAAGCGCGGCAGAATATCAAAGCGCGGCGTGGTGGCATAGAAGCGTCAAAGCGCAGCCCCATGAAGCAAATCAGCCGAAAGGCAAATGACGGTGTATGTTCACGGTGCGAGCAATACCCTAATGAACCCACCGTCCCTCCCCGCAGGGCCTGAGCGCGGCAGAACATCCAAGCGCAGCGTGCTGCCATAGAAGCGGCAGGGCGCTACCACATGGCAAACGTTCACGGCGGTGGGCAATCCCCAATGAACACGCCGCCCCGCGACGGGGGGTGAGCACGGCGTAACGTCCAGGCGCAGCGCGGTGGTATAGAAGCGTCAAAGCGCAGCCCCATGAAGCGAACCGGTCGAAAGCAAATTGCGGCGGACGTTCACGGCGGCTGGCAAATCCCCAATAAGCCAACCGTCCCACCCTATGGGGTTTGAGCGCGGCAGAACATCCAAACGCGGCGTAGTGACACAGAAGCGGCAGGACGCTACCACATGGCGGACGTTCACGGCGGCGGTCAATCCCCCAAATGAACCCACCGTCCCGCCTGCGGGGTTTGAATGCGGCAGAACGCACAAGCGCGGCGTGATGGCACAGAAGCGGCAGGGCGCAGCCCCATGAAGCGAATCAGTCGAAAGCAAATGGTTGCTGACGCTCACGGCGGCTGGCAAATCCCCAATAAGCCAACCGTCCCACCCTATGGGGTTTGAGCGCGGCAGAACATCCAAGCGCGGCGTAGTGGCACAGAAGCGGCAGGACGCTACCACATGGTGGACGTTCACGGCGGCGGTCAATCCCCCAATGACCCACCGTCCCGCCCCGCGGGGTTTGAGCGCGGCAGAACATCAAAGCGCGGCGTGGTGGCACAGAAGCGTCAAAGCGCAGCCTCATGAAGCGAATCGGCCGAAAGGCAAATGGCGGCTGACGTTCACGGCGGCGAACAATACCCCAATAAACCAAACGTCCCGCCCCGCAGGGCCTGAGCGCGGCAAAGCGTCCAGACGCGGCGCACCGGCCCATAAGCACTATAACGCAAGTGAGCCGGGCATGCGCCGCAAACCGAAGCGCGTTCAAACGCACGCCCCGCGCCAAACCGCCGCAGCGCACAAACCTGCTGGCGCGAATTTCGACTTGATATTGCGGGCCGAACGCGCGATAATAGTCGTGTACTATGCTGAACGAAAAGCGCCCGCACGGCGGGCCGTCGACGGCGCGGGCCAGCGTCCGCGCACTATACGAGGTGATATGTATGGAACTGCGGATGGGCAATGAAGCTATCGCGATGGGCGCGCTGCGCGCGGGCGTGGGCGTGGTGGCCGGGTATCCGGGCACGCCGTCCACCGAGGTGCTGGAGACCGTCGCCAAGCGCAATCCGGGCCACGTCAAGGTGCAGTGGTCGGTCAACGAAAAGAACGCGCTTGAGGTCGGCGTGGGCGCGGCATACGCCGGCGCGCGCGCCATGGTCACTATGAAGCAGGTCGGCCTCAACGTGGCCAGCGACCCGCTGATGTGCGTCAACTACGTGGGCGTAAAGGGCGGGCTGGTGATACTGGTCGCCGACGACCCCGGCCCGATATCCTCCCAGACCGAACAGGATACCCGCGCGTTCGGGCGCTATGCGCGCATACCGGTGCTCGACCCGACCTCGCCCGAGGAGGCGTTCGACATGGCGCAGTACGCCTTCGAGCTCAGCGAGCGCATAGGCGGGCCGGTGATACTGCGCCCCACGACGCGCGTGTGCCACAGCTGCGCGTCGATAGAGGTCGGCGAGCTGCCCGGGCCGCGCCCGGTCGAGGGCTTCATAAAGGATCCCCGCTGGGTCATATTCCCCAGGCTGTCGTACCAGAGCAAGCTACGGCTGTGCGAGCGCGAGGCGCCGCTGGCCACCGAGCTGGGCCGCAGCCGCTTCAATGCCTTCGAGGGCGCGCAGCTGCTGGACATAAAGGGCGTGGCCAACCCGTGCGACACCTGCGAGGTCGCGCGCCAGCCCTACTTCACGCGCAACGGCTCCAGTGAGTGCGTGGACTGCGAGAAGGCCGACATAGCCCAGCGCATCGCGGCCGCGCGGCGCGGCGTGGCGTGCGGCGGAGTTACGTATGCTTACGTGCGCGAGGCGCTCAAGCTGCTCGGAGCCGAGTGCCCGGTGCTCCGGATAGGCACGCCGTACCCGTTCCCGGACGAGCTGGCGCGCGACTTCCTCAGGAGCGTCAGCAGCGTGCTGGTGCTGGAGGAGCTCGACCCGGTGATAGAGGACGCGCTGCACATGGCGCGCGACCGCTACGGCCTGAGCGCGCACATAATGGGCAAGCGCGACGGCGCGGCGCCGCTGGCGGGCGAGCTGAGCGCCGACGCGTGCGCCCGGCTGCTGGGCCAGTACCTGGGCGTGGCGCGGCGCGACGCGGCGCGCGCTGCCGACGAGCCGCCGGCGCTGCCGGTCAGGCCGCCGGTGCTGTGCGCGGGCTGTCCGCACCGGGGCTCGTTCTACGCGGTCAAGGTCGCGATGAAGGGGCGCAAGGCGGTGTTCTGCGGCGACATAGGCTGCTATACGCTGGGCAACGCCGCGCCGTTGGACATGACCGACACCTGCCTGTGCATGGGCGCGGGCATAACGATCGCGCAGGGCCTGACGCTGGCGCAGGGCGAGGGCGTCAACTTCGCGTTCGTGGGCGACTCGACGTTCTTCCACAGCGGCATAACCGCCGTGATAAACGCGGTGTACAACCAGACCGACATGGTGCTGTGCGTGCTGGACAACTCCACGACCGCCATGACCGGCCATCAGGCGCATCCGGGCATGGGCCGCGACGCCTCGGGCAACCCCGCGCCGGTGATAAGCATACGCCGCATACTCGAGGCGATAGGCGTAAGTTCAATCGAGCGCGTAAACCCGTTCAACCTCAAGGAGGCGGTCGCGGCGGTCAGGCGCGCGGCCGACGGCCAGGGCGTGCGGGCGCTGTTGTTCGAGGCGCCGTGCGTGGCGCTGCCGGGCAAGCGCGGCGCTATGCGGGTGGACGCGGGCAAGTGCGTGGGCTGCCACCGGTGCATACGCGAGCTGGGCTGTCCGGCGCTGAGCGTGGGCGAGGACGGCAAGGCCGTGATAGCGCGCGACATGTGCACGGCGTGCGGGCTGTGCGCGCAGGTGTGCCCGGTGGGCTGTATTGCGGAGGTGAAGTGATATGAGCAGCATACTGCTGTGCGGCGTGGGCGGCCAGGGCGCGGTGCTGGCCAGCCGGATACTGGCGCAGGCCGCGATGGACCGCGGCTACTTTGCGCGCACCGCCGAGACGATAGGCATGGCGCAGCGCGGCGGCTGCGTGGTCAGCCACGTGCGGTTCGGCCAGGACACGGCGTCGCCGCTGATACCGCTGGGCGGCGCGGACGCGATAGTGGCCAGCGAGCCCTGCGAGGCCGTGCGCAATCTGGGCTACCTCAAGTCCGGCGGGCTGGTCGTGACGTCGCCGGACGCGATATCGCCGGTCACGGCGTCGCTGAGCGGCGCGCGGTTCGACGGCCGCGCGATGATAGACTACATCGCCCGGCATGCGGACGTGCGCGTGGTGGAGACGCGCGCGCTAATGGAGGCGTGCGGCTCGATAAAGCCGCTGAACATAGCGCTGATAGGCTGCGCGGTGCAGCGCGGCCGGCTGGGCATAGACCTGGCCGACGTTGAGCGCGCGCTCCGGGCGCGGGTCGCGCCGCGATATGTCGAGATGAACCTCAAGGCGCTGGCGCTGGGCCGGGACAGCTGAGCGCCGGACGGCATGCTGCCGGCGGCGGCACGGCGCAGGACGCGCGGGGCTGGTGGCGCCGGTAACGCGCGAGGGCGTCGCACGGCGCTGCGCCCGCGGCCGGTGGCGCCTGTGCAGCGCGCAAGGGCGTTGCATAGCGCTGCACCCGTGGCCGATTGCGCCTGTGCAGCGCGCAAGGGCGTCGAACGGCGCTGCGCCTGCGGCCGGTGGCGCCTGTGCAGCGCGCAAGGGCGTCGCACGGCGCAGCGCCCGTGGCCGATTGCGCCTGTGCAGCGCGAAAGGGCGTCGCACGGCGCTTCCCCCGCGGCCGGCACACGGCGGCCTGCGCGCAACGCCGGCCGCTCCGGCGACTGACAAGGCATATACATATTTTGAGAGGATAGTGCTCTAAGATGAAGATGAACGAATACCAGCTCAAGCATATCAAGCGTCAACTGCGCCGCCTGCTGGCGGTGCCGGATGGGTTCTATGCAAAGCGCCTGGCGGGCCTGGACCCCGAGTCGATCAAGTCGCAGGCGGATTTTGAAAAGCTGCCGTTTACCGACAAGGGCGATCTGCGCGAGGCGTATCCGCTGGGCCTGGCGGCGGTGCCTATGGAGCAGATAGTGCGCATACACTCGTCCAGCGGCACGACCGGCACGCCGGTGATAATCCCGTACACCCGCCAGGACGTGGACGACTGGGCGACGATGTTCGCGCGGTGCTACGAGATAGCGGGCATAGACGCCACCGACCGCGTGCAGATAACGCCCGGCTACGGGCTGTGGACGGCGGGCATGGGCTTCCAGAACGGCGCGGAGCGCATAGGCGCGATGGTTGTGCCGATGGGCCCGGGCAACACCGAAAAGCAGCTCCAGTTCATGCAGGACATGGGCACGACGGTGCTGACGGCGACGTCGTCCTACGCGCTGCTGCTGGCCGAGGAGATCAAAAAGCGGGGCCTGCGCGACAGGCTCAAGCTGCGCAAGGGCGTGATAGGTTCGGAGCGCTGGGGCGAGAAGATGCGCCGGCGCATAGCCGACGAGCTGGGCGTTCAGCT
>CAWVGT010000004.1:0-11916 GCA_963928645.1 Candidatus Fimadaptatus sp.
CGGCTCGCTGGCCCGCAAGGAGGCCACCGGCTTTGGCCTCATCTACTTCACCCGCGAGATGCTCGCCGCCAAGGGCGAGTCGTTTGAGGGCAAGACCGTGGTCGTGTCCGGCTCGGGCAACGTCGCCATCTACGCCAACCAGAAGGCTACCCAGCTGGGCGGCAAGGTCATTGCCATGAGCGACTCCAACGGCTACATCGTCGACGAGGACGGCATCGACCTGGACGCCATCAAGCAGATAAAGGAAGTCGAGCGCAAGCGCATCAAGGTCTACGTCGACACCCATCCCAACGCCCGCTACTACGAGGGCTCCAAGGGCATCTGGACCGTCAAGTGCGACATCGCGCTGCCCTGCGCGACCCAGAATGAGCTCGACATCGACGGCGCGCGCGCGCTGGTCGCGGGCGGCTGCATAGCCGTCGCCGAGGGCGCCAACATGCCCACCACGCTCGACGCCACCGAGTACCTGCAGGCCCAGGGCGTGCTGTTCGGGCCCGCCAAGGCCGCCAACGCCGGCGGCGTCGCCACCAGCGCCCTCGAGATGACCCAGAACAGCATGCGCCTGAGCTGGACCTTCGACGAGGTCGACGCCAAGCTCAACGACATAATGGTCGGCATATACAAGGCCGCCAGCGCCGCCGCCGCCGAGTACGGCATGCCCGGCAACCTGGTCGCGGGCGCCAACATCGCCGGCTTCCTCAAGATCGCCGACGCCATGCTGGCCCAGGGCGTCTGATAGTCAGCGCTCAATCGAATATGCGTTTGCGCCCGGCGGGTCCTGCCCGCCGGGCGCGCTTTGCTGTCTGCATAGTTCGGTATGCGGCGCACCGCGCGCCGTTCAAGCCCCTTGACGCCGGCATTGCCGCATTCGCTCACCGCTACACAATCTGAACGCCCACGCTATCGCACCATCTGGCCGCCGCCGTTGCAGGCAAGGTCGGCTGGCGAACGCGGGCGGCTTGGCATAACGAACGACGCGCCCGGTGGGTTCGACCCGCCGGGCGCGCGGCTTCTGCGTTGACGGGCTGGCCTGCCGGCGCGGCGCTCTATCCACACGGCCGCGTTGCCTCAGCTCCCCCGCCCATCATTGCGCCGCTCACGCCTTCGCGCCGCGCCGCCCGCGCCGCGCCGGCAGGTTGGCCAGCAGCGCGCCCGCCGCGCCGCCCACCGCCGCGCCTATCATGACCTCGCCCGCCAGCGTCGACCAGTCCGCGCTCATGCCCGAGGCCAGCCCCAGCGCGCCCAGCCCCAGCAGCATGTACAGCGCGCCCACCGCCGCGCCCTTTATCAGCCCGCGCTCGCCGCCCGGCCCCACCGCCGCCAGCACGCCCAGCAGCACGCTGGCCAGCTTCAGGCACTGGTTCATCAGCCGTATGCTCTCGTCGCTGATCGCCGTATAGCCCGCCGCCAGACCCAGCGCCAGCATGCCCGCCGCGGTCACGCCCACCGCCACCGCCAGTCCCCGGGCCACGCCCAGCGCCGCGCCCTTGATACCGCTCCGCATAAAACCCGCCTCCCATATGTTTGTTTATGCAGATTTTATGCCGCGCGCGCCGGGTTTAGACGCGTTTGTCATTTGACATCACCTGCCCGGACTGATATAATTTGGTAAACCATCACCATATTACAGCAGAGGAAGTGAGCAGATGTTTGGCCGCAAAAAGCCCGCGCCCGCCGCGGCGCGCAGCGCGCCCCAACGCATACGCATAGACGGCCCCGACGGCGCGCTGTATGACGGCGCGCTCACGGCGCTGAGCGTGCCCGAGCCGCTGATAATCGAGCTGAGCATAGAGTTCTTCGACGATCCCGAGCCCTGCCAGATACACCGCGGCGCGGTGCTCAGGCGCGTGTTCATGGAGCTGAGCGAGCTGGGCGAGCGCTCGAGCACGCCCGCCGACGCGCTGCCCCCGGCCGTATGCCGCTACCTGAGCGCGTATCCGGGCCTGACGGGCGTGACGCTGTACCGCGGGGAGGGCGATTGATTATGGCTAGGCTCAGGTTCTGGCTCGGCGCGCTGATCTGCGCCGCGCTGCTGACGGGCGCTTGCGCGCGCGCCGACGACGTGGAACAGCGCCCGATGATACTCTACTTCTTCGAAAACTACTGCGACTCGTGCCGGCCCGAGGAGGACTTCATCAATTCGTTTTCCGACCTGACCGGCCGCAGCATCAGCCAGTACCAGTTCCGCTACTACAACGTGCGCCGCGCCGCCGATCGCGAGGTGTACGAACAGGCGCTTGAGGACTACGCCGTGCCCGAGGACCAGCAGTACCTGCCCATGGCGATAGTCGACGGCGTGGTCTACGCCGGCACCTCGCGCATACAGAGCGCCATGCCCGCCGACTTCATCGAAAACGAGTCGACCGACAGCGTGATATACTACCTGTACTCGCCGTCGTGCGAGGGCTGCGCGCAGGTCGAGGCCACGCTGGACGCGCTGCCCGAGGCGCTGACCGTCGCGCGCGGCGACTACGAGTTCGAGTCGAGCGTCAAGCTGATACGGGTCAACATATACGAACAGCTCGACGTGGCGCAGGCGCTGTTTGAGCGCTACAGCGTGCCCGAGGACGATCAGACCACGCCGATAGTGTTCCTGCGCGACGCGTATTACAACGGCGCCGAGCGCATCAACCGCATGCTGCTGTTCGCGCTGGAGCACGCGCAGGCCGTGGGCACCGCGCTGATTGACGACGCCGCGCCCGCCGACGCGTCGGGCCTGACCTGGCTGGGCACGCTGACCGCGGGCCTGGTCGCCGGGTTCAACCCCTGCGCGCTGAGCATGCTGCTGTTCTTTCTGACGCTGCTGCTGCCGCTGGGCAAGCGCGCGGGGCTGTGCGCGGGCGTGTTCCTGGCGAGCAAGTTCGTGACCTACATGCTGATAGGCACCGCGCTGCTTACGGCGTTCTCGGCCTGGAACCCGACCTGGCTGCCGCTGGCGGCCAAGCTGCTGCTGACGGTGATAGGCGGCGCGCTGGTCGCGCTGAACCTGGCCGACGCCTGGGCCGCGCATCGCGAGAAGTACGGCCGGATAAAGAACCAGCTGCCGCGCGGGCTGCGCCACTTCCTGCACGAGCGCATAAAGCGCGCGCTGGAGCACCCCGGGCGCAGGCTGCTGCCCTCGATAGTCGTGCTGGGGCTGATAGTCGCGGCGAGCGAGTTCCTGTGCTCGGGCCAGCTGTACCTGGCCACGCTGACCGCCGGGCTGGAGCTCGGCCTGGAGTACGGGCGGCATCTGGCGCTGCTGGCGGTGTTCTGCCTGGCGTTCCTGACGCCGTCCATCGTGCTGACGGTGCTGGTCGTCAAGGGCCGCGACCTGTTCGGCCTGTCCGACGGCGTGCTGCGCCACATGACCGCGATAAAGCTCGCCACCGCACTGGTCATGGTCGGCATAATCATTGTGGCGTGGATAATCTGACGCGGGCGCGCGCCCATCGCGCGGCGCACCGGATAGCCCTGACCCAGGCATGCCTTTGCATGTGCAATGAATAATAATACGCAGGCTCGCCGCGGCAAATGCGCACCCGCATCCGCCACGGCGAGCCTGTTGCGTATTGTCCCGCAGCTGCGTCCCGCTCAATCCTTCGAGCGCGGCCGCGCGCACAGCGCCGCGATGTATCCGAACACTATCGACGCCGCTATGCCCGCCGCCGTCGCCGACACGCCGCCCGACAGCGCGCCCATGAGTCCGTCCTCGCGCACGCCCTTTATCGCGCCCTGGCTCAGCGAATAGCCGAACCCGGTCAGCGGCGTAGTCGCGCCCGCGCCCGCGAACTCGATCAGCGGCTCGTACACGCCCAGCGCGCCCAGCGCCACGCCCGCCGTCACGAACAGCACCAGTATGCGCGCGCTGGTCAGGTTGGTGCGCAGTATCAGCATTTCGCCCAGCGCGCACAGCGCCCCGCCCACCAGGAACGCCCGCGCCATCGCCCAAATCAGCTCCACAATACCACCTCCGCTCACGGCCCCGTTATGGCCAGCGCATGCGCTATCGAGGGTATGCTCTCGCCCTGCAGCGCGCTCACCGGGCTCAGCAGCGCGCCGGTGCCCATTATCAGTATGCGCCTGAGCTCGCCCGCGGCCAGCCTGTCCAGCAGCATCGACCCGAACACGCACGCCAGGCACGCGCAGCCGCTGCCGCCCGCGCACGAGTCCTGCTCGGGCGTGAACATGCTCGCGCCGCAGTCCAGCAGCTGCGCGTCCGGCAGCGGCCGGCCGCGCTGCGCCATCAGGTCGCGCAGCAGCTCCCGGCCGATGCGCCCCAGGTCGCCGGTCACTATCAGGTCGTAGTCGGCCGGCACGCGGCCCGTGTCGTCGAAGTGCGCGCACAGCGTGTCGGCCGCCGCCGGCGCCATCGCCGCGCCCATGTTGTTTACGTCGGGTATGTCGTAGTCTATGACCCGGCCATACGTGCCCAGCTCCACGCGTGCCCGCGCCGCGCCCTGCGCCGCCAGCACCGCCGCGCCCGAGCCGGTCACGGTGCGCTGCGAGCTGGGCGTGCGCTGGTTGCCCAGCTCCTGCGGGTAGCGGAACTCGCGCTCGGCCGTGGAAAAGTGGCTCGAGGTCACGCACAGCGCGTTGTCCACATGGCCCGCGTCTATCAGCGCCGCGCCCACCAGCATCGACTCTGCTATCGTGGAGCATGCGCCGTACACGCCCAGGAACCCCGCGCCCAGCTCGCGCGCGCAGATCGTGGCCGCCAGTATCTGCTGCTCCAGGTCGCCGGCTATCATCAGCTGGAGCTGTTCGGGCCGCAGCGCGGCCTTCTTGAGCGCCAGATACGCCGTGCGCGTCATCAGCTCGGCCTCGGACTGCTCGTATGTGTCCCGGCCCAGCCGGTCGTCGTCCAGCACCTGGTCGAACTCGCGGCCCAACGGCCCCGCGCCCTCCTTGGGCCCCACTATCGCCGCGCCCGCGATCACGCGCGGCCGGGAGTCGTAGCGCATAGTGCGCGCGCCCAGTCTTGCCATATCAAACCCCCCATATCAATTTCAGCAAATAGTACACGACGCCCACCAGCACGCTCGAGCTGATGCCGTACACCAGCACCGGCCCCGCGATCTGGAACATGCGCGCGCCCACGCCCAGCACCAGGCCCTCGCTGCGATACTCCATCGCCGCCGACACTATCGAGTTGGCGAACCCGGTTATCGGCACGATCGTGCCGCCGCCGGCATAGCGCCCTATCCGGTCGAACACGCCCAGCGCCGTGAGCACCGCGGTTATGAACACCAGCGTCACGCTGCATATCGCGCCGGCGTCCTGCCGCTCCAGCCCGCCCAGCGCCATAAGCCAGCGTATGTACGCCTCGCTCAGCGCGCAGATCGCGCCGCCGACCCAGGCCGCGCGCCAGGTGTCGCGCACCATGTGGCTGCCGGGCGTGCGCCGCTCGACCAGCCGCTTGTATTGCTCGCGCTCGCGCTGCGACATGCTACCGCCCGCCCTTCTCGCCGCGGCTCAGCGGCGCGCAGCCCTCGGGCGCAAACCCGCGCACGCCCTCCTCGGCGCGCCTGAGCTCGCGCTCGCCCGGCCGCGCCTGCCAGTGCACCCGGCCTATCGGCAACTGTTGATTTGCCCGCATATTGAACACCTCGCCTCGTCTATGTGCGCTTAGTATGCCCCGGCGCGCGCGATAATAGCCGCGCGTCGTGAGCTGAATCGCAGTAAAGCCATACGATGGCAGTTTGCGCTCATCGCGGCGCTGGTATTCACGCGCGCATGGCTTTGGCTGCTTTTGTATATTTTGCCGGCAAAAGGTGGGGCATCTCAGGCCGATGCTTCACTTCAGGCCGTCGACAAGGCGCTAAATGCCGGGTGGCACGAGTTGCTGAGGATTAGATTTGGCTTATGTACATTTAATTGTACAAAATGATGTTGTAATACTGAATGTATTAGCGCTATTTGCGAGTCAGGCCATGACCATCGCAAGCGGTACTGGACTGCCAACGCGCAAATCGCTTTGTCGATAAGCTGAAGCTGAACAGCTCATGCTGATGCTCATCTTCCAAACCGATGCTTCGCTTCAGGCCGTCGACAAGGCGCTAAACGCCGGGTGGCACGAGTTGCTTGGGATTCGATTTGGCCTATGGATATATTGGATTTTGCAAAGCAAAGCTGCAATGTAGGTTGTGCGCGCGATTTGCAAGTAAGGCCACGACCATCGCAAGCGGTACTGGACTGCCAACGCGCAAATCGCTTTGTCGATAAGCTGAAGCTGAACTGCTCATGCTGATGCTCATCTTCCAAACCGATGCTTCGCTTCAGGCCGTCGGCAAGGCGCTAGATGCCGGATGGTGCGAGTTGCTTGGGATTCGATTTGGCTTATGGATATATTGGATTTTGCAAAGCAACATTGCAAAGTAGGTTGTGCGCGCGATTTGCAAGTCAGGCCATAGCCAGCGCAAGCGGTACCGGACTGCCAACACGCAAATCGCTTTGTCGCCAAGCTGAAGCGGAACATCCTATACTGACGCTCAGCTTCCATTCCGATGCTTCGCTTCAGGCCGTCGGCAAGGCGCCAAATGCCGGGTGCCGCGTGTTGCTTTGGATTCGATTTGGCTTATGTATATTCAATTATACAAAATGATATTACAATACTGAATGTATAAGCGCGATTTGCGGCGTCAGGCCCTGCCCATCGCAAGCAGAACCAAACTGTCCGCGCGTGGCCCGCTTTGCCAGTAAACTGAAGCGGAGCACCTCTTTGCGATGCTCCGCACACACTCTATATGACATGTATGACCACGTCCGCCCTGTACATGGCCCGCCGCCCACGCGCTACACGTTCCTCAGCGCGTCAATCGGGTTGAGCGCGCTGGCCTTGCGCGCCGGCGCCCAGCCGAACACTATGCCCACCGCCGCCGAGAACCCCACGCCCAGCCCGACCGCGTCCATAGATATCGTGAACGTCGCGCCCATCGCGGTTATCATCGCGTATGACACCGCCAGCCCGACCAGCAGCCCCGCCAGCCCGCCTATCAGCGACAGCACTATCGACTCTATCAGGAACTGCATCTGTATCTGCGCGGGCTGCGCGCCCAGCGCCTTGCGCAGGCCGATCTCGGCGGTGCGCTCGGTCACAGACACCAGCATCATGTTCATTATGCCTATGCCGCCCACCAGCAGCGCTATCGAGGCTATGCCCACCAGCACGCCCGACATCATGCCCATCATAGTGTCCATGGTGTCCAGCAGGCTCTCCATGTTTATCACCGTGTAGCTGTCGTCGCGGTAGTTGAACGCCGCCTTGAGCACCGCCTCGACCTCGTCCACGGTGTCGTCCATCAGGTCGGTATCCTCGACATACACGTCCAGCGACGTCACGTTGCGCTGGCCCGCCTGCTTGAGCGCCGCGGTGTACGGTATGATTATGCGCCCGTTCTCGTTGCCGCCGAACGCCTGGCTCATGACGTCGGCGTCGCCGTCCTCGGACAGCAGCCCCACCACGCGGTACTCTATGCCGCCTATGTTTATGAACTGGCCCAGCGGGTCCTCGCTGTCGAACAGCCGCGCCGCCGCCTCCGAGTCCAGCACGCACACCCGGTTCACGCCCTCCACGTCCAGCACGTTCAGCGCCCGCCCGCGCGCCATCAGCTCGCTCTGGCGCTGGAAGTACACCTCGCTGTTGCCGCTTACCGACATGTCCTCTATGTACGCGCTCGCGCTGGACACCGTCGCGCTCAGGCTGGCCTTGGGGTCTATCTGGGCCACGTTGTCCAGCGCGCGCAGCCTGGCCATGTCGTCCGAGTTGAGCCCGCGCTTGAGCGGCGTGCCCGCGGCCTGCACCGTCAGCTTGCCGGTGCCCATCGCGGTGAACTCGCTGGTTATCGTGTCGGTCAGCGCGTGCACTATCGTCATTAGCGCTATGACCGCCATCACGCCTATTATTATGCCCAGCACCGTCAGAAACGAGCGCAGCTTGTTGGCGCGTATGTTGTCCAGCGACATGCGCACGCTCTCTATGAACATCGACACGCCGAAATCACGCATACCCCAGCGCCCCCTCCGACAGCACGCCGTCCAGCACGTTGACCGTGCGGCGCGCATATGAGGCGATATGCGCGTCGTGCGTTATCATGATTATAGTGCGCCCCTCGCGGTTCAGGTCGGAAAACAGCGCCATGACCTGCCGCCCGGTCTCCTGGTCGAGCGCGCCGGTCGGCTCGTCGGCCAGCAGCAGCGACGGATTGCCCGCCAGCGCCCGCGCTATCGCCACGCGCTGCTGCTGCCCGCCCGACAGCTGGCGCGCGTAGTGGTGCATGCGGTTGCCCAGCCCCACGCGCTCGAGCATCTCCCGCGCGCGCCGCGCCCGCTCCCGGGGCGGCATGCCCGCGTATATCAGCGGCAGCTCCACGTTGCGCAGCGCGTCCAGCCGCGGCAGCAGCTGGAACGACTGGAATATGAACCCTATCTCGCGCGAGCGTATGCGCGCCAGCTCGCGCTGGTCCAGGTCGTTTACGCGCCGCCCGCGCAGCACGTACTCGCCCGAGGTGGGCGTGTCCAGGCAGCCGATTATGTTCATGAGCGTCGACTTGCCGCTGCCCGACGGCCCCAGCACGCTCAGGAACTCGCCCTCCTCTATGGTCAGGTTCACGTGCTTGAGCACCATCTGCTCCTCGTCGCCCATCTTGTAGGTCTTTATTATGTCCGTCATGCGGAAGAATTCGCCGTCCATGCGCACCGCCCCTTATTCGTCCGCGCTCGAGCGCATGCGGCCCATCTGCATCATTTCTTCAAAGTCGCTCAGCGGCGTGGGGTAGTATATCACGTCGCCCTCGGCCAGCCCGGACGTAATCTCGACGTACACGCCGTCGTTAATGCCGGTCTCGACGTACTGGCGCTGCTTTGCGCCGTCCACATCGATGAGCACATAGGGCTTGTTGTACTCGTCGAAGCTCAGCGCCTCCATGCTCAGCAGCAGCACGTCCTCGGCCGACGCGCCCAGCGTCTTTACATCCACGCGCATGCCCGGCAGCGCCGCCTCGGGCAGCTGGCCCGGCTCGGGCTCTATGCGCGCGGTGTAGTACGATATGTCGCCGGTGAGCTGCGCGGTCTTGCTTATGCGCGTGACCGGCGAGGTGAACGTGTAGTCCAGCGCGTCTATCGTGACCTGGGCGTCCATGCCCACGCTCACGGCGTCCACGTCGAACTCGTCCACGTCGAACTCGACGCGCATGCTGTCGAAGTCGGCTATGTCCACCAGCGTCTGGCCCATGCTCACGGCGTCGTCCTGCTCCACGTCCACGCTCACGATCTCACCGTCCATGCCGGCGCGCAGCGTGTGGCCGTCCGACAGCCGCACGAGCCGGTCGTCCTTTGAGACATGGTCGCCCTCCTGCACGTATACGTCGCGCACCTCGCAGTCGGACTGCGCCGCGAGCGTCTCCTGCCGCTTGAGCTCCAGCGCGCCCGAGAAGCTGTAATACGTCTCTATCGATCCGCGCGTCACCGTTTCGGACTGGTACAGCGCGTCCTTTACGTTGTTTATAGTGGGCAATATGAGCGCGACCGCCGCCACCGCCAGCACCGCCAGCACGATCAGCCATATGCGCAACCTGTGCTTCCTCTTCAAGTCGATATCCTCCTCACCCGATATGCGAGCTATTATATCCCTTAATTTTGAACTCACCATGTAATAAATTATGCCGCCGCATTAAATCGCCGCGACGGCCGATACGCGGCGGGCCGATTTGACTTGCGCCCCGCCGCGCGGTATACTCTTGTATATCCCATTTGCCGGAGGTACGCCATGGACTACGAACTGATACGCTCCAACCGGCGCACGCTCGCGCTGGAGATCCGCCAGCAGCGCGTGATAGTGCGCGCGCCCATGCGCATGCCGCTGCGCGACATAGAGCGCTTCGTGACCGCGCACGCCGGCTGGATCGAAACGCATCTGGCTCAGGCGCGCCTGCGCGCTCAGGCGCATCCCGAGCCCGACGCCGCCCGGCGCGCCGAGCTGACAGCCCGCGCCAGGGTCGAGCTGCCCCGGCGCGTGGCGCACTATGCCGCGCTGATGGGCGTGGCGCCCACGCGCATAACGATAACCGACGCCCGCACGCGGCTGGGCAGCTGCTCCGGCAAGGGCGCGATCTGCTTCTCGTGGCGGGTCATGCTCTATCCCGACGAGGCGATAGACTACGTCGTCGCGCACGAGCTGGCCCACCTGCGCCACATGAACCACGGCCCCGGGTTCTACGCCGAGCTCGAGCGCGTGATGCCCGACCACAGGCGCCGGCGCGCGCTGCTGAGGTGATGCCGCCCACGGCGCAGTATGCAGGCAGGGCGCATGCCAAGCGGTGCGCCCCGTCCAGCCGCACAGCCGCGCGCAACGCGGCGCAAGCGCCCGGGCAGCATGGCGGCGATATAATCGAAGCCTTTCGCATTTGGTTCACGCGGCGCGGCCTGTTCGCGCACAGCTGTCGACGTCGATTCAGCGCGGTTTTGACAGGCATGCCGGCCCATATTACGCCTCATCGAGGCGCCCTGCACATCAACGCGACCGCACGCTCGGGCGCATGGTCGGCGCACAATCAGCCGCGCTGCAATCGCAGCCCTCAAGCGGTTCGCGCGGCGCACGCAGTACGCCTGCTCGCGCGCTGCTGCCCGCGTCTGCGCAGGTCATGCCGGCCTATGGCGCGCCTTCGTGATGCGCCATACCCTAAATGCGACCGTACTGCCGAGGGCAGACACTTGGCCGTATGTTCGGCGCACTATCAGCTACGCGCCCGGGCAACATGGCCGCGCTGCAATCGCAGCCCTTTGCAAGCGGTTCGCGCGGCACACGCAGTACGCCTGCTCGCGCGCTGCTGCCCGCGCCTGCGCAGGTCATGCCGGCCTATGGCGCGCTCAGCCCGCGCACATGTCGTATATCAGCTTTATCATCAGCATCGCCAGCACGACCAGCATCACGCCGCGCACCAGCCGCGCGCCGCGCTTGAGCGCCATACCGCTGCCCAGATACCCGCCCAGCACCGAGCAGCACATCGCCGGCAGCCCCAGCTGCCACAGCACATGCCCGCCCAGCAGCATGCTGACCAGCGCCGCCACGTTCGAGGCGAGGTTGACCACCTTGGCGCTGCCGGACGCCCGCACGTCGCCCATGCCCAGCAGCGCCGTGAACAGTATTATCAGGAACGTGCCCGTGCCCGGCCCCACCAGCCCGTCATAGAAGCCTATGCCCAGCCCGATCAGCAGCGCCGCCGCCCGCGGATGCCTGACCATGACGCGCCAGTCGTGGCCCAGCTTCTCGCGCGCGAATATGACCACCGCCGCCAGCGGCAGCATCACCATCAGCACCACGCGCGACGTCGCCGGCGGCATGAGCTGCATTATCCATGCGCCGATATACGCGCCCGGCAGCGCGCCCGCCGCCGCCAGCAGCGCCACCGGCCAGTCTATCTTGCCGCCCCGCCCGAAGCGCAGCGCCGCCATGACCGTGCCCGCGCTGGCCGTCAGCTTGTTGGTGCCGGCCGCGTACGCCGTGGGCAGCCCCACCGCCAGATACGCCGGCAGCGATATCAGCCCGCCCCCGCCCGCTATCGAGTCGATAAACGACGCCAGAAACACCAATGAACACACCACCGCCAACATCTGCGGCGTGACCTCTATCATGCCCAAGCACCTCTCTTGCCCGGCGGCTCCCGCTGCCGGGATTCTGCGTTCATGCCTTAGCGCTGCCGCGCCACGCCTTTATGGCGCCGCGTACAGCGCCCCGCTTCGGCGCACTGCGCGCCGCGTCGACGGCCGACCCCGCCGGCCGCTGCGCGCGCCCCTGCCATTATAGCCCCGCGCACCCCGCCCTGCAAGCCTCAATTATAAATTTACGTTGCGCTGTAGGTTTGTCAATCATTTTGTACAGTGAAGCAAGCGAGCATCTGCCTGGGCGAGTTCCAGCGAAGCGGGCGCATAGGGCGGGAG
>CAWVGT010000005.1:0-5956 GCA_963928645.1 Candidatus Fimadaptatus sp.
GACCGAGGCCGCGATAAAGGGCAAGGTCGACCCGCTGCTGGGCCTGAAGGAGAACGTCATAATCGGCAAGATGATACCCGCGGGCACCGGCATGAAGCGCTACAAGGGCATCGAGATACACGAGACCTATTGATATACGCTTATCAGAGAGCGGAGTCGGCAGCGAGGCCGGCTCCGCTTTCTGTTTATTGACAAAGTATGTCGTAAACGGTCTGCTTGGCCGTATGTGCAACAGCAGCAGGCCAAACGAGCAAAATTATATGTAATACCGCTTGAGTTAGATTGAATTTGCAAAACGCCAGCAGATGTTGCAAAACGTTTTTTTGAGTAAAACCGGCTGTCCAGACGCCGGGGTTTGTCAACGCTCTGAGAGGGGAGTCGGCAGCGATGCCAGCTCCGCTTTGTTTTGGTTGACCGGGGTGCGCATGGCGGCGCGACGCAGATGGCCCTGGCTGCTTCAAACGGCGCTCGGTCGATTGTTGAATAAATGAAAATGCTATGGTTGACCCAATCGACATCGCACGCGGCGCAGAGGGGTACGCCAGTGCAGGCGGTTATTAACAAATGTAACCTTACTCGACTGATCCAATCGAAATTGAGCGCAGCGCGGACGGCGCTTGCCAGCTCAGCCAGCGCGGACGATTATCAAGGAAAAACAAATCCCCCAGTTGACCTAATCGAATTGTGCGCAGCGCAGATGGCCCTCGCTGGCTTTGCCTGCGCAGGCGGCAGTTAACAAATACTAGCCTTCGATTGACCTGATCGATACAGCGTGCAGCACAGATAGCACCCGCAGGCTTAACCAGCGCGGGCGCTCAGTAAGTAAAAGCAAATCCCCAGTTGAACCAATCAAAATAGCGTGCAGCACAGACGGCTCCCGTCCACTCATCCAGTGCTCATGTTAAATATATGCAAATCGGCCTCATGGCCCAATCGAAATCGCGCGCAACGCAATCTAATATGTGTAATGGCCATTGCGAAGGATGTGTATTCAGTTGGACAGGACAGAGTTCGTCGAGCGCGTCGAGGGGTGCCAGGCGCGGCTGTACCGCGTGGCGCTGGCCGCGCTGGGCAGCGCCGACGCCGAGGACGCGGTGCAGGAGGCGCTGATTGCGGCCTGGCGCGCGCTGGGTTCGCTGCGCGACGAACGGCTGTTTGAAACCTGGCTGATGCGGATACTGATAAACCGCTGCCGGGGCGAGCTGCGCGCGCGGGCGCGGCGGGCGGCGCCCGCGCCGGACGCGGAGCTGCGCGCGGCGCCGCAGGGCGTGCCCGAACCGCCCGACCCGGGGCTGTACAGCGCGCTGGCGCAGCTGGACGTGAAGTACCGGCTGCCGCTTATGCTCAGCTGTGCCGAGGGGTATTCGGTGAGCGAGATTGCCGGTATGCTCCACATACCCGGCGGCGCGGTCAAGTGGCGCATACATCAGGGCCGGGTAAAGCTCAGGGAACTACTCGAAAAGGAGGGGCGGTATGATGCGTAAACGCGCGGACATAGACCTGAGAAAAGCGTTTGCCGCGCCGCCTGAGAGCTATATCGCAAAGACGAGGGCGACTTTGGAGCAGCTGGAGGAGGAAGAGCCTGTGAAGAAGTTTACATTCAGCGCGGCGCTGGCGCTGACGTGCGCGCTGCTGATAATGGGCGGCGCGCTGGCGGCGGGGCTGCGCGGCGCGTGGAACCCCGACAACATAACCGGTCAGGACGCGCAGCAGCTGAGCGGGGGACAGGACGGCTTTGCGCGGATAGCGCAGTGCGTGAGCGTGGACGAGGCGCTGTTTGACGGGCGCACGCTGTACGCGCGGGTCACGGTGGATCTCGAGGAATGGGACGGCACGGCCATAGTGCCCGCGCCGCAGCGCTATGCGGGTATGACAATCGACGAGCTGGCGGATAGCCGCCTGAGCGATTACGACCTCGCGGTGTCGTTCAGGGTCAACGGCGCGGAGCAGGCGTTGATAACCGGATGGGCCACGGCGGGCGACGCCACGGTGTACGAGTTCCTGTACGAGTGCGAGCCGGCCGACGGCGCGCTGCTGAACGTTGACCTGAGCGGCGCATTCGGCGAGGGCACGATATCGGTCAGCGCGCTCAATGCCGACATGAACTACTACTCGATAGCGCAGGCGGACGCGGACGGTATGCCCGAGCTGACCAGCGGCGGCGCGGTCGCGGGCGAGGGGTTCGCGTGCGCGCGGCTGTACTTTGAGGGCGACGCGCAGGGCGAGGAGCTGCGGGCGCTGGCCGAGACCGTCTGGTCGGTCGGCGGCGCGGACGGCAGGATAGCGACGCGCGTGCTGGACGGCGGCGTGCTGCTCACGATAATGTTCGACGGCGGACTGCCCGAGCGGTTTGAGCTGAGCGACGGCGCGGGCGCGGGCGCGGCATATGAACTGAGCCTGAGCGGCGCGCAGGCGCTGTCCGAGCTGACGTATGTGGACGAACCGGCGCAGGCGGCCCTGGCGGATGACGACGGCGCAGGCCCGACGCCGACCGAGCTGGGAGAGGACTGGCAAGGCCCGACGCCGACCGAGTTAGGCGAGGAGTGGCAAGGCCCAACGCCGACCGAGTTAGGCGAGGAGTGGCTAGGCCCAATACCGACCGAGTTAGGCGAGGAGTGGCTAGGCCCGACGCCGACCGAGATGGACGCAAACCTGTTCGCCGAGGGCCAGTACGACGGGCGCGGCCTGGCGCACGTGGCGATAACGGCCAGCGACGCGGACGCGCAGCTGGGCAGCGCGGCGCTCAACACGCCCGACGGCGCGCCGGCGCGGCTGCTGGCGATGCGCGCGCAGCGCGGCGAGGACAGCGTGCGGTATGACCTGCTCTATCAGTGCGGCGCGGGCGACGCGGCCAATCTGCGCGCGAGCGTGGGCGGAGTGGCGTTCGAGCTGGACATAGCCGCGGGCGGGGCCATGGACGTGCGCGCGCTGTACGCCGATGCGGCTGAGCCGGTCGGCTGGGCGGTCGAGAGCGGCGGCATATACTTTGCGCGCGCGTGCCTGACCACCGATGAGGAGGCGTATGGCGCCCTGGCCGACGCGCAGGTAGAGTGCGTGGGCGGCGAGGACACTAACATGCGCGCGGCGCTGGAGCTCGGCGGCGGCGCGTGGCTCAACGCGAGCGGATACGGCGCGCTGCCGGGCGTGCTGGAGTTCATGATAAACGGCGAGCACATCGCGCTCAACGTGGCGGTCACCGCCGATGCGGAGTACGACGAATACTATCAGTTTGACGACGGGCGCTACCTGTACCCGGGCGCGGAGGACGTGGCGGCGGACGATACGGCGGACGCTGTGCCGGCCGATGTACAAACCGGTCAGACCTCCGGCGAACTGGACGTGATCGCCGCGATAACGGACGACGACGCGGACAATGCCGCCGCGACAGATACCGGCGACGTAGCCGAGACCGCCGCGCTGGCGACCGACGAGCTGGCCGAACTGCAGCTCAGGCTCAACGACAGCGCATACGACGGCGAGTACCTGTACGTGGACTACGAGCTGGCGATGCCGGGGCGCTATCTGTACGACGCGCAGCTCAGCGAGTTAAGCGGCGACGCGGATTCGCCGTACACGCCGACAAAGGGCGCGGTGGCGGTCACGCGGGCGCTGGTCGACGCGGTCAGCGGCAGCACCGAGCTGTTCTGGAGCCGGGTCGAGCGCATGGGCGAGGACGGCGGCGCGCTGCGCTATACCGAGGTGTACAGGTGCCTGAGCGCGCAGTCGATGGGGCTGTATGCGACCGCGGACGACACGGCCGCGAATGACGACAGCTACACGGCGGGGCTGGAGCTGGACGAACTGGAGCAGTCCGACCGGATACGCGCGCGCGACGTCGCGCAAGTCAGCGTGCCCGACGACATCATGATAATGAACGTGAACGCGCTCGAGCTGGATGGGCGGCTGCTGCTGGGCGTGCGCTACCGGCCGAGCGAGGGCGACGTGCGCACTGCGGATGGCATAAACGCCCTGACGCTGTACGGCACGGGCGAGGCAAGCACGGCGCATATCGTCGACGACGGCGCGGGCGAGCCGATATGGTGCGAGCTGTGGGAGCTGTACGAGGCCGTGCCCGAGGACGGCGAGATAGCGCTGCAGCTCGAGCGCGCCGGCGGCGAGGGCGGCGAGGTCGTGCTGAAGCTGCTGGAGACGCCGGAGCTGTCGGTCGTGGAGAGCGCGCGCGAGGGCGAGTACGTGTACGCGCTGGTGGAGCTGACGCCCCAGGACGGCGTGCGGCTGAACTACTCGAGCCTCGTGGCGCTCCAGCCCGAAGCGGGCCGGCAGCTGGATCTGTACGTCACGGCCGACGCCGAACTTGAGGCGCTGCTGAGGGACGAGCTGGTCGAGGGCAACGCTGGCGATTATATAGGAAACGAGACGGACGCAACAACCGGCGCGATAGGCGGCGCGGACGGCGCGACGTCCATAATACTGACGGACGGCCCAATGCCTACGGAGCAGACCGAAACCGAGGATGAAGCCGGCGTGATAGGCGGTGCGGACGGCCCGACATCGATGTACACAGCCGGTGAACCGCAGCCGACCGACTCTGGCGAGGCCACGAACGAAGCGCCCGAAGTGATAGGCGGCGCGGATGGCCCGACGTCGATATACACGGCCGACGGCACGACTGACAATGTGGACGAGGCTGCTGCGGCGACGATAGGCATAATCGGCGGCGCGGACGGCCCGACGGCGATATACCTGTCCCTGACCGGCATGGCCGTGACCATGCCCCGGCTCACGCAGGACGGGCGCGACATAACGCTGGGCGTGGCCGACGTGACCGAATCGACCGAGGGCGCGGAGGGCGCGCTGCGGCTGGCGCTGGTCGGGCGCGTAGAGGGCGAGGGCCAACTGGCGCTCGAACTGCGCGCGGGCGGCACGCGGCTGAGCGCCGGGCTGGACCTGCCCGCGCCGGATGCGGAGACCGCGCCCGGCGAGCGCAAGGAGGGCGCGGGCGAGGCCGTCGACGGGGCTGAGATAGAGCTTGCGCGCACTGTCGACATCGGCGGGCTGAGGCTGCTGGAGGTCAAGCTGGACGTGACCGGCGCGGGCCTGACCGGCGCGGGCAGCGGCGAATTGATGCGGGTCGACGGCGCCGACATCGCGATATTTGCCGGCGACGCGCTGCCTGAGCGCCTGTGGTTCGCGGGCGCCGCGGCCGATGCGCGGGCTTACAGCTGGCGCGCGGCATGGCAGACCGACGCTGCGGGCGAGGTGGACTACCGGGTCTACCAGCTGCTGCCGGGCGACGCCGACGCGGCGGAGGTCGAAATAGAGACGGTCTGGCAAAAGGCCTGCGTTACCGCGCTGGAACTTGCGGGGCAGCTGGACATGACCGAGACGGAGCAAGAAGCGCAAGACGCGCAATGACGCGCAATGACGCGTCCCTGCGGAGCGCGCGGCAGCACATGCCGCGCGCTCATTACATGTCCGTATACTTTATCAAACGCACGATTAACTCAAAAAACATTGACACTTGGGTAAAATAAGAGTACAATGACAGAGTTTGCAGAGGTTTTCGGCGCGCGAAAAAGGGCGCGTGAGCCCCGTAAAACGGGCATAAACCGGAGCCGCTTGGGAAATGCTAACAGCATGGGCGGCGCGCAGACCGATAAAGCCTATAACGCTCCGAGGGTTGCGGGGTCTTTATAGAAGCTCAGCTACAAGTGCCGGCATGGGCCGGCCGCTGTCCCCCGCGGTGGGTTCAGTGCGGGGGAGGGACTAAAAAGGAGGTGCTTCCATGCCCACGATCAACCAGTTGATCCGCAAGGGTAGGGAAAAGATTACTGTCAAGTCCACTGCGCCGATACTGCAGAACTGCCCGCAGAAGCGCGGCGTCTGCCTGTCGGTCAAGACTCTGACGCCTAAAAAGCCGAACTCGGCGCTGCGCAAGATCGCCCGCGTTCGCCTTACCAACAATATCGAGGGTACCTGCTATATACCCGGCATC
>CAWVGT010000006.1:0-3416 GCA_963928645.1 Candidatus Fimadaptatus sp.
CGCGCGCCGGCTCTGTTACTTGCAGCGCTTTCGCACTTTGTGGCACGGTCATTCTTGCGATCTCACCGGTCACGCGACTCGCTCGAACCCATCTTCGACGCGCGCCGGCTCTGTTACTTGCAGCGCTTTCGCACTTTGTGGCGCGGTCATTCTTGCATTCTCATCAGTCACGCAACTCGCTCGAACCCATCTCGCCGCGCGCCGGCTCTGTTACTTGCAGCGCTTTCGCAACCTGTGGCGCAATCGCTCTTGCGCTCGTATCGATCACGCGACTCGCTCGAGCCTATCTTCGCCGCGCGCCAGCCCTGCGCATCAGGAACCGCCGCTCCCACCTGCGCCCCAGTCATCCTGCCGCGCCCATGCGACAAACCGCCCCGCGCGCCCGCCTAGTCCTCGTACTCGCCGCGCGCGATGCGCTCGTTCAGCTCGCTCAGCTCCAGCCAGCGATCCAGCTTGGCCGCCAGCTCCGCATCGACCGCCTCCTTGCGCGCGCCCAGCTCGCCCAGCGCCACGTAGTCGCTCGCGGCGGCCTCCATCTGCGCCTGCAGCTGCGCGCTCTGCGCCTCCAGCGCGGCTATGTCGTCCTCTATCGTGTCGAACTCGCGCTGCTCGCGGAACGTGAAGCGCAGCTTGCGCCGGCCGGTGCGCGCACGCTCAGGTGCGGCGGCGGGCGCCTCGGGCGCTGCCGGCCGCGCCTGCGCCGCCGCCAGCTCGCGGTAGTCGGTGTAGCCGCCCACGCTGTCCACTATGCCCTCCGGCGTGAACGCAAACACCCTGTGCGCAAACTTGTCCAGGAAGTACCGGTCGTGCGACACCGCGATCACCGGCCCCGGGAACGAGGCCAGGTAGTCCTCGAGTATCGTGAGCGTCTGTATGTCGATGTCGTTGGTGGGCTCGTCCAGCAGCAGCACGTTGGGCGCGCCCATCAGCACCTGCATCAGGTACAGCCGCCGGCGCTCGCCGCCCGACAGCCGCGCTACCGGCGTGTACTGCATAGTCGAGTTTATCAGGAACTGCTCGCACAGCTGGCTGGCGGTCAGCACGCCGTCGCGCGTGGGTATCGCGTTGGCCACATCGCGCACGGCGTCGATCACGCGCTTGTCGGGCGGATACGCGGGCACCTCCTGGTGCAGAAAGCCCAACCGCACCGTGTCACCGCGCGCTATCGTGCCGGCGTCGGGCGCGAGCTCGCCGGCTATCAGCCCAAGCAGCGTGCTCTTGCCGCAGCCGTTGGGCCCGATCACGCCTATCCGGTCCTCGCGCAGCAGCGAATAGTCAAAGTCCTTTATCAGCGTCCGCCCGCCGTAGCCCTTGGTCACGCCGTCCAGCTCTATCAGCTTTTTGCCCAGCCGGGCGTGGCCGGTGGTTATCTCGAGCCGGCGCGCCTCGGGCTGGGGCGCGGCCTGGCGCTTGAGCTCGTCGAACCGCTCCACGCGGTAGCGCTGCTTGGTGGTGCGCGCCGCCGCGCCGCGCCGTATCCAGCTGAGCTCGTCGCGGTACAGCGCCGTCAGCTTGCGCCGCGACGCCTCCTGCATCTGCTCGCGCTCGGCCTTGAGCTCCAGATAGCGCGAGTAGTTGGCCGCGTACTCGTGCAGCGTGCCGCCCTCGACCTCGACGATCCGGTTGCACACGCGCTCCAGGAAGTAGCGATCGTGCGTGACCATCATCAGCGCGCCGCCGCGCCGCGCCAGCTGCGACTCGAGGTATGCGATCAGCTCGGCGTCGACGTGGTTGGTGGGCTCGTCCATGAGCAGCAGCTCGCCGGGCCGCATCAGCGCCGCGGCTATCGCGACGCGCTTGCGCTGGCCGCCCGACAGCGCGCTCACGTCGGCGGCCATGTCGGTTATGCCCAGGCGGGTCAGCATCGCGCGGGCCTCGTAGTCCTGCTCGTCGCCGCGCGCGGGCAGCTGGTGTAACACGGCCTCCATGACCGTCATGTGCTCCGGGAATTCGGGCGACTGCGCCAGGTAGTTCACGCGCGCGCCCGAAGCCAGCGACACGCTGCCGGAATCGGGCGCGAGCTCGCGCGCGGCTATGCGCATGAGCGTGCTCTTGCCGGCGCCGTTTGCGCCTATCACGCCCACGCGGTCGCCCTCGGCGACGTAGAGCGACACGCCGTCCAGCA
Organism: Candidatus Fimadaptatus sp.; assembly: GCA_963928645.1. GTDB lineage: Bacteria > Bacillota > Clostridia > Christensenellales > Aristaeellaceae > Fimadaptatus. The sequence continues at coordinate 2,126 of CAWVGT010000006.1, forward strand.
CCGGCGCGCCCAAATACGACTTGGTGATCCTCTCAAGCGACAGTATGTTCACAATGCACCTCGCGCTCAATATATATCGTTGCACAGGCTATTATAGCGCGCCGGGCGGGCGAATGCAATACGCCGGCTGGCATTGCTACGCGCGGCGGCGGGTGGTATAATGTAGGCGACCACTATCCGAGGGAGGGATACCATGCAAAGAGTGTGCGACCTGGTCTACGGCGACGCCGGGCAGCGGCTGGACGCGTACCTGCCCGACGCGCCGCGCGCGACCTATGTATACCTGCACGGCGGCGGGCTGGTATCGGGCGACAAGGCCGACAACCCGGCGCTGTTTGAGCATCTGGCGGCGCGGGGCATAGCCACGGTGTCGGTCAACTACCGGCTGCTGCCCGAGGCGGACTACCCGGCGGCGATCGAGGACGGCGCGCAGGCGCTCAGGTGGGCGCTGTCGGGCGGCGCGGGGCTGTTGCCGGGCACGGGGTGCGTGCTGGGCGGCTCGTCGGCGGGCGCGTACATATCGATGATGCTGGCGTTTGACCGGCGCTATCTGGCGGCGCGCGGGCTGGAGCCCGAGGCGCTGCGCGGCTTCATATTCGACGCGGGCCAGCCCACGACCCACTACGAGCTGCTCAGCCGCCGCGGGTTCGATCCGCGCCGCATAGTCGTGGACGAGGCCGCGCCGCTCTACCACATATCCGACGCGCGCCCCGGCCGGCCGCTGCTGGTGCTCACGGCCGAGTTCGACATGCCCGCGCGCGTCGAGCAGAACGCGCTGATGCGCCGGGTGCTGCTCAACTACGGCTATCCGGAGTCCATGATAGAGCTGCACACGCTGCCGGGCTATCAGCACACCGGCTACTGCTGCGACATAAAGCCGGACGGCCGGTATCAATACGGCGATTTGTGCGCCGAGTTCATATTGCGCGCGTGTAGTTGAGGGCGGGAGGGTTGCGCTTGCCACCCGTTGGCCCGCGGATAGTTTTGGCCCTGCCGCGCTGGGCTTTGCGTCCTTGCGGCAGGGCAAACATTGATTTTGTATAGATTCAACTTGTCTGCTCGTCCGGGCTGCGCATGACGCGCCGCCGGCCCGCAAATAGTTCCGGCCTTGCCTCGCGGGGCCTTGCGTCCTTACGGTATGGCCAAACATTGATTCTGTATAGATTCGACCTGTCTGCTCGTCCGGGCTTCGCACGCCGCGCCGGTCTGCGAATAGTTTCGGCCCCGCCGCTTTGGTTCACGCCAAATTGCGACGGGGCCGTTCGTATGTATGCTATTCTCAGGATTGCGT
>CAWVGT010000007.1:0-8168 GCA_963928645.1 Candidatus Fimadaptatus sp.
GCCGCCATGTGGTCATGCCACAGAACGCGATACTGCGCGACGAGTACATGCGCCGCCGGAAGGCGCGGTAGGCGCTGATAATGCGATATCGACCGCATGCGCGAGCTGGCGCATGCGGTTGTGTTTTTGGTCAAAGCGCGGTGGGGCGCGGGCTGTTCTGGCGCGAGCCTGATGCGATAGGGCGGGCGGGGAAGTGGACGGGCTGCGCGGCTGTACAACGCGGGCCGCCATGTGGCCATGCCACAGAACGCGATACTGCGCGACGAGTACATGCGCCGCCGGAAGGCGCGGTAGGCGCTGATAATACGATATCGACCGCACGCGCGGGTTGGCGCGTGCGGCCTTGGCGTTTTGGGCTGAGTACATGTGCCGCAGACCGCCGTCAGGGCCCTCAGGCCGGCGCCGGCGGCGGCGGGTAGCGTGTCACGGCGTCGCTTGCCGCCGCTGTGTGTCGCGCCATGGGCCGTGCCTGTGGCCGGCCAGGCGCAGCCAGCGCTGCCCGCAAAACAGGACTGCCCGCGCCTCGGGCTGCAAGCGCCGTGCACGGGCAGACGGCCATGTTTACGTGAAAACATGCGGCGCGCAATGCGCCAAAACGACATAAGCCGCCCGGCAAGCCGTGCAGGGCGGTGTGCATAATGCGCCTCCATCTGCGAGGCGGCGCCGCGCCAGCGCATGCGACCAGCGCCGCCCGCATATGCAAGACCGCCCGCGCTGCGGCCGACAAGCCGTGCGCGGGCGGTCGTATCACTATATCGTGCTTACGCAAACGAGCGCATGTAGCTGACGTAGTGCGCGAACACTATGCCGGGCTCCTCGAGCGTCACGTCCCAGCGCTTGAGCCACTCCAGCGAGTAGAAGCCGTCGTAGCCGCCCGCGGTCGTCACGCCGATTATCTGCTCTATCGGCAGGTCGCCGTAGCCCAGTATCGCGTAGCGCGCGCGGCCGTCCTGCATAATCGAGTCCTTCAGGTGCATGTGGCGCACGTACTTGCCCAGGTTGTCCCAGGTGGTCTGGGCGCTCTCGCCGTAGTAGCGGAACGGGTGGTTGACGTCCCAGAGCGCGGCCACGTTGGGCGAGCCGATCGCGTCCAGCAGCGCGCGCAGCTTCTCGCTCTGCGCCCATACGCCGTTGGTCTCTATCAGCAGCGTGACGCCCTTTTCGCGGGCCAGCTCGCCGCAGCGCTGCGCCAGGTCGCGCACATAGCCCTCGTCCACCTGGCCGGTGGGCTGGGCCACGCTCGCGCAGCCCATTATTCGCACATACGGCACGCCCATGCGCTGCGCCAGGTCTATATACGCCGCGACCTCGCGCAGTATCTCGTCCTCGCGCTCGCGCACGTGCAGGCAGATGTCGCTGGTCAGGCAGCTTATGCTCAGGCCCAGCTTGGCCAGCTGCGCCTTGGTCGCGGGCAGCAGCTCGGGCCCGAACTGCGGTATCGAGGGCGCGGATATGTCCTTGCCCACGCCGCGCACCTCAATGCCGTCGTACTTGAGGTCGGCGGCGGTGGTTATTATGTCGTTCCAGCTCCAGCGCGGGCAGCCGAGTGTCGAAAAACTTATCTTCATCTGATGATTTGCCTCCTTGTAGTGCGGGCGGCGGGGCGCAGGGCCGGCGGCCGCGGGGGTATGGGGAAGCGTGCGCGCGGACTCATTCCCAGCCCAGCAGGCCGTGCTCGTCCATATACGCCTGTTGCGCGTCCATGTAGTCGTCCAGGAAGCTGGCTATGCGCAGCTCGCGCTCGCCGCTTATGCCGCGCTCGGCGCAGATGCGGTCCAGCAGGAACTCGAACGCGTCGTCGTCGTCGTAATATGCGTCGCCCATAGTGCCGTCCTCGGCCAGCACGCCGGCCGACTTCATGTACTCTAGGTCCGCGTCTATGGCCTGGCGCACCAGCGCGTCCAGCGGTATGCCCAGGTCGCTGTAGGCGCGCGCGTTGAGGCGGGCCGCGATAGCGCGCGCGGCGTCCTCACGATCATAGCCCTTCATAAAGCCGATTCCTCCGTAACTCGTATAGCGCTCAGGTGGTTTTCTTCGATATTATACCATAAGCGACTCGAACTCCGCAAGCACCTGCTCAAAGAAATCCAGCGCCTGGCGCACCGGCTCGGGCGTAGACATGTCCACGCCGGCGACCTTGAGCGCCTCGATCGGCGGCAGGCTCGAGCCCAGCGATAAGAAGCGCAGGTAGTCGGCCGGCCCCTGCTCGAGTATCATGCCGCTGAGCGCGACCGCGGCCGCGAACCCGGTCGCGTACTGGTAGACGTAGTACGCGCGGTAGAAGTGGGGTATGCGCATCCACTCGTACTTGACGGTGTCGCCGCGCTCCATGCCGGGGTAGTACTGCGCGATGAGGCCGTCGTAGAGCGCGCACAGGTTCTCGCTGGTCAGCGGCTCGCCGGCCTCGGCCTGCGCGTGGGCCTTCATCTCGAACTCGGCGAACTGGGTCTGGCGGAACATCGTGGTGCGGAACTGCTCGAGCAGGTGGTTGAGCAGGAACGCGCGCTGACGCCTGTCGGTCACGGTGCGCAGCAGGTCGCGCATGACCAGCATCTCGTTGCAGGTCGAGGCGACCTCGGCCACGAACAGCGAGTAGTCGGCGGTGGGATAGGGCTGCGCGCGCTGCGAGTACCAGGTGTGCATCGCGTGGCCCATCTCGTGGGCGATCGTCATGCGGCTGTCGAGCGTGGGCTGGTAGTTGAGCAGCACGTAGGGGTGCGCGCCGAACGCGCCGGTCGAGTATGCGCCGCTGGTCTTGCCGCGGTTTTCGTAAACGTCTATCCAGCGCTCGGAGCGGGCCGCGCGCAGCTGGCTCACGTACTCCTCGCCCAGCGGCGCGAGCGACTTGACGACCTCGTCATAGGCATGCTCATAGTCCAGGCCCATGTCGACGTCGCCGACTATCGGCGTGTACATGTCGTACGGGCGCACGGTGTCCAGGCCCAGCAGCCGGCCGCGCAGCTTTATGTAGCGGCCCATGGCGTCCAGCCGGCCGTGGATCTCGCCTATCAGGTTGTCGCAGACCGCGCGGGGTATCTCGTTGCCGTACAGCGAGGCCTCGAGCGTGTCGGGGTATTTGCGCGCGCGGGCCTCGAATATGTCGGACTTGACGCTGGAGGCGTAGGTCGTGGCGATGGTGTTGCCCCACTTGGCCAGCGTCAGCATCAGCCCGTCCCAGGCGCTGCGGCGCACCTCGCGGTCGGGGCTCTCCAGCAGCGTTATGAAGTTGCCGTGGGTTATCTCGACGTCGTTGCCCTGGGCGTCCTTGATCGTGGGGAAGGTCATGTCGGCGTCGGTCATCATCGAGTAGATGTTGTCGGGGGCGCGGCGCAGCTCGGCGGTCGAGGCCATCAGCGCCTCGAGCTCGCGGCTGAGCGTGTGGGGGCGCTGGCGCAGCACGCCCTTGAGGTAAACGCGGTAGTCGGCGAACTCGGGGCGCGCCATAGCGCCGCGCAGGTAGTCCTCTGGCAGGCCGAGCAGCTCGGGCTCGACAAACGCGGCGGCCTCGGCAAACTCCTGGTACAGGTGCATCGCCATGTCGCTGAGGCGCTGGTATGCGGGGTTGGCGTTGTCCTCGTCGCGGCGGCAGCAGGCGTAGGTGAGCAGCCGCTCGAGCCGGCAGCTCAGGCCGAACATGCGCTCAAGCGCGGTCAGCAGCCGCTCGGGCTGACCCAGCTCGCCGGCCAGCGCGCTCAGCGCGCCCAGCTCCGCGGCCACGGCGGCGCGCTCGCGCTCCCAGGCGGCGTCGTCGGGGTAGAGCGCGGCCATGTCCCACTTGTATATTTCAGGCAGTTTATCGCGCGTCAAAACTTCGCTCATATCAAAGACCTCCCAAACTGATGGCGGCGTATGCGCCGCGCTGGGCATATTATATCACACTTTGGCGCGGCGATAAACCTGTGCGCACCGGAAAATGCGGCTGGACGGTGCGGGGCAAACCGCGCACGGACAGCGCCTGCGTCCGCCGCTGCGCAGGCCGCCGTCTGCCGTTCAGCCGCCCGATGTCCGCCATGCGTCAAAGTCATGATGAACATATCACACTTTGGCGCGGCGATAAACCTGTGCGCGGCGGAAAATGCGGCCGGGCGGTGTGGGGCAAACCGCGCACGGACAGCGCCTGCGCCCGCCACCGCCTGCCGCTCAGCCGCCCGATGTCCGCCATACGTCAAAGCTGTGAAGAAATGGCGATAAGTGTTTGCGCGGATGTATAGATGTGATATAATGAAGATATGATATGGTGGGGGTGGAGGCTTGAACGAACAGGCGTATGAGCTGACGGCGCTGGCCATGCGGTACTGGTTTACGGCGCTGATACTGATAGCGTGCCTGTGCGGGCTGCGGCTGCAGATCGCGCAGCGCCGGCGCGCCCGGCGGGAGCGGCTGGCCGCGCCCAATATGGAGTACGTGGGCGAGCTGCTGGTGGTGCGGGGCACTCAGAGCGTGCCGCGCGGCGAGCGCTACGCCGTGCAGCGCGACTTCGTGATCGGCCGGCGGCGCAAGTGCGACGTGTGCCTGGCCGATAGGAGCGTGTTCCCGCGGCACGCGCGCGGTGAGCTGCGCAACGGCGGCATGCTGATCGGCGCGATAGGGCGCGCGCCGGTCGCGCTGCGCGGCCAGCCGCTCAGCCAGGAGGTGCTGGTGCGCGACGGCGCGCTGTTCACGATAGGCGCGCTCACGCTGCAGCTGACGCTGTACGACGTGCCGGTCGAGTACGAGGTCGGCCAGCGCCGCGCGATAGACGCCGCCGATGTCCGGGGCGACAGCTTTGACGAGGAGGCGCCGTTTGAACACGAGTTCGACGACGAGTACGGCCCGCGCGACGCCCGGCCGGCGCGCGCCGACTATGCGGACGGGCTGGCCGGCGAACGCGATCGCGATGAGGACGACTATCCATCCGACGAGGACGACTACCCATCCGACGAGGACGACTATCCATCCGACGAGGACGACTATCCATCCGACGAGGACGACTACCCATCCGACGAGGACGACTATCCATCCGACGAGGACGACTACCCTGCCGGCGAGTACGACTACTCAACCGACGAGTACGACTACCGATCCGACGCGGAAGGCGGCGCCGCGCCCGACGCCGAGTACCGGCGCGAGCTGGCCGGCCGCCCGGCGCGGGGCGACCGGCCGTTTGAGCCGATAGACCTGGCGCGCGCCGCGGATGACGACGACGATTACGACGCGCTGGACGGGTACGCCGAGTATGCGCGCGAGGTCGGCGCGGTGGAGCGCGACCCGCGCACCGCCGACGAGTTGGAGGACTATCCCGGCAGGCGCGGCGCGCGGCGGCGCGCGCCGCGGGCGCAGGGCGGCGCGCAGCCGTCCGAAATCGACCGCGCGACCCCCGCGGGCCGCGCCAGGCGGAGCTGAGCGATATGGCACATAAAACGATTCAGGCGGCGGAGCGCCAGCGGCGCGCGCCCGGGCCGGCCCGACGCCGGCGCGATTCGGACGCGGGCGCTGAGCGCGTATTGATGTATGTGATAGTGCTGTTCCAGATAAGCGCGCTGGTGCTGGTGGCGCTAAAGACCAACCCGGCCGACACGCAGGCGCTGGTGCTGGCCGCGGCGTTCCCGCTGGGCACGCTGACGCTTACTATGGCGCTGGACAGGATATGGCACATCGACCGGGCGCTGCTGCTGCTGGTGCTGCTGCTGTGCTCGATAGGCATGGTCATGCTGGAGGACATAACCCAGGCGGTGACCGCGCGCAAGCAGGCGCTGTTCTTCATACCGGCGGTGGGCGCGCTGATAGCTGCGATAGTGATAGTGCGGCGCATGACGCGCTGGGAGAGCTGGTCGTGGGCCGCGATGGCGGTGGGCGTGGTGCTGATGCTGCTGCCCATGCTGCCGGTCATAGGCGGCTGGAACAACGGCGCGCGCAACTGGGTTACGCTCAAGCAGCTCGGCGTGGACATAGGCTTTCAGCCGTCCGAGTTCGTGAAGATACTGCTGCTGATGATACTGTCCTCGGCGCTGGCGCAGAAGCGCGGGCTCATGCGCATGATACCGGCGCTGGCATACGCGGTGCTGATGTGCCTGATACTGCTGGCGGTGCAGCGCGACCTGGGCACGCTGCTGATATACTTCTTCCTGACGCTGGGCATGTTCTACGCCGCGACCAGCAACCTGATGCTGACCGGGCTGGGGCTGGCGGGCGGCTGCGTGGGCGCGGTGGGCGCGTACTTCATGTTCGACCACGTCAAAAAGCGCGTGAGCATCTGGATAAACCCGTGGAGCGACCCGATAGACAGCGGCTACCAGATAGTGCAGGCGCTGATAGCGATCAGCTCGGGCGGCATGTTCGGGCTGGGGCTGGGGCTGGGCACGCCGCGCATGATACCGTATTACCATACCGACTTCATATTCGCGGCGATCTGCGAGGAGTTCGGCATACTGTTTGCGGTGCTGATGCTGGTGATATACTGCTTTATAATACTGCGGGGGCTGAAGATAGCGCTGGAGGCGACCAGCGCGTACCACAGCCTGATGGCGTTCGGCGCGACGCTGATGCTGGCGGTGCAGACGTTTGTGATAGTGGGCGGCGTGACCAAGCTGATACCGCTGACCGGCGTGACGCTGCCGTTCATAAGCGCGGGCGGCTCGTCGCTGATAAGCTGCATGATGCAGGTGGGCATACTGCTGGGCGTATCGTCGCTGAACCGCCAGCAGCGGGCGCGGGCGCTGCGCGAGGGCGCGGGCGCGCTGTGAGCACGGAGGTGAGGCGCTCAAGATGAAGGAACTCAGGCGCAATATACGCATAATCGGCGCGCTGCTGCTGGGGAGCATAGTGCTGCTGGCGGTGTACCTGAACTACACCGTGGCGCTCAACGGCAACCGCTGGACCAACAGCACCAACAACACCCGGCTCTCGACCGCGCGCAAGTACGTGATAGCCGGCGACATAATCGACCGCAACGGCGTGGTGCTGGCCACGACCGACTCGGACGGCGCGCGGGTATACAACTCGTCGTCCTCGATACGCAGGGCGGTGTCGCAGACGGTGGGCGACACGCTGGGCATGAGCGGCACCGGCGTGGAGACGTTCTACGCGTCCGAGCTGCTGGGGCTGTCGGGCAACATATTCGACCGGTTCACCCAGTGGATAACCGGCGCCGAGCAGCGCGGCTCGGACGTGCACCTGACGATAGACGCCGAGCTGTCCGCCTACATTGCCGACGCATTCCCCGACGGCAGGAACGGCGCGGTGGCACTGATAAACTACAGGACCGGCGAGATATACGCGATGGTGTCGCTGCCCGGGTACGACCCCGAGCGCGTGGCCAAGCAGTCCGACGACGACGCGGGCGCGCCCTACCTCAACCGCGTGACGCAGGGCCAGTACCCGCCCGGCTCGACGTTCAAGATAGTGACCGCCGCGGCCGCGCTGGAGTCGCTCAGCGGCGTGGAGGGCCGCGAGTTCTACTGCTCGGGCAGCATGCCGGTGGGCGAGGGCTTCGTGACCGACAACGAGGGCAACGGCCACGGCGACGTGACGTTTGAGAGCGCGTTCGTGCGCTCGTGCAACCTGACGTTCGGCAGCCTGGCGCTGGAGCTGGGCAACAGCCGCTTAAAGAGCCGCGCCGAGGCGATGGGCTTCAACACCAACTTCCTGTTCCGCGATCTGGTGCTATACGAGAGCAGCTTCCCGGATACCCAGAGCGATTTCGAACTGGCCTGGGCGGGCGTGGGCCAGGGCCGCGTACTGGTCACGCCGCTGCACATGGCCATGATAGCCGGCGCAATAGCCAACGGCGGTCAGATGATGGAGCCGCGGCTGGTGTCGTCGATAGTCGGCGACAGCGGCATACCCAAGGCCCGCGTCGGCACAGGCGTATACAAGCGCATCGTGTCCTCAGGCGTGGCCTCCAAGCTGCAACAGTACATGGAGGGCGTCGTCGAGTCGGGCACCGGCACTAAGGCTCAGGTCGACGGCTACACGATAGCCGGCAAGACCGGTACCGCAGAGGTATCCTCCAGCGGCGCCGCCAAGCCGCACGCATGGTTCGTGGGCTACTGCGCCGACGAACAACACCCGCTGGCCATAGCGATAGTCGTAGAAAACGGCGGACACGGCGGCGACGTCGCCGCGCCGCTGGCCGCCAAGATATTCAAAAAGGCGATTAATTCGGGCTATTAAAAATGCACCGCCGCCGC
>CAWVGT010000008.1:0-12551 GCA_963928645.1 Candidatus Fimadaptatus sp.
GAAGCGAATAAAGGCGCGCAAATGGCGCAGGATGGCGTGGCGATGGATGTGCGCGGCATCAAACCAGATGTGGCAGATGCTACAGATGAACGAAAGCAGCATGAATTGAATGAAGCTGCGCAATCGGCGCAGACCAGCGCAGCGATGAGCATGCGCAGCATCGGTTCGGACGCCGTGAGCGTACTCAGCGAGCGATGGACGCCTGAATCAGATAAAGGCACACAGACAGCGCAACCCGGCGCAGTGATGAGCGTGCGCGGCATCGACCCCGACGCCGACCCGGCCGACGAGGCCGACGCAGACGCTGCGCCGCGCGGCGAAAGCGCGACGCCGGTCGCCGGGCCCGCGCTGGAGCTGCGCCAGCCGGACAGCATGTCGGGCAGCGCGTATGCGAACGTCGCCGGCGTCGTGAACGGCGACTCGTATCTGAACATGACGGGCGAACTGGTCAACGGAGCGTATGCGACGATGACGGGTGGAAACACGGGCGCTGCGCAATGTGATGGCGATACCGGCAAATATGAATGCGAGGCGCGGCGCGGTGCCGAGGACTGCGGCGCGGCTAGCGCAGCCCCCGGCCACGCATCGGCCAAACAGCGACGCGACGCCGGCCAGAACGGCGCAACTGACGCCGACGGCGGGGCTTGCTCCCAGGCGCGGCCAACTGCGCGCTCAGTTGAAGCCGGGGCCGCGATGCACGCGCCCGCGCAGGAGTCCGACGCGCTCAGCCCGTCCGCGCCCGACCTGGAGCTGCTGCGCCAGGCGCGGCTGCTGCGCGCGCGGGTATGCGCGCTGATCGACGGCATGGATTTTGCGCCGCTCTACGACGCGCGGCGCGAGCTGTTCCACATTGGCCTGGACGCCGAACAGGGCGAGCTGAGCCGCTCCTACTACGACCTGCTGGGCAGCGAGGCCCGGCTGGCCAGCTTTGCCGCGATGATGAAGGGCGACGTGCCGCCGCGGCACTTCGCGGCGCTGGGGCGAACCTGCGTGCGCGCCGGCGGCGACGCGGCGCTGGTCAGCTGGAGCGGTACGCTGTTCGAGTACTTCATGCCGCACCTGCTCATGGCCGCGCCGCGCGGCTCGCTGCTGGCGCAGACGCTGAGCGCGGTGCTGAGCGAGCAGATGCGCTGTGCGGGCGAGCTGCCGTGGGGCGTGTCGGAGTCGGGGTACTATGGCTTTGACGAACAGCTCAACTACCAATACAAGGCGTTCGGACTGCCCACGCTGGCGCTGTCGGGCGGCGACGCGGGCGCGCTTGCGCCGTATGCGACCGAGCTGACCGCGCAGTTCGCCCCGGCAGCGGCCGCGGGCAACCTGCGCGCGCTGCAGCGGCTGGGTCTGCGCGGCGAGGAGGGCTTCTTCGAGGCGCTGGATCGGGAGCCCGGCCGGCTGCCCGAGGGCGCGCGCTACCGCGTGGTCAAGAGCTACATGGCCCATCACAAGGGCATGGGGCTGCTGGGGCTGACCAATGCGCTGACCGGCGACGTGCTGGTGCGCATGTTCATGGGGTTGCCCGAAGCGCGCGCGCTGGCGCTGCTGCTGGAGGAGCGCCGCGCCGAAGCCGCGCTGCCGCTGCCCCCGCAGCCGAGCGAGCCGGTGCCGGCGCGCGGCGCGAGCTGGGTGCGGCGCGCGCGGCGCGGCATGCCGCCCGACGTGCTGCTGTTGAGCGGCCCGGACGCGTGCGCGCTGCTCACGGCCGACGGCCGGGGCTATCTGCGCCAGCAGGGCCGCGCGATCAACCGCTGGCGCGCGGACGCGTTTGAGGGCGACTATGGTTTCCACATGTACGCGCGCACCGGCGGCGAGACGCTGGAGCTGACGCGGGGCCGGGCGCGGTTTGAGCCAGGCGCGGCCGGCTGGACGCTGCACGCGGGCGCGCTGAACCTGGCGCTGGAGATGTGCATATCGCCCGGCGACGGCGCGCTGCTGGCGCAGGTCACGGTCGAGAACGGCTCGGGCGCGCCGATAGAGCTCGAGCTGACCAGCTACTTCGAGCTCGCGCTGATCGGTCAGGCCGACGACGAGGCGCATCCGGGCTTTCATGGCCTGTTCGTGCAGACCGAGAGCCCCACGCCCGGCGCGCTGGTGTTCAGGCGCCGGCCGCGCGACGCGCATTCGGCGCAGCTGTTGGCGCTGAGCATGCTGGTTGCGCCCGAGGACGCGGTGCTCTCGTGCGACAGCAGCCGGCGCGCGTTTCTGGGGCGGGAGTACTGCGCCGGGCCGCGCGAGCTGACGCGGCCGCTGAGCGGCAGCGTGGGGCGGGTGCTGGATCCGTGTTCGGCGCTGCGGGCGCGGTTTTCGGCGCCGGGGCACTCGGTCAGGCGCGCGCTGCTCGCGGTGTGCGCGCTGAGCGACGCAGCTCAGGTCGCCGACATGCTGGAGCGCTATGCCAGCAGCGACGCATTCGAGCGCGCCGTGGAGCTGAGCCGGCTGCGGGCGCGCGCGCAGCTGGATTACCTGGGCCTGGACCCGGCGCTGTTCGGGCGCGCAATGGACATGGCGGCGCAGCTGGCGTTTGCGAACCTGCCGCGCGCCGTCGGGGCCCGGCCGGAGCTGGGCCTGCGCGGGCTGTGGCGATTTGGCATATCGGGCGAGCGGCCGCTGGCGGTGCTGCGCGTCGCGGATGGCGCGCTGGATCGGGCGCGGCGCATGCTCCGGTGCGTGCGCGCGCTCAACGCGCTGGGCATGGAGTGCGACCTGGCGCTGATAAGCGAGCTCAGCGACGGCTACCAGCGCGGCGGCCTGGACGAGCTGCGCGCCGAAGTACAGCTGTATGGCAATGTATGCGTGCTGGAGGCCGGTGAGCTCAGCGCCGACGAGCGGGCGCTGCTGCGCGAGGCGGCCGCGCTCTATGTCGACGAGTATGACGGGCCGCATGCGCAGCCGCCCGTGCCGGAGCGCGCCGGTGCCGACGCGTGGCCCGAGCCCCCGCGCGAGTACGTGGGCTGCGCGCCCGAGCGCGAGCCGCTGGCGCTGCCCTGCGGCTGGGGCGGGTTCGATGCGCAGGGCGGGTATGTTATGGACGTGGGCACGCCGGCGACGCCCGCGCCCTGGGTGAACATGCTGGCCGGGCCGGAGTTCGGCATGGTCGTGTCGGAGAGCGGCGGCGGCTTTGCCTGGCATGGCAGCAGCCGCGAGGGCCGGCTGACGCGCTGGCGCGGCGATCCGCTGCGGCCGGGCTGCGAGCAGGTGCTGTACCTGCGCGACGAGCGCACCGGCCAGTTCAATTCGCTCACGCCCGAGCCCTGCGGCGCGCTGCCGATGCGCGTGCGCCACGCGCCGGGCGAGACCGCGTTCTTCGGGTGCGCGCTGGGCGTGGACTGCGAGCTGAGGCTGCGCTGCGACGTGGAGCTGAACGCTATGTACATGCGCGTGCGGCTGCTGAACCCCGGGCCCGAGCGCCGGCGGCTGTCGCTGACCGGGTTCGTGGACTGGGTTATGGGCGAGCGCACGTCCTGGCTGACGCGCGCGTTCACGCGCGGCGACTGTGCGCTGTGCGCGGGCGAAATGCCGGGCGTGGGCTATGCGGCGTTCGTGGATGTGGACGAGGCGCCCGAGCTGTGCGTGAACATGCTGGAGTTCATGGGCGCGCACGGTGACCGCGCCCGGCCCGAGGCCATGCTTCGGCCGCTGCTGCGCGCACAGCGCGCTCCGGGCATCACGGCGCCATGCGCGGCGCTGCGCGCGCAGCTGGCGCTGGAGCCGGGCGGCGAGTGCGTGCGCACGCTGGCGCTGGGCTGGGCCGAGAGCGCCGAGGCGGCGTGCGCGCAGGTGGCGCGGCTGCGCGCGCAGGGCGTGGAGGCGCGGTTCGCCGGCGCACTGGCGGTCGCGCGGGCCGTCGTCGAGCGGCTGCGGTTCGGGCTGCCCGATCGGGCGCTGGAATACATGATAAACGACTGGCTGCCGTATCAGGCGCAGGTTTCGCGGCTGTGGGCGCGCGCAGGTTACTATCAGCCGGGCGGCGCATACGGCTTCCGGGATCAGCTGCAGGATCTGCTGGCGATACTCGACACCGACCCGGCGCAGGCGCGCGCGCACATACTGCGCTGCGCGGCGCACCAGTTCCGCGCGGGCGACGTGCAGCACTGGTGGCACGAGCCGTACCGGGGCGTGCGCACGCGCATAACCGACGACATGCTGTTCCTGCCCTACATAGCGGCGCTGTACGTGGAACACACCGGCGACATGGGCATACTGGATGAAGCGGTGCCGTTCCTGGAGGACGTGGAGATACCCGCGGGCGCGGAGGACATATACTGCGAGTGCGCGCCGTCGGCCGATGTGGGCACGCTGCGCGAGCACTGCCTGCGGGCGATAAGGCGCGCCGACACGCGCGGCGAGCACGGCCTGCCGCTGATGGGTGCGGGCGACTGGAACGACGGCATGAACCGCGTGGGCGCGCAGGGCCGCGGCGAGAGTGTGTGGCTGGGCATGTTCATGTGCGAGGTGCTGAGGCGGTTCGCGCCGCTGGCGCCGCGGGGGAGCGAGCTGCTGCGCCGCCGCGACGAGCTGCTGCGCGCGCTTGAGGCGGCGGGCTGGGACGGCCAGTGGTACCGGCGCGCCTACTGCGACGACGGCACGCCGCTGGGCAGCGCGACGGGCGAGGAGTGCCGCATAGATCTGCTGTCACAGGCATGGGCGGCGCTGGCGGGACTGGACGCGCGGCGCGTGCGCACGGCGCTGGATGCGGCCTGGGAGATGCTGGTGGACGAGGAGGCGGGCATTGTGCGGCTGTTGACGCCGCCGTTTGACGACGGCCAGGCCCAGCCCGGCTACATAAAGGGCTACCTGCCGGGCATACGCGAAAACGGCGGCCAGTACACGCACGCGGCGGTATGGCTGATGCTGGCGCTGATCGAGACCGGCCAGCGCGCGCGGGCGTGGCAGGTGCTGGACATGCTGCTGCCGCCCAACCACGCGCGCACAGCGGCGGACGCGACGCGCTATGCCGTGGAGCCATTCGTGCTGGCGGCGGACGTATACGGCGCGGAGCCGAACGAGGGCCGGGGCGGCTGGACCTGGTACACCGGCTCGGCGGCGTGGCTGACGTATGCGATACGCGAGCACATGCTGGGGTTGAAGGTGCGCGCGGGGCGGCTGAAGTTCGAGCCGCGCGTGCCCAAGGACTGGCGCGAGCTGAGCGCGGTATATGTCTATGGCTCGACGCGCTATATGATTACCGCGCGGCGGGACTGCGAGGCGCCCCGCCCTGCTGACGAGTTTGACGACGGATGGGTGATACTTGTGGACGATGGCCGCGCTCATGAACTGGTGGTGCCGCTCGGTTGACACGCGGTGGCATGGGCTGTAGGGGGGTGATTAGCGTAACACCGGATGTGAGAGCCGCCCGCCGGATCATTGGCGAGTCGACGGTAGCGGGCTGACGCGCGGTCACGGCATACAATGGAATGACAATCGCCGCGAACGGCTCGATGAGGGCGTATCGCGGCGATTTGATACTGTTGGCGCAAAGTCTGACGATGGCCGGGCGATGCTTGTGGACGATGGCCGCGCTCATAAGTTGGTGGTGCCGCTTAGCTGACGCGCGGTGGCATGGATTGCGGGCGTGGTTTGCTTAACACTGGATGTGAGAGCCGCCTGCCGGCTCATTGGCGAGTCGATGGCAGCGGGCTGACGCGCGGTTACGGCATACAATGGAATGACAATCGCCGCGAACGGCTCGATGAGGGCGTATCGCGGCGATTTGATGCCGTTGGCGCAAAGTCTGACGACGGCCGGGCGATGCTTGTGGACGATGGCCGCGCTCATGAACTGGTGGTGCCGCTCGGTTGACACGCGGTGGCATGGGCTGTAGGGGGTGATTAGCGTAACACCGGATGTAAGAGCCACTCGCCGGCTCATTGGCGAGTCGACGGCAGCGGGCTCGTATCGCGGCGATTTGATGCCGTTGGCGCAAAGTCTGACGACGGCCGGGCGATGCTTGTGGACGATGGCCGCGCTCATGAGCTGATGGTGCCGCCTGGTTGACGCACGGCGGCATGGGCCGCGGGCGCGTGGTTGGCGTAACCAGGACATGCGCGCCGCCCGCTGACTCAGGAGCAAGTCGGTGGCTGGTGCACGGTAATAGCGCGCCGGATAGGCAAGTGTCGCAAATAGCCCGGCGAGGATGGTTGCGACGCTTTGATGCACGAGCGTTATTCGAATATATCGTTAGACCAAGGTTGGCAATGGTTGAGCGATACTTGAGGACGACTTCCCCACTCACGAGCTGGTGGTGCCGCTCGGCTGATGTGCGCGGGCGCAGAGACGCCATAAACCCCGATCATGCGCGCCGCCCGCCGACTCATGGGCAAGTCAGCGCCCAGCGGGTTTGCGCGCAGCCATGGCGCGTCGGACAGACAAGCGCCGCGAACGGCCCGGCATGGGGCGGTTCGCGGCGCTTCGGCGCGCATGGCGTTATTCGAGTATATCATTGGCGTAGAGCGGGAAGCGCCGGGTCAGCTCGAGCACCTCGGCCTTCACGCTGTCCACGGCGGCGTCGCCCTCGCGGGTCAGGCGCGCGATCCAGCCGGCGATCAGCGCCATCTCGGGCTCCTTCATGCCGCGGCTGGTGACGGCGGGCGTGCCCACGCGTATGCCGCTGGTTATGAACGGGCTGAGCGTCTCAAACGGCACGGTGTTCTTGTTCACGGTTATGTTGGCGGCGTCGAGGCGCTTTTCGAGCTCCTTGCCGGTCACGCCGGTGCCGGTGAGGTTGAGCAGTATCAGGTGATTGTCGGTGCCGCCGGACACCATGCGCAGCCCCGCCGCGGTGAAGCCCTCGGCCAGCGCGCGCGCGTTGAGCACGATCTGGTGCTGATACGCCTTGAACGCGTCGGTCAGCGCCTCGCCCAGGCAGACCGCCTTGGCCGCGATCACGTGCTCGAGCGGGCCGCCCTGCGTGCCGGGGAATATGGCCTTGTCTATCGCCTTGGCGTACTTGGCCTTGCACAGTATCAGGCCGCCGCGCGGGCCGCGCAGCGTCTTGTGGGTGGTGGTGGTGACTATGTCGGCGTAGGGCACCGGCGAGGGATGCTCGCCCGCGGCGACCAGGCCCGCGATGTGCGCCATATCCACCATCAGCAGCGCGCCGCACTCGTCGGCGATCTCGCGGAAGCGCTTGAAGTCTATCACGCGCGGGTACGCGCTCGCGCCGGCCACTATCAGCTTGGGCTTCTTCTCCAGCGCCAGCTCGCGCAGCGCGTCGTAATCTATCGTCTCGTCGCTCTCGCGCACGCCGTAGGGCACTATGTTGAAGTACTTGCCCGACATGTTGACCGGGCTGCCGTGGGTCAGATGGCCGCCATGGCTCAGGTTCATGCCCAGTATCGTGTCGCCCGGGTTGAGCAGCGCAAAGTACACCGCGATGTTGGCCTGCGCGCCCGAATGGGGCTGGACGTTGGCGTGATCAGCGCCGAACAGCTCGCACGCGCGCTCGCGCGCCAGGTTTTCCACTATGTCCACGTACTGGCAGCCGCCGTAGTAGCGCTTGCCCGGGTAGCCTTCGGCGTACTTGTTGGTCAGGTGGCTGCCCATCGCGGCCATAACCGCGGGGGATACGAAGTTCTCCGAGGCTATCAGCTCTATGTGATCCCTCTGGCGCTCAAGCTCCTGCTCCATTGCCGACGCCACAGCCGGGTCAGCCGCGCGCAGCGTGCGAAAATCTATCATGCGAGTATGCCTCCTATGATATTTTGTACTGTTTGAAGCATTGTTCGGATTTTCGTGTATATTATACCGCATTTGGCATGCAAAGGCAATACCGGGTGCTCATTATTAACCTTGTGCGCGCAATATATGGCCGCGACGTATGACGCCGCGGACGACAAAAGCTGCACGGCAGAGCCCGCCGCGCGCCAAAATCGCCCGCCGGCGCGCCGGTATCCGCGCCGTATGCGCCGGTACTGGCGGCACGCATGCCCGAATATCCCAAATGGCGCGCCACGTTCTGACCAAAACGGGCTGCGGGCGACGCCGTATGACCGGCGCCGCCCGCAGCAGCGACAATTGATACGAACGACGAAATTAAATGCGCGTGATAAGTTCGGACTTGAGCGCGCGCTCGCGCACGCCGCCGGGCGCGGGATAGCCTATCGTTATCATCAGCGCCGGGGCCAGCTCCTCGGGGCAGCCCAGCCGGCGCGCCCAGTCGGCGCCGTTGGGGCCGCCGAACACTATGCGCACCAGGCCGATTATACAGCTGCCCAGGCCCAGCGCCTGCGCGGCGATGCAGATGTTCTCGGCGGCTATGCCGGCGTTGATGTCGCGCGCGGACGGGGCGCTTATCAGTATCGCGGCGGGCGCGCCGTGGAGCACGCGGTAGCCGGAGTCGACGCGGGCCTTCCACTCGTCGCCGGCGGCGGGCGCCTGCGCGGCGAACTCGGCCTCGAACTCGCGCAGCAGCGCGGCGTCGGTTATCAGCGTGAAATGCCAGCTCTGCTGGTTGTTGGCGCTGGGGGCCTTTATGGCGCATTCGAGCAGCGTGTCCAGCTTGTCGGGCTCGATCGGGCGCGGCTGATATGCGCGCACGCTGCGTCGGGTGAGCAAAGCCTCTATGGCATCCATGGAACATACCTCCTTAATAACAGCCCGCGCGCCGGGCCGGCGCGGCGGCGCAGAATCAATCGCGGAGCACGGCCTGCAGCGGCAGCCCGGTCAGCCGCCGGAGCCGCAGGCCGTTTTTGTGGCTCAGGTACATGTAGTAGCACTTGGAGCGACGCTCGAAGTACCACAGGTTGCCCGAGCAGCCGTTGTCGCGCAACAGCTCGGCCATGTGCTCGAAGTAGTCGGTGAGCTGCGCGCCGCCGGTGTCGGTGCGCAGCCGCCACTTGTGCTTGCGGCCGCCCTGCACGAACTCGAACACCGCCGGCCGGCCGTAGCGGTCGTTGCGCTGCGACACCGAACCGAAGTGCAGCTCGCCGCGCGTCATGCGCTGTATGTTGCGCGTCAGCTCGATGAGCAGCCGCCGGTGATGATAGTCGCGGTAGTCGTAGAGCATTATGTCGTCGCTGTAGGGCTTGATCTCATTGCCCACGCGATCCACGCCGCACAGGAACCACATCAGCCCCTCCCAGCCCATGCGCTTGAGCCGGTACGGCTTAATGCCCTCGCTCTTTATCACCTCGCGCAGCAGGTAGCCGCTGTTCATGCGCAGCCCACGCTGGGCCAGCTGCACCAGCTGGTCGCGCACCTCCATGTACTCGCGCTCGCGCAGCTCGGCGCGGGGCCCGGGCAGCATCAGCGCGCGGCCCAGCGCCTGGCCGACGCGCTCCATGCAGTTCATGACTATCGTGCGCTCGGCCTCGGACTCATAGCCCAGCCGCTCGTTGAGCTCGGCGTCCATCTCGCTGGACAGCTCCTCCTCGTCCTCGCGCGGCGCGGCGGCGTCGGCGGGGGAGGGGCTGGCGATCTCAGGCAGGTCGCTGTCGCGCGCGGCGTCGGGCGCGTCGGCGGAGTCGGGGTAGAACTCGGCGATCAGCCGGTCGAACTCGTCGCCGAGGCGGGCGTCCGCGGGCTCGTCTTCGGCTTCGGTGGGGCGGGTCAGCGCGTCCATCTCGTTGGCGCGGGCCTGCTCCTCGTCGCGCTCGTAGAGCTCGTCGTCGTAATCCGGCTCGGGCACCGGGAAGAACGCCAGCCCGGTGCGGCTCTTGAGCTGGTATATGTCGCCGGGCGACTTGGCTATAACGTAGCAGCCCTCGTCCGTCTCCAGGAAGTACAGCCCCAGCTGCGCGCCGCTGCGCATCAGGCACTCGCCGATGTGCGACAGCAGCGCCACGCCGCCCGCCTGCATGCGCCACTCCTCGGAGGGCGAATTGATTATCGTATCGCCCACATGGGCGTTTTTGATGTTGGGTATGCTGGCTATGTCCTCGTCGACGGCCGAGGTTATCCGCCAGCTCATCGGCGCGTCGGGCAGGTCGAACGACACGTCGGCGCTTATGTTGGAGCTCTTTATGCGGCGCTTTTTGTATGGGCGGTACACCACCGAGTACTTTATGTGCAGGTTCTCTATGCGCAGCGGATGCCGCGCCAGCGCCGACACATCGCGCACGAGCCGCTCCAGCGCGCTGCCGCTCAGCGGCATGCGCGCGTTGACGAACAGCACGTCGTCGGACACGCGTCGGCCCGCGTGCGAGCGCGCGGTCAACAGCGTGAGCATCGCGGCATAGCCGTCGTCCATCACCTCGAGCGTGCGCATGCCGGCGTATTCCAGCGCGTCGTTGAACGTGTACTCGTCGCGCAGGCGCAGCCCGCACTCGCCCAGCACGCGCCCCATCTCGACCACGCGCATCAGCGCGACCTGCCGCGTCTCCTCGTAATTCATAAAGAAGCTCTCCTTTGGTACAAGCAGCTTATGGGTTGATTCTACTTCAAATGGGCGGCCGTTTCAATGCCGATAGGGTTAACAAAGTCCGCGGCGCAGCCGCGCGGCAGTGCCGCCCGGGCTTGTGCGCATGAAATCGCTCAATGCGCGCAAATACTGCGCCGCCGCGCCCCAAAGCGCAGGGGCGACCGCGTGAGGCTGCGGCGCTGCCCGGGCACGACGCGCGCATGGCCCTGAGCGGAATTCGATGGATGCGCATAAATCGCGAAAACGCGCCTGATACCGCGCGGGGATGATGTCATGCGGTCGCCGCGTCAGCGCGCGCCCGGGGCAGCCGCGCGCTGCGCTTACATGGGCGCCGCGCATGCCTCGCAACGGGATGTAAACGCATGCGAGCGGCCCCATGCGCGCGGGGCGGCGCAGCGCTGTGGCGTGCAAATGGCGCAAACGGATATCCACGCACACCCGGGCACTGGGCAGCGCCCGGGCGAACAGGCGCCATGCAGCGCGCTCTCGCCCCAAAACGTACATGAGCCCCGCAGCATATCTGCGGGGCTCGAACGAATGAACTATTAGCCGACCGCCTCGGTAGTATCGTCGGGCGCATCGGTAGTGGTGGTGTTCGCAGTGGTGTCATCAGTCGTGGTCTCGGGCGCGTCGGTAGTGGTCTCCTCAACCGGAGCCTCAGTGGGCGCGTCGGTAGCGGCCTCGGTCGGCGCCTCGGTAGCGGCCTCAGTGGGCGCCTCGGTGGCGGCGGGAGTGCTGCTGTTGCAGGCGGCGAACGCGAACATAGCCATTATCAGGCACATAACCAGCGCGAAGACCTTCATAGTACGCTTCATGGATAATACCCTCCTTAAAATAAGCGAGCCGAGCAGCTCAACTTTCCCCTTGCGGGATGCTAGCATTGTACACTATAAACTTGAATCATTCAATTACGCTCATATTAAGAGTTGGGTGCGTAAAAGGTATTTTTCAAGGACGATTTGCGCCAAAATCGCGGCGAGAAGAACTTTGATGGATTCGATGTAAACAATGCGGCGAAGGTGCGGCAAATATGCAGTGGAAGTGCACGCGTGTCGAACGCGGCGCGGCATTCACAGCGGCAGCGCATCCAGGAACAGCCGCGCCAGCGCGGGCAGCTCGGCGTCGCCGGGATACACCGCGGTTATGTCGGAAGCCGTATCCGGTTCGTCCAGGGCGCGGCTGATCAGGCCGTCGGCGGCGCGCCCGGCCAGCGTGGACGCCGGCACCAGCGCTATGCCCAGCCCCTCGCGCGCCAGCGCCAGCGTGGTCTGGGCGTTGTCGTTGACGCATACCAGGCGCGGCGCTATGCCCAGCCGCTCGAACCGGTCGCGCAGTATGCCCTCCCAGCGCCGGTAGGCCAGCACCGGCGCGTCGCGCAGCGCGTCCAGCCCCAGCGCCGCGCCGTCGGGCCCGTCCGGCCCGATGTGCGCAAAGAACTCCGCGCGCCCCACCGCCAGCATGGGCTCGCGCCGCAGCGGCAGCGCCTTCATGTCGGGCGCGGCGAACGGCGTGCGCACTATCGCCAGGTTCAGCGCCCGCGCGCGCAGCTGGCCCAGCAGCTGATACGTGTTGGCCTCGCGCAGGTCGAACCGCACGCGCGGGTGCGCGCGGTGGAACGCACCCAGCCAGCCTATGAACTCCGCGCCGCACACCGACGAGATTATGCCCAGCCGGAGCACGCCGCCTGCGCCCGCGCTCAGGTCGGCCATCTCGCCCGCGGCGCTTAGGCACAGCGCGACTATCGCCTTGGCCCGGGCGTACAGCGCGCGCCCGGCCTCGGTTATGCGCAGCCGCCGTCCCGCATGCTCGAACAGCGCGCAGCCCAGTTCGGCTTCCAGCGCGTGCATCTGCGCGGTCAGCGGGGGCTGGGACATGTGCAGCGCGCGCGCCGCGCCGGTTATCGTGCCCTGCTCGACGACCGCTATGAAGTAGCCCAGCTGCCTCAGTTCCATATCGCTATCACCTCATACATACGCTCTATATCGCATTATAGCACAAAACATATACTTTTCGTATGCCAAAATGCGTGATATACTGTAAGCAAAGAAATCACAAGGGATGCGATAGCTTGAAGGGAATGCTGAAGTACTTAAAGGGCTACGGCCGACAGAGCCTGATAGCGCCGCTGTTCAAGATGCTGGAGGCGCTGTTCGACCTGTTCGTGCCGCTGGTGATGGCGGACATAATCAACGTGGGC
>CAWVGT010000009.1:0-5605 GCA_963928645.1 Candidatus Fimadaptatus sp.
GACTTTTTTGTATAACTTTTTGTTGCCCACCCGCATAGCGGGTGGTTGCCTGTTTCGCTTCGCTCAACTGCCTAAAGGCATTAATGCAGTAACTGCGCGCCGGACGATTGCCCGGCGCGCAGTCAGACCGTTTGATGCCTTTAGGCAGTTAACAGAAAACCACCCGCTATGCGGCTAGGCAGACCGCTGACAAACCCTGCCAATCAAAAAGACTGGCAGGGTCTAAGTTTAAGATAAGGTACAATAATGGACCTGTTGACAAAGTAATAGTTCCAGGTCGAATGCCTGCCAACACGACACATAAAAAAGGAGAAGAAAGTAGAAAAAAGAAGGCCTTAACCATCCTCTTTAGGTTCAAAGCCATGACGGAAAGGAGACATTCCTCGGTCACAGCTGGACTGCCTCTTTTTCTGATTTTGGCCAGGCAATGTTCTCTTTTCAGAACAGAGAAACTTCCTTCTGCCCAGATTTTTCGCAAGCGCATCATAGAAAGATACGCAGGTGTACCGACACGACTGTGTCCTTTGAAGAAAGCAGGATAGCAGCTGCTAGCCAGAACTCTTCTCCGGGCAGCATTTGTTTCAAGACATGTTTTTCGTCTGCCACAATGTGAACAGTCTGTGCAGGAAGCCTGATAACAGCGTAGATACTTGCCTGTGGATTGATTGCAATTCAGCCTGTGATAGGTCAGAAGTTTCCCTTCTGGACATACGAAAGCGTCTAGCTGTGGGTTATAGGTAAACCCGTATTTTTCAGGTGTATTTGGGAATTGTATTGCCGGAATGTGTCCCGTAATCCCCAGCAACTCCAGGCCGCGATGCACCGCGCCGGTGTCATAGCCCCTGTCCAGCGCAATCCTTTCCATGGGAATTCCGGACTGTATCTGTCGTTCCAGATGCCGCAGAACCAGCAGGCTTTCTCTCAGATTAGCCGGACAGACGTCTATCCCTGTGATAATTCCATGCTTGCAATCCACTGTGGCTTCCATAAGATCGCCCACACCACGTTCCGTTCCGTGGTTTATATAGCCGCTATCCGGATCGCTTGTGCTGGTGGTGCGTCGTCTTGTGACCTTCTTAACGGGCGGCTTTTTGAATCCCGGCTGTGCGGCAAGCTCCTCGTCCAGTCGATCCAGATAGCTCTGCATGCTTTGCTCGACTTCAATCTCCGCGTCGATCCAGCTCGCACGGAGACGTTTGCCGGAAGATAGCTGCCGTCTGCCGCCAGAGCTTTTCCATCCACAAGGCCGCTTTTGACTCATCGCCGTACAATTTCCTGAAACACCTTCTGAAACAGATCGCTTTGCTGCCACTTCCGCACGCGCGTTTTGCTGAATGTGGAGTGATCTGGGGTATCGCTTCATGCAGTTCAAAGCCGCAAAACCAACGATACGCAAGGTTCAGCCGCACTTCCTCCACCAGTCTGCGCTCCGATTTGATCCCATATAAATATCCCACGAGCAGCATTTTAAACATGCTTATATGATCTACCGATGGACGCCCATTCGACGGATAATAGGGCGTAAGCAGCTCATAGATAAAATCAAACCTTACCATCCTTTCAATCTTCCTCAGCAGATGGTTTTCCGGTATCATCATCTCCACATCTACGATCTGCATTCCGATCTGCCCGCTTCTCCGTCCCATCATCTCCATCACCTCAGCCTCTATTCTATCATAGAGGTGAAGCTTTTTGCCATTTTGTCAACAGGGCCAACTCTTGACAGTACCTTTTACAACACTGCCAATAGTATGTTGCAAAAAGCTGTTTAGCGTAAAACCGGCTGTCCATCCGCCGAGGTTTCTCAGCGGTCTGAGCCCGCCCCGACAGCCGGACGGGCTCATGAGCGCGATATGCAGCTGGATGCGGTCGGCGGTCTGTATGCGCGGCCGCTCGCGCTATGCTCCGGCTCGCCGATCTGGCCGACCGTCGGCCCCAGCATCGCCGCGCCGCGCACCGGCAGGCACTTCGTCACATCACGCCCAAACTGCTCAAAGCTACGTTTCGCGCTCGCGCCGCCCTCGCCAGGACAGGCTCATCAAAACCGCCTACGCCGCCCAGGTCGCGTCGACGTACATGCTCCCGGCCGCGCCCTGCCCCGCGGCGGCTTCGGCCTCTGGCTGCGCGTCGGCATCGGCCTCGGCGTCAGGCGACGCGCCGTCGTCAGCCGTGGCTCCGGGCTGGGCCGCCTGCTCGGCCAGCTGCTGCACCAGCAGCTCGTGCGCCGCCAGCAGCTGCGCGTCGGACCGCCAGTCCAGACTGCCCTCGGCGATCTGCGCCGCCAGCAGCGAGGCGTCCATATCGCCTGAAGGCTCGACATACAGATCCGGCTCTATGCCGTTGCCCTGTATCACCCGGCCCGACGGCGTGAAGTAGCGCGCCGACGTGAACTGATAGCCCGAGCCGTCCTCAAGCGCGATCACGCTCTGCACTATGCCCTTGCCGAACGTGGTCTGGCCGACTATCTGCGCCGCGCCCATGTCCTGCGCCGCGCCGGTGAACAGCTCGCTGGCGCTGGCCGAATAGCCGTTCACCAGCACCGCCATCGGCCGGCCCCAGCCCGCCGACTCCGAATAGAACTCCTGCCGGTTGCCATGGCGATCCTCTATGTACGCATACAGGCCCTCGGGCAACAGCTCGTCCACTATGCTGGTAACCACGCCCAGCTCGCCGCCCGGGTTGTTGCGCAGGTCGACTATCAGCGCCTGCGCGCCATTGGCGCTAAAGTACTCCACCGCCTGCTTTACGCCCTCGGCCGCGTCGCCCTGGAACTCGTATATCACCATGTAGCCCACGCGGCTGCCGTCGTCGCCGTCAAGCATGCAGTACTCCACGCGGTTGATGTTTATCACCTCGCGCGTCAGCTCGCAGTCGAACTCTTCGCCGGCACGCTGCACGGTCAGCGTTATCGACGAGCCCGCCTCGCCGCGCATGT
Source organism: Candidatus Fimadaptatus sp. (assembly GCA_963928645.1). Classification (GTDB taxonomy): domain Bacteria; phylum Bacillota; class Clostridia; order Christensenellales; family Aristaeellaceae; genus Fimadaptatus. Next base: position 2,936 of record CAWVGT010000009.1, read on the forward strand.
AGTTGAGCAGCTCGGTGCGGTTGGCCGGCGCCTGCGCCGACTCCGACCCGGCATCCGCCTGAGCCGCGTCCGCCGTGCCGCTCAGCGCTGCGGCGACCGAATAGCCGTCCACGGCCACGATGCAGTCGCCCGCGCGCAGCCCCGCCCGATATGCGGGCGAGCCCGAGAACGCGCGCGTGACCAGCAGCGCGCCAGCCTCGGCGTCCTCGAGCACCTGCACGCCTATGCCGGCGTACTCGCCCTGCTGCTCGCTGAGCTCCTCGGCCCACTCCTCGGCGGTATAGTAAAACGTATACGGATCGCCGGTCGCGGCGAGCATGCCCTCTATCGCGCCCTCGACGAGCGCGGTCGAATCCAGCTCCACATAGTAGTCCCGCAAGAGCGTATTGTATATCAGCGCTATCTGATCGAACTTGTCGTCCTGCTCGGCGCGCTGTTCCGAGACCATGGCCCCGGCATAGCGCGCGCCGCTCACATAGTTATACACCGCCGCCGACAGGCTGACCGCCAGCACCAGCACCCACATCACCGACAGCACCGCAATTAGCCGCTTACTCACAGCGCGCCTCCCACATATCGCATTTCCACGCTATTATACCACGCGCGCCGCTGCGCAATCCAGTCAAACCTCGGGCTGATCGGGTGAACTTTTGTGGATGTGAAAGGGCGACGCCGCCACATGGCGCGCCGCCCGGTTGTTTATTAAATATTTCCGCCGTGGCCAAACGGCTGAGGCGCGGCCGCGACGCGGCTCTTTTCCATGCCGGACTTGCCCAGCAGCATCATCATCTTGAACGTGACCGCGTCGTCGAACGCGCGCAGGTCGAGGCCGGTTATGCGCTGCACCTTGTCGAGCCGATACACCAGCGTATTGCGGTGTATGTAGAGCTGGCGCGCGGTCTCGCTGAGGTTCAGGCTGTTCTCGAAGAACTTTTCGATCGTGTGGATCATCTCCTCGTTGAACAGCCGCGCGGTCTTGCGGTTGAACATCATCGCGTTGTAGCGCAGCCCCATATCGCGCGGCACGTCGGCCAGGAAGCGCTCCAGCAGCAGCCGGCGGTACACATACACGCCGTCCTCGGGCGCGTACACGCGGCCCACGTCTATCGCGCGGCGGCTCTCGCGGAACGACTCGCCGAGCTGGCCCAGGCTCTTTTTGGGATCGCCCAGGCCGATCAGCGCGTGGTAGTTGGTCTCGCTCATCAGCGTGTTCTGCACCGCGAGCGCGAACTGCTCCATGTCCTCAAACGAGTGAAGCTCGTCCATGGTCTTTATCAGCACCAGCGTATGCCGGTCCATCTCGACCATCATGTCGTTGCCCAGCCACTGCATCGCGTCGCTGAGCACCTGCTGTATCGTCTCGGCGTCTACGTTCACCAGGTGCATCGTTATCACGCTGCGGGTCTTGTCCAGGTCCATATGGTACTCCTGGGCGAGCGACTCGAGCTCGGCGCCCTCTATCTCCTCGCGCAGTATGCTGCGCAGCGCGTCCTCGCGGTCGGCGTGGGGCACCATGTTGCGGCTTATCGCCGATATCAGCGCGCCGGCGAGCGTGGCGCAGTCCACGGCGGCCTGCCCCTGACCCTGCACGCTGAGCACCAGCACGGGGTTTGAATCGGTGCGCACCAGCACATACTGGCCCATCGTCAGCGGCTGCCCGGGCACGTCCAGGCCGTGCTGCGGCAGCGGCAGCACCCGGTCGAGATCGTCGGGCAGCAGCACGCGCCCGGTTTCATCCATCACCGTGACCGGCAATGATATCCTTGAAAGCACCTGGCTTATCTGCGTGAACAATCGCTTATCCAGAAACACTTTAAACTCCTTCCGCCGCGCAAGAGCGGGCGCACATTGTCAGCCGTGCCGGGCGCGTCCGAGCGAACACCGGTACATCAACACAACATAATTTTACTCTAAATACGTGGTTTATTATATCATGCGACGCTGAATTCTGGTTTGAGTTTTAGTTAAGCGCCATTCACCGCGCGCAAAAAGCGCGCCCTACGGACGCAAAACGCGGCCCGGAGCACAAGCCCCGGGCCGCGACAATATTTGTTTTAGTTCAACTCGGATCAGCGGGTCAGTATGGTGGCCTCGGTGTCCTTGTCGAAGAAGTGCAGGCGGTTGACGTCGAACGCGACCTTGATCTTGTCGCCGGTGCGGGACACAGAGCGCGGGTCGACGCGGGCGACGATGTTGCCGTCCTTGCCGGTGGTCTTGAGGTACAGGTAGGTCTCGGAGCCCATCAGCTCGACGACTTCGACATCGACGTCTATGACGCTGTCGGGCGAGTTGCTTATGAACGCCGCGTCGTCATGGATGTTCTCGGGACGGATGCCCATGTACACTTCCTTGCCGATGTAGCTATCGGACACAAACTTCTGCAGCTTGCCGGCGGGGATCTTGATCTTGTTGTTGCCGAACATCGCGTACACGCCGTCGCCGGTCTTGGTCAGCTTTACGGTGAAGAAGTTCATCTGCGGGCTGCCTATGAAGCCGGCCACGAACTGGTTGCCCGGATAGTCGTACAGGTTCTGAGGAGTATCGACCTGCTGGATGAAGCCATCCTTCATGACGACTATGCGGGAGCCCATCGTCATAGCCTCGGTCTGGTCATGGGTAACGTAGATGAAGGTCGTCTGCAGGCGATGATGCAGCTTGGTTATCTCAGTA
>CAWVGT010000010.1:0-6428 GCA_963928645.1 Candidatus Fimadaptatus sp.
ACTTTTTTGTATAACTTTTTGTTGCCCACCCGCATAGCGGGTGGTTGCCTGTTTCGCTTCGCTCAACTGCCTAAAGGCATTAAAGCGCCGCGCGCGGCTCGTATGAACCGCGCGCGGCATATCCGCTATTCAGTTGCCTCTTAATACATGCCGCCCATGCCGGGGTTGGCCGCGGGGGCCGCCGGCGGGTTCTTCTCGGGCAGGTCGGCGACCAGCGACTCGGTCGTCAGCACGCTCGCCGCAACCGACGCCGCGTTCTGCAGCGCCGAACGGGCGACCTTGGTCGGGTCGATTATGCCGCTCTCCTCCATGTCGGTGTACTCGTCCTTGGCCGCGTCATAGCCCCAGCCGGTCTTGCCGCTGCTCTTTATGGTCTCCACGACCACCGAGCCCTCGACGCCCGCGTTGATGGCTATCTGGCGAACCGGCTCCTCCAGCGCGCGCAGCACTATCTGCACGCCGGTGCGCTCGTCGCCCTGGGTCTGCTCGCACAGCGTCCTGAGCGCCGGCAGCGTGAATATGTAGCTGGTGCCGCCGCCGGGTACGATGCCTTCCTGCACCGCGGCGCGGGTCGCGGCCAGCGCGTCCTCTATGCGCAGCTTGCGCTCCTTCATCTCTATCTCGGTCGCGGCGCCGACATGGATGACCGCCACGCCGCCGGCCAGCTTGGCCAGGCGCTCCTGGAGCTTCTCCTTGTCGTAGTCGCTGGTGGTCTCCTCGATCTGGGCGCGTATCGACGCCACGCGGGCCTTGATCTCGTTGGGATCGCCGGCGCCGTCGACTATCGTGGTGTTCTCCTTGTCGACCTTGACGGTGCGGGCCTGGCCCAGCATGTCTATCGTGACGTCCTTCATGTCGATGCCCAGCTCATCCGATATGACCTGGCCGCCGGTCAGCACGGCGATATCCTGCAGCATGGCCTTGCGGCGGTCGCCAAAGCCCGGAGCCTTGACCGCCACGCAGGTGAACGTGCCGCGCAGCTTGTTGACGACCAGCGTCGTCAGCGCCTCGCCCTCGACGTCCTCGGCGATTATCAGCAGCTTCTTGCCCGACTGCACGACCTGCTCCAGCACCGGCAGTATCTCCTGTATGTTGGAGATCTTCTTGTCGGTTATCAGTATCAGCGGATCGTCCAGCAGCGCTTCCATCTTCTCGGTATCGGTGACCATGTACGCCGAGGCGTAGCCGCGGTCAAACTGCATGCCCTCGACCAGCGACAGCTCGGTCTTCATCGTCTTGGACTCCTCGACGGTGATGACGCCGTCGTTGCCGACCTTGTCCATGGCGTCGGAGATCAGCTGGCCGATCGTCTCATCGGACGCCGATATCGACGCTATCTGAGCTATCGCCTTGGAGCCGCTGACGGGCTTGGACAGCTCCTTGAGCTGATCGACGGCCACGTCGGTGGCCTTCTCGATGCCGCGGCGGATGACCATCGGGTTGGCGCCCGCGGCCACGTTCTTGAGGCCCTCGCGGATCATCGCCTGCGCCAGCAGCGTCGCGGTCGTGGTGCCGTCGCCGGCCACGTCGTTGGTCTTGGTCGCGACTTCCTTGACCAGCTGCGCGCCCATGTTCTCAAACGCGTCTTCCAGCTCTATGTCCTTGGCGATCGTAACGCCGTCGTTGGTGATCAGCGGGCTGCCATACTTCTTGTCCAGCACTACATTGCGGCCCTTGGGGCCCAGGGTTATCTTAACGGTGTCGGCCAGCGCATTTATGCCGCGCTCCAGCGAGCGGCGCGCTTCCTCGCCATACTGTATCTGCTTAGCCATAATATTTGCCTCCCGAAATCCCTTTTATTGTTATTTTATTCCACTATGCCCAGTATGTCGCTCTGGCGCACGATAATCAGTTCCTTGCCGTCGAGCTTTATCTCGTTGCCCGCGTACTTGGAGTAGATGACCTTGTCGCCCGGCTTTACCTGCATAGTAACTTCCTTGCCGTCGACGTTGCCGCCAGGGCCCACCGCTATGACCTCGGCCATCTGCGGCTTTTCCTTGGCCGAACCCGGCAGCACTATGCCGCTGCGGGTGGTCTCTTCCGCTTCCACATTCTTGATTACCACGCGGTCGCCCAAAGGCTTGATGTTCATAATCCAACCTCCTCAGAGAATTCAACTTCATCATTTTTGTTAGCACTCTCGAGCAGTGAGTGCTAACCGATTGCATTGATAGTTTATCCAAAAAGCGGATTTCTAGCAATGCCCGCCCGCAGCCGTAACCGGCGTATCCCGCCTTCAATCCGGCGATTTTTGATATCATATCATGCGTGCTTTGATTTTTTTGCTCATACGCTTTAATGCGTCTGTTTTTGCCATAAGGGGCGAATCATAACGCAAATCTTACATAAACATCCCAGGCGATTGACAAGCGCGCGCGGCGATGGTACAATTTATAAATGGAAACATCCGGCAGGTGCCGGAGCAAATCGCTATGGGGGCAAGTATATGGATAAATGGGACGACAGATTTATGCAGATGGCATATCTGGTATCGACCTGGGCGAGCTGCTTTCAGCCCAATCGCAAGATAGGCGCGGTGATAGTGAAGAACAAGCGGGTGATGACGACCGGCTACAACGGCGCGCCGGCGGGCGTGACGCCGTGCCGGGAGCGGGGCGAGTGCCTCAGGCGCAACCTGAACATACCCTCGGGCCAGCGCCAGGAGCTGTGCTACGCGGTGCACGCCGAACAGAACGCGATAATCCAGGCCGCCAAGCTGGGCATATCGATAGACGGCGCGACGCTGTACTGCACGCACCAGCCGTGCGTGACCTGCGCAAAGCTGATAGTCAACTCGGGCATACAGCGCGTGGTCTACTGCGAGGGCTACCCGGACGACTTCGCGCTGGAGATACTCAAGGAGGGCGGCGTGCTGCTGGAGCGGATGCCCGACAAGCCCGCGCTGCCGGTGATAAGCTGACGCGGGCGGGACGCATACAACGGGCCGGTCAGGGGCATGCCCCGGCCGGCCCGTCACTGTATTGACAAAGCAGTTCACTAACAGGCAGCTCAGTGCAGGTTGCAATGGATATGGCTTGATTCTGCACTTTGCGCTCATAAAGCCAACGGCACAGCATCATTTCGCACAATTCAATGCACACGCAAGTCGAATCGCGTTTGGAGAAACTCGCGGCATGCGATAGTCAGGGCATTGTCAGCGGTCTGGCGGGCTGGTCAGGGGGCATGCCCCGGCCGGCCCGTTATATGCCGTATATCGGCAGAGCAGCCATCGCGCAGCGCGAGGGCCTCAACCGCCGCCCACGCGCAGATCCACGGCCGGTTCTGAAAGCAGCGCACCTTCCGGCCGCGGCTCCGTTCGCGGCGCGAGGGCCGGTCAGGGTCGCCCCGGCCCGCTCAGGCCGTCTACATCACCAGCGCGTTGGGCTTGCGCGCCGCGCACGCGCCCTTGAGCTTGAGCGCTATGGCCATGGCCGCCGGCCGCGGCAGCGAGCGAGCGCCCCGCGGGCACATCTGCACGCACCGCATGCAGGTCATGCACAGCGCCGCGTCGGGCCGCGCCGGATTGACCGGGTCTATCGCGCCCGCCGGACACGCCCGCGCGCAGATGCCGCACGCCGTGCACTCGCGCCCCGCGGCAGGATGCACCGGCAGCCCGCCGAACTGGCGATACGGCGCCTCGTCGCCCAGAGTCACCCGGCCCTGCTCGGCGCGCGCCAGCCCGCCCAGCTTCACGCGCGCCTTCATCGCAAACGCGCGCAGCTCGGCGCGGTCGACGTCGTCGGGCCGGCCCGCGCTGAGCTGGCGCGCCAGCGAGTGCTCGGTCACTATCGCCGCGCCCGCCACAGGTATAAAGCCGTTGCCGGTCAAAATGTCGCCCAGCTCGCGCAGCGCGTCGTCATACGCGCGGTTGCCGAACGCCACCACCGCCACCGCCGGCGTGCCCCGGCCCGAGAAGTGCGTCAGCCGCTGCGCCGCCGGCGCGGGCACCCGCCCGCCGTAGCACGGCGCCGCCGCCACCACCAGCTCGTCCGGCCCGAACGCGCGCGCCCACGGTTCGCGCGCGTCGGTTATGTCGATCTCGTCCACCGGCGCGCGGAACTCGCCCGCCACCAGCCGCGCCGCGCCCAGCGTGCCGCCGGTCGGGCTGAAGTATATCAGCGTTACCCTCTTTATCTGCATCTGTTCAATCACCTTTCATGCGCGGACGCGGTCAGTCCTGCTCGCGCTGCGGCGGCACCGCAGCGTAACCGCGCAGCTTGCGCAGCGTGCGCTCCACCGCGTCCTGGCTGTTGCCCCAGGGCTTGTCGGCGTTGCGGTAGTCGAACTTGAGCGTGAACCACTCCAGCTCCTTTTCGATGCGCTCGAGGTTGCGCTGCTGCACGTCGGTCAGCGCGCGCATGAACTGCTCCAGCTCCGCGCCCGACAGCTGCTCGGGCGCGGCCGCCATCACCTGCGCGTAGTGGCTCAGGCACAGCCCCTTGGACTCGCCGAACGCGCGCTTGAACTCGGTCTCGTGCTTCCACATGTATACAAGCGTGTGCACATACCGCTCCATCGTCTCGTTGAGCTTGTCGCAGAACAGGCAGCTCTGCGCGGTCTGCGCCGCCAGATGCGCCTGCGCGTCTATGCCCTTTAGCTGCGGGCTGGACTTGGTCGCGCGGCCCAGCAGCCGCGCCGGCGCGGGCTTCTTGCTCTCGCCGGCGGCGCATTCTACCGCCGCGGCGCCTATCGCGCTCAGCTTGCCCATCGTCTCCTTGAGGTGGGTATGCGCCATCAGCGCCAGCCCCAGCCGGTTGCCGTTGCCGAACATCAGGCTCAGGTGCCGCTGGCAGAACCCGCGCTCGTTGACCTCGACCCGCCGCGACGGCTCCATCACCGACGCGCCCATGAACACGTCCAGGTACTCCTGCTCGTTGTGCTCGGCGATGTCGCACAGCGTGCACTCGCCGCCGCGCTTATATGCGTCCCACACGGGTATGGTATCTATATGATATTTCATCTGTCGCTTCCTCCATGCCGTTTTACATATGATACCACATGTGCGGCAAAGTTTAAAGCGGCCGCGCGCCCGCCCGGCGCGCTCGGCAAAATTTCACAGCCGCGCCGCATTGCGCGCAGGCCCGGACAGCCCGCCGACGCGCAGCCCGGCACGGCCGGCCGGAATTGCCGGGCGCTCATGCCGCGGCCTGGCGGGCCGCTTTCCCGCGCAACCAACGCGGCCCGCCGGAACCGCCAAGCTCGCAAGCCGCTTTCCCGCGCAGACCGGCGCGCCCGCCTGAATTGCCGGGCCCATGAGCCGCGGCCTGGCGAGCCGCTTTCCCGCGCAACCAACGCGGCCCGCCGGAACCGCCAAGCTCACAAGCCGCTTTCCCGCGCAGACCAGCGCCCGCCTGAATCGCCGGGCCCATGAGCCGCGGCCCGCCGCCCCGCAATCCCGCGCGGCCCGACCCACCCGATATGCGCCGCCGGGCCCCGTTGCCGCGCCCCGCCGCCCGGCGCCGGGCAGCCGGCAATAAACCCGCGCCCACCGCATATGCTTAACCAACAAAACCAGCCTGTGGAGGGACGGACATGAGCAGATACATACGCCGGCGCCGCGCGCGCGGCGTGCGCATCGCGCTGGCGCTGGCGGCGCTGGTGGCGTGCGCATACGCGGCGGGCCTGACGCGCGTGGGCCTGCCCGGCGAGACGGCCGCGCCGACTCAGCCGCCCGAGCGCGAGACGCGCATGCTCGCGCTGGACGAATACCGGTTCTACGCGATACAGTTCGGCGCGTTCGACAACGACGCCGACGCGCGCGAACTCACAAACAGCCTGACCGCGCGCGGCGCCGCGGGCTACGTGCTGACCGACACCCGCAGCCGCGCGATAGGCGCCGCGTACACCTCGCGCGAGGACGCCGACAAGGTCTGCCAGAACCTGGCCGCGCAGAACATAGAGGCATACGTCTACGGGGTATCCGCGCCGCGCATCGAGCTGCGCGTGACCGCCGAGCCCGCGCTCGCGGACGCGATAGAGGCCGCGCTGCCGCTCGCGGCCCAGGCCATAGACGCGCTGGGCGCGCAGGCGCTCGCGCTCGACCGCGGCGACATCTCGCCCGAGCAGGCGCGCGCCGGGCTCGACTCGATCGCGCAGCCCGCCCGCGCCGCGCGCGCCCAGCTCGAGGCGCTGCTGGACGGCCGCATGCACGCGCTGACCGGCGGGCTCACAAGCGAACTGAGCGCGGTATGCGACGCCTGCGACGCGCTTAGGCAGCAATCGATAGAATCCGCTATGGATTTTTCGGGGAAAATCAAGTATAATGTAATAGACCTGATGCAGAGGCATGTCGAATTCATGAATCTGCTTATTCAGCCCGCGGCGTCGGCTTAGGGCGCAATAAAAGGATGATGCCAATGAAGATCTCGGATATCGCGCGGCTGCTGGACACCGACGTGATGTGCGGCGAGGAGTACATGGACGTCGAG
>CAWVGT010000011.1:0-6214 GCA_963928645.1 Candidatus Fimadaptatus sp.
ATCGCACATGACCAGTTCGAACCCGAACATGTCAAGGCCGAAAAGCTGCTGCTGATGCTGTATGCGCAGGGCCTGTGTCCGGCGCGGCTCATGCGCGAGGATGACTTTTCAGATGAACTCAACCGCACGATAGCCAAATGGCTTATCGGCGGCAAGAGCCCCTCGGCCATACTGGACGAGCTGGACGCTGACCAGCGCGACCGGGCGGCCGGGATATTTCAACAGGCGGTGCCGATCAGCCCTGAGCTGGCCGGACAGATGGCCGCCGACTGCGTGGAGAAGATCCGCGTAAAACGACTCGAAGAACAGATAGACGGGATCAAATCGCGCCTGGGCGATGCTCAGGGCGAGGCGCGCGGCGATCTGCTGGCTCACCTGACCAGGCTCACCCGCGAAAAGACTATGATCAGGTCTGGCCGAAAGGAGTGGACTGATTGAGCAACACTAATGAAGTTAAGCCTCAGGGCAAAGTTGACGAACTCGTCGAGTCCGGCAAGACAAAGGGCACGCTGACGCTCAAGGAAGTTGCCGACCAGCTGGAGGGCGTGGAACTCGAGCCGGATCAGCTCGACAAAATACTGGACATGTTGGATACATTGGGTGTGGACGTGGTCTCTGAAATAGAACTGCCCGAGCCCGAGGCGCTGCCCGAGGACCAGAACATAGTCGACGACCTCGACCTGAGCGTGCCCGAGGGCATATCCACCGATGACCCGGTGCGCATGTACCTAAAGGAAATAGGTAAGGTGCCGCTGCTGACCGCCGACGAAGAGATCGAACTGGCCAAGCGCATGGAGCAGGGCGACGAGGAGGCCAAGCGCAAACTCGCCGAGGCTAACCTGCGTCTGGTGGTGTCGATCGCCAAGCGGTACGTGGGGCGCGGCATGCTGTTCCTGGATCTGATACAGGAGGGCAATCTGGGCCTGATAAAGGCTGTGGAAAAGTTCGACTATCGAAAAGGCTACAAGTTCTCAACGTATGCGACCTGGTGGATACGCCAGGCGATAACCCGCGCGATAGCCGATCAGGCGCGCACGATACGCATACCCGTGCACATGGTCGAGACTATAAACAAACTCATCCGTGTGTCGCGGCAGCTGTTGCAGGAGTACGGCCGCGAGCCCCAACCCGAGGAGATTGCCGCCGAAATGGGCATATCCGAGGAGAAGGTGCGCGAGATAATCAAGATAGCGCAGGAGCCGGTGTCGCTGGAGACGCCTATAGGCGAGGAGGAGGACTCCCACCTGGGCGACTTCATACCCGACGACGAGGCGCCCGCGCCCGCCGAGGCCGCCGCGTTCACGCTGCTGCGCGAGCAGCTGATGGGCGTGCTGTCCACGCTCACGCCGCGCGAGGAGAAGGTGCTCAGGCTGCGCTTCGGCCTGGACGACGGCCGCGCGCGCACGCTCGAGGAGGTCGGCAAGGAGTTCAAGGTCACCCGCGAGCGCATACGCCAGATAGAGGCCAAGGCGCTGCGCAAGATCCGCCACCCCTCGCGCTCCAAGAAGCTCAAGGACTTCCTGTGACGGGCGGCGCTGTGGGCCGTCCGTAGTAAAGGCCGCCGTGCGCTGCTGACTGCGCGGCGGCCTTTTAAGTCGCCGGGCGGAGGATGCGCGCGGGATGGCGGTTGCCGTGGGGATGTGGGGCGGCGAATGCGAGTCGGTTGCTTTGTGCGAGGCGCGAATGCTGGCGGATGCAGCGAGGATGAAGGAGCGACGAAAGCGCGCTGGCCGCTTGGTGCGCAGCGCGCACGCCGGCGGATGCAGCGGGGGAAAGCGCGCCGGCTACCTTGCAAGAAGCGCACCGCGCGCACGCCGACGGACACGGCGAGCACAAAGAGCAGTAAAAGCGCGCCAACTTCAAAAAGCAAAGCGCACACACGCGGGAGGCGTATGAGTGTGAATATAGCGATCATCACCGGCGCGTCGAGCGGCCTGGGCGCCCAGTTCGCGCGGCTGGTGGACGGCCAGTACGACGAGATATGGGCGATAGCCCGCCGCGCCGAGCGGCTGGAGCAGCTGCGCGCGCAGCTTAGGACCCCGGTGCGCGCGCTGGCGCTGGACCTGACCGACCGGGCCGCGCCGCGCGAGCTGGAGCGGCTGCTGAGCGAGCGCGGCGCGGACGTGCGGCTGCTGATTAACGCGGCCGGCTTTGGCAAGATAGGCCGCTGGGACGACATATCGCTCGCCGACTGCGAGAACATGATCGACCTGAACTGCCGCGCGGCGGTCGCGGTCACGCGCGTGGCGCTGGGGCACATGAGCGCGGGCGCGCACATAATGCAGGTCTGCTCGACTTCGGCGTTCCAGCCGTTTCAGTACCTGAACGTGTACGCGGCCAGCAAGGCATTTTTGTACCGGTACAGCCGTGCGCTGCGCGTGGAGCTCAGGCCGCGCGGCATAAGCGTGACCGCGGTGTGCCCGTACTGGATAAAGGATACCGAGTTCATACCGGTGGCGCAGGATACCCGCGACAGCGCGTACATACGCGGCTTCCCGCTGGCGTCGCGCCAGGCGCGGGTGGCGCGGCGCGCGCTGGCCGACGCGCTCAGGGGCCGCGCGGTGTCCACGCCGGGCGTGGTGTGCACGCTGCACCGCGCCGTGGCCAAGCTCGTACCGGCGGCGCTGATGATGCGCGCGTGGGAGCTGATCCGCCGCATATAGCGCGGCGGCTGATATAGACGCATGTGTGGGGCCGCGCGCGGCGCAAATCGCGATGCGCGGCCGGGAAGGAGACGCGATGACCGATATAGCAATTCGCATAGCCACAGCAGCGCGCGCGCTGGGCGTGAAGCCGGGCGGGGTGCTGCTGGTGCACTCGTCGCTCAAGTCGCTGCGCGAGCCGGGCGCGACGCCGGCGGACGTGATCGACGGGCTGATGGAGGCGCTGGACGGCGGCACGCTGGTGCTGCCCGCGCTGAGCTACCGGTACGTGAAGCCGACGCAGCGCCGGTTCGACGCGCGCACCACGCCCTGCAACGTGGGCGCGATACCCGAGTACTTCCGGGCCAACCGGGCGCAGGCGCGCTCGCTCTGCCCGACGCACTCGTGCGCGGCGCTGGGGCCGGACGCGGCGCGCATAACGCGCGGCCAGCAGCAGGATACCACGCCCTGCGGCCCGCATTCGCCGTTCCGGCGCGTAATGGAGCTGGGCGGGCAGGTGCTGTTCCTGGGCTGCGGCGCGGACTGCAATACGTCGATGCACGCGATAGAGGAGCTCGCGCCGCCCGACTACCTGTTCGCCGGCAGCTATGAGTACGAGCTGACCGACTTCGACGGCACGGTGTACTGCATGAACTGCCGCGCGCACGGCTTTGAGGGCGTGACGCAGCGCTACAGCCGCGTGCTGGGGCTGATGCCCGCGGGCACGCTGCACGAGGGCCGGATCTGTGCGGCCGAGTGCCAGCTGCTGGACGCGCCCGCGATGTGGGACGTGGCCGCGGCGATGTACCGGCGCGCGCCGCACTACTTCGTGGACGTGGAGCGCGCGCCCGGAGGTGGGGCCGATGACGCGTGAGCTGGATGCGCGGCTGAGCGGCGTGGCGCGCATGGTGCCCGAGTGCGGGCTGTGCGCCGACATTGGCGCGGATCACGGCCTGCTGTCCGAGTGGCTGCTGAGCGCGGGGCGCGTGGCGCGGCTGTACATATGCGACATAAGCGCGCCCTCGCTGGACAAGGCGCGGCGGCGGCTGGAGGGCGGCGCGCTGGCCGGGCGCGCGCGGTTTGAGGTCGGCGACGGGCTGGAGCGCGTGAGCGAGCCGCTGGACGCGTGCGTGATAGCCGGCATGGGCGGCGAGACCATGATGGGCATACTCGAGCGCGGGCTGGACGTGATACGCGGCGCGACGCTGGCGCTGCAGCCCAACGTGGACGCCGACCGGGTGCGCGCCTGGCTGTACGCCAACGGGTTCGCCGTGAGCGACGAGGAGCTGATATACGACGGGCGCTGGTGGTATTCGATAATCCAGGCGCGGCCCGACGCCGGCGCGGCGCGGCCCACTGAGCGCGAGCTGCTCGCGGGGCCGGTGCTGCTCCGGCGGCGGCACGCACTGTTGCCGCGCTACGCTCAGCGCCAGGCGCGCATACTGAAAAAGGCGATGGCCCCGATAGCGCCGGGCAATCCGCGCGCCGCAGAGCTCGAACGCCGGCTCAGAATATGGGAGGAGATTGCTGCATGGCCACGGTAGGCGACCTGATGAACATAATGAACGAGCTGGCCCCGCCCGAGCTGGCCGAGGACTGGGACAACCCCGGGCTGCTGGTGGGCCGGGCCGACGCGGCCGTGGAGCGCATGCTGCTGTGCGTGGACGCGACCGAGGGCGTGGTGGCCGAGGCGCGCAAGCTGGGCGCGCAGCTGATTATAGCGCACCATCCGCTGATGTTCCGCGCGATAAAGCATGTGCGCGACGACGAGCCCGAGGGCCACGTGATCTGCGAGCTGATACGCGCGGGCGCAAGCCTGATCGCGGCGCACACCAACCTGGACATGGCGCGGGGCGGCGTAAACGACGCGCTGGCCGAGGCGGTGGGGCTGGTGGACGCGGAGGCGCCGGCGCCGCTTTTGCGCGCGGGCGGGCTGAGCGGCACGCTGGAGGACATCGCGCGGCGCATAGAGCGGGCGCTGGACGCGCGCGCGCTGTACTACGGCCCGGCTGAGGCGCGGATAGAGCGGGCGGCGCTATGCTCGGGCGCGGGCGGCAGCGAGCTCATCGACGCGGCGCGCTGCGGCGCACAGCTGTTCATAACCGGCGAGCTCAAGCACAGCGAGATAATACTGGCGCGGCAGCTGGGGCTGTGCGCGATCTGCGCGGGGCATTTTGAAACTGAAAGGGTTGTGTTATCTCATCTGGCCAGAGGTTTACAAACGCGGCTGGATGCGCTACAATATAAGGCGAAGGTTTATGTCAGCCGGGTGCATCCGCTCATGTGAGACGCGGGCGGGCGCGACATGCAACGCTGATTAGGAGGAAATACAAGTGCAATTAGAGGTTTTGTGGAAGTATCAGCAGGTGGACGTGGAGGTCGACAAGTATGAAAACGAGATGCGCAACGACCCCGACCGCCTAAAGCTGCTCAAGCACCGCACGTTCCTGGTAGACCAGCAAAACGCTATGAAGAAGCTCGAAAACGACGTGAGCATAATGGCGGACCGGCTGGAGGCGGTGCGCGACGAGGCGCAGCGGCTGGAGGCGCAGCTGGCCGACCAGAAGGCGCGCTTTGTCGACAACCCGAGCGAGGACATAGAGACCGTGCGCGAGGGGCTCAAGCAGCTGCAGCGCACCTGCGACCTGCTGACGCGCTACGAGCAGGAGCTGCAGAAGCTGCGCAAGGACGCCGAGACGCGCGACCGCCAGCAGCGCGAGATCCGCGTGCGCGCCGCCAAGGTCAAGGCCGAGTTCGACCAGCTCAAGGGCCAGTACGACCAGAAGTTCCAGCAGCAGAAGCGCAAGCTGGACGCGCTCAAGGCCGCGGCCGACAAGGAGGCGCAGGGCATAGATCCGGAGCTGATAAAGCGCTACAAGGAGATCCGCAAGCACTGCTTCCCGCCGATGGCGCTGCTGGACGGCGACCGGTGCGGCGGCTGCAACATGTCGCTGCCGTCGGTGGTGATGCGCGACATACGCTCGGGCGCCAAGCTGGTCGAGTGCGACAACTGCGGGCGGATCATATTCGCCAAGGAGTGACGCGCGGGGCGAACCGCGGTTATCAGAGCAAATCAGGGCCGGCAGGCGCCGCTTATGTGGAGCCTGCCGGCTCAGTTTGTTGACAGAGCTGTTCACACACAGACGGTTCGGTTCTGATTGCGATAATCGCAGCCCAAAACTGCATATTGCATCCATATATCCGACGTTGCGGCACCGTTTTGCATAACGCGATATATGAATAAGTCAAATCGAGCGCGGCGAAACTTGTAACATCCGGCGGTTAGGGCTTTGTCAACGGCCGGGGGCCGGCAGATTCCGTTAATGTGGAGCATACCGGCTGCTCTACTGTGCATTGATGTGCGTAAGTGGATCGTGTGCGTCATATCAAAACTGAAAACAGCATGATTGTGGCGCGAGCCGACGATGATGAGCGGTGGGACGCCTGTGTGGCGGGCGATCTGCACGATTTGGCGGGAAATGGCCCATGCAATCGGCGGCGCGGCGAAGCGGCCGGTGCGGCAGCTGTCATGCGCAAATACGACGGCCGTCTCAGGCAACGCAAGCGAATCC
>CAWVGT010000012.1:0-11250 GCA_963928645.1 Candidatus Fimadaptatus sp.
CCAGCAGCTCGGTCGTGTCGGTGAACGACGTCATCTCGATGCCCTTTTGTTCTATATAGTCGTACATGAACTGCGTCGAGCCGTCGATCTTCATCCAGATCTGATACGGCAGCACGCCGCACGACGCCTGTATCTGGCTTAAGTTGCCCACGACCAGGTAGTTGGGCGTCTCGGTGTACAGCCCGTCGCTGCCCTTGGACATTATGACCGGCGCGTACGTCGGCCAGTAGTCCACAAACCCGTAGATTATGCCGCGCGTCGACTTGCCGTTGCCCAGCTTGTAGGTTATCACGTCGCCTATCTTCATGCCCTGCAGGTCGCGGAAGTTGCTCGACACCAGCACCGCCTTGGAGTTCTGCGCCATCACGTTCAGGTACTCATACCAGTGCCGCGTCAGCAGCGAGGTCTTGAACCACGCCGTCTCGCCGAACTCCTTGGTGTTTATGCCCATTATCTGCACGTTCTTGACCGTGGCCCCGCCCGCCGTCACCGTGCCGTCGTCGGCCGCGTACACGCGCGTCACGCTCTCAACGCCGTCTATGTTCAGGTACTTGCCGAAGTCCGGCTCTATGTACACCACGTCGTCGTTCGATGTGGTCGTAGTGCCGTCCATGCCCATCGACTGCGAGTTGTCCTGCCACTTTTCGCGCATCACCAGATCGGCGCCGGTCATGTACATGACCTGTTCCTCGGCGTTGGTGTTGACGGTGCGCGCGGTCTGCGCGTTGAATATGCCCAGCGCGACCGTGAGCATCAAAAACACCATTATGAAGCCCTGGCTCGAGCGCGTGCGCAGCACCCGCAGGAACGACGCGTACAGCGCCGGGCTCCACGCGCGCTTGAACAGCGTGAATATCACCCACACTATCGCGGGTATGATCCTGAGCGCCACCAGCCCCGCGCCGATTATGAACAGCGACGAGCACAGAAACAGCAGCGGATCCAGCGACGCGCCCTCCATGACGCGCTGCGCCAGCAGGTCCTTTTGGTTGTTGAACGTATACAAGCCGTACACCGCCACGCCCAGCAGCACCACGTCCAGATACACCTTTTGCCACAGCGGCTTATCCGAGCGCCGGCTCTTGCGCTGCTTGTGCGCCACTATCGACACGTTGGCATAGCGCATCACCGGGAACACCATCACGCATATCGAGAACACCGCCGCCGCCGCGCCGAACAGCAGCACCTCGGGCGTGAACTCGACCGTGAGCGACTTGCGCCGCACGAACTCCAGAAACGCGTTGGCCGAGCCCAGCACCTGGCACAGCCACGCGCTCAGCGGCAGCGCCGCGATGAAGCTTATCAGCGATATGCCCAGCGACTGCACGAAGTACACGCTGATTATCTGCCGCCGCGCCGCGCCGCGGCTCTTGAGTATCGATATCTCGTTCTGTTCGAGCTGCAGCATCTGCCGCGACACCATGAATATGAACGCGCACAGCAGCACCAGTATCGGCACCTGCAGCACCCACAGCGTTATGTCGACCTGATTGGCCTTGACCAGGTAGCTCTCCAGCGTCGACTTGAAGTTGGTGCTGTATCTGAACGAGTACAGCTCGCCGAACTCCTCCTCGAGCTGCACCGTCAGGTCGTACATCTGCTGCGCGCAGTCGCCGCGCATCTGCTCGTAATCCAGCATCACGTACCACTGCGCGTTAACCGCATACGCGGTGTCGGTGCGCTCCATGAACAGCTGATCGAACAGCGCCTTGCTCATGAACGCGGTGTTTACGTATGCCGAGGGGGTCTTTACCCAATATATGTCGTCCGAGGCGCTGTTTTTGAACACGCCCACGACCTTGATACGCAGCGGCTCGCCGTCGGGGCCGGTCATGTTCTTGAGCGTGAGCGTCTCGTCCAGCAGCAGGTCCATCTTGACCATGCCGCTCTGGCTGACTACGACCTCTATCGCGCCGTCGTCGGCGAGCGAGTCGGAGTACATGCGCCCGCCGACCAGCTCGGCGTGTTCGGGCAGGTCGCTCATGCCGCCCAGCTGCATGCCCACCGAGTCCTTCTTCTCGTTGCGCACCAGGTCGTACAGCCCGGTCACGTTGCCCAGGTAGAAGTACTCAACGCTCTGGCGCGCCGGCACGCCGTACCACTGCGCGACGTTGTGATAGTTGTCGCGCGAGTTTTCGAACATGTCCATGTTGGTCACGGCGTTTTCGCGCACGCTCAGCGATGCGGTCAGCGATATCGTGCCCGGGTAGCGGTTGTTCTCCTCCATGTAGTCGGACAGGTTGCGCGTGAGCATGCGCTGCAGCACGGCCTGGGTGTACATCGGGTTCACGCACGCTATCGATATCAGCAGTATATTGCCTATCAGCAGGCTGAGCACCATCCACTTCTTGTTGAGCATCTTGTTAAATACGAATTTAAACATGCCCGCGCCCCTTTGCAGTTAATCGATTATGACCTGCTGGCCCTCGGTCAGGCCCTGCACCACCCAGGTGTCGCCGGCCGTGTTGTGACCCGACACTATTATGCGGTTTTGAACCATGTCGCCGTCGAGTATCGACACATAGCTCTTGCCGCCGTCAAACGTGATCGCGGTGCGCGGTATCATCAGCACGTCGTTCAGCTCGACGCTGTTGCCGGTTATCGATATGTTGTTGAGCCCGTCCTCGGCCTCGCCGTACAGCTCCACCAGGGCGTAGCTTATCTGCGTCTCGCTGGGCAGCACGTTGGCCGCGGCGATTATGCGCCCGTCGATGTACACCTTCTTGTTGCGCGGCCCCAGCCCCACGCTCACGCGCATGCCGTAGCGGAAGTTGCCGGTCGAGTTGTCCAGGCCGATCACGTAGCGCTCCTGCGACTGCAGCGTGACTATGGTCTCGCCCGCGTATATCGTGTCGCCCTCGCTCTTGGTGGTCATCCAGGTGACCACGCCGTCAAACGGCGCTATCAGCTCGGTATCGGCGTAGAACTCGGTCAGCTCGTCGATCTGCTCGCGCTGCTCCTGCAGGCTGTGCTCGGTCTCGAACACGTAGCGCTCGTAGTCCAGCTGGGCGCGTTGCAGCTCGAGCTGGCCCAGCTGCGCCTGATAGCTGTCGGTCTGGCCCGACAGCTGCGCGCGATACGCGTCTATCTGCTCCATGCGCTCGCGCTTGCCGTCCTCAAAGCTCTGCTCGGCGCGCTTGAGCGCCAGCTCCAGCCGCTCCAGCTCGGCGCGCGAGCCCTCCTTTTCGTAGGTGGCTATCACGTCGCCGGCCTTGACCTTGCCGTTGCGTATCACGTTCAGCTCGCGCAGCCGCGCGCTGCCCTCCTCCATCGACAGGTTCTGCTCGACCACGAACACCTGATAGCCCGAGGCCGTGACCTCCTTGGTGTAGTCGCCATACGCTATAGTCACGGTGTCGTAGTTGGCCGATTCGGGCACCAGCAGCGTGTCGTCTATCAGGTCGTCGGCGCGCGCGCCCGCGCACAGCGCCGCAAGCGCCAGACCCAGCGCGCATGCGCGCCCCAGCTTACTCCTTGACATAAACCAAGTCGCCCTCCTCCAGCCCTTCGGTTATCTCGACCAGCGTGGTCGTCGACCGGCCGACCTCTACGTCGGTGCGCACGCGCGTCTCGCCGGACATCTTGTACACATACCGGCCCTCGCTGTCGGAATACAGCGCGTTGGCGGGTATCACCAGCGCGTCCTCGACCAGGCCGGTCTTTATGAACACTGCGGCGTATTGCCCGCTCTCGACCGCCTCGCCCGCCGCGGCGTCCGCAAAGTCGAACGCGGTGCGCAGCTCGCCGCCGGCCAGCGCTATCGCCACGTATTCGCGCCAGTCGAACTCCTGCGGCACGATCTCGTAATCCACGCCGCCCACGCGCGCATACAGCGCGTTGGCCACGCTGAGCGAGGATTCGCTTATATACGCGCTGTCTATGTACAGCCGCGTATCGTCGGCTATGAAGAACACCGCGTCGTACGCCTTTATCGAATCGCCCTTCTGCAGCTCCTGCATGTACACCAGCCGGCCGTCAAACGGCGCGACTATCTGGTTGTTGCCCAGCTCCTCGCTCACGCTGTCGAGCTGGCGCTGCAGCGAGGCGAGCTCAAACTCGGCCAGCTCGCGCTGCTGCTGCTGGCTCAGCCGGAGTATGTCCACGTCCGCGGCCTTGAGCTCGACCTGCTGCTGCGTGACCTCGCCGCTGGCCACGCCCGCGCGCAGCTGATCCAGCTCCAGCTGCGCGATGCTCAGCTCCAGCTGGTCGTCGCGCTCGTCGAACTCGAGCTCGGCCGTCAGGTAGTCTATCTGCGCGCTGAGCTCCTCGGCGCGCTCGGTCAGCTCGTCCTGGTTGAGCGTGGCCAGCACGTCGCCCGCGCGCACCACGTCGCCCACCAGCGCGTTGAGCTCCTCGATCTCGCCATCCACCGTGAACGAGAGCTCCTCGACATAGGGCGCAACCGTGGCGTCGTAGTACTTGAGCTCGTATATATCCTGGCGCACCACCTCGGCGGTGTCGAGCTTTACGCCGACCGGCTCGAGCAGCTCGGGCGCCTCCGCCTCCTCGGCCAGCGCCGCCGGCATCAGCGCCAGCAGCGCCGCCATAACCGCCGTCAACAGCCTTTTCATATGCGTCCTCCGTTTACGAAAGTATTATCTCGTCGCCCTCGTCCAGGCCCGAGAGTATCTCGGTGAGCTTGCCGGTCTCAAGGCCGGTCGTTATCTCCTGCATGCGCCGCATGCCCTGCTCGTCTATGTAGTACACGAACGACTTGCCGTCGGCGGTCGATATCGCCTTGCTGTCCACGTACAGCACGTCCTCGCGCGTGTCCAGCGTCAGCGTCAGCGTGCCGCGGTCGCCCGACTCCAGGTCGACCGCCGGCTCGAGCAGCTTGAGGAACACCGTGCGCTCCTCGCCGTTGGGCTCGGGTTCGGCTATGCCCAGCTCGGAGGCGGTCACCACCTGCGCCGGGTAGACCACCTTGCTGCAGGTTATGTCGAACGTATCGCCGGGCTGCAGGTACTCGTAGTATTCGGTCTCGGCCGAGAACATCGACGACTCGGTGTCCGACAGCCGTATGAACGCCGCGTTTTCGGTGGAGGTATCGCCGTCGTTATAGGTGCGCACGTACATCACCGTGCCGTCCATGCCGGCCACTATCTGGCGCTGGTCGCGCTGCTGCTCGAGTTCTGCCAGGCGCAGCTGCTGTACGTAGATCGCGTCGTCCTGCACCGCGAGCTGCTGCTCGAGCTCCCGGCGCAGCTCGTCCAGCGTCTGCGCCGCGTCCCGCTGCGCCGCGTCCAGCGTGGCCAGGTACGCCTTATGGCGCGCAAGCTGGAGCTGCTGCATGCGCTCCGTCTGCGCGCGCACCAGCTCCAGCCGCTCCAGCTCAGCCTCGCAGTCGGATATCTCGTCCTTGAGGCTGCCCATCTGCAGTTCGGCCAGCAGCGTGCCGGCCGTCACGTAGTCGCCCTTTTGCACATATACGCCTTCATAGTACACGCCGCCCACCCCGAACGAGAGCGTCTCCTCCCGCACCGGTTCGTAGCGGCAGTACAGCGATTGAGTGAGCGCCAGGTCGCCGCGCTTCACCGTGGTCGTCGAATACTCGGCCTCCTGATAGTCGCGTATCACCGGCGCGGAGCGAAATTCCTCCTCCTCCGGCAGCATCGAACAGCCCGGCAGGCAGGCCAGCGCCAGCGGTATCAGCGCGCCTGCTATCACCCGTTTGGCTTTCATATCGGCATTGTCTCCTTATGGTCTAGGCTTTTGCCACATATTTTATCACAATGCGCCGCAGCGTACAAGACAATTCTTTACCCAAACCGCCCCAATAGCCCAAAACGTTTTACATTGGCTCGCGCAAATCGCGCCATCGGCCCACAAATTGCGTCAATGTTTAATAAACGGTTGACAGAACGCTGCGCGTTATGTAAAATGCAGTTATCAAAATCAGTTGAAAGGAAAGCGATAGCGATGAACAGAGGACTTAGGTGCCTGACGGTCGCGCTGGCGCTGACGCTGGCGGGCGGGTCGGCCGGCGCGCAGGCGGCGCTGCCGGGCGCGACCGCGGCCGACATAGGCGCCTTCACGGCATACGAGGCGTTCGCGCACGACGAGAGCACCGGCGAATGGAGCCTGACGCCCAACGAGGCCGCCGCCGCGCTGGACGCGATCGCCAACGACTACGTGGACGGCTACAACTCGTCGGGCACGGTGTTCATGTGCGTGACGCTGGCGGGCAACGCGCTGGAGGCCAGCGCGCGTCCCGAGCTTGACATATACATGGTGGGCCGAACCGAGATAGGCGCGAGCGCGGCCTCGCTGATACTGGACGGCCTGCGCTGCGACTTTGAAGTGACCAGCGAGGTGGTCGACCTGGACGGCAACCGCGCCGAGCTAATGCGCGCGCCGCTGGACGCCGACGGCCTGGCTATGCTGGACGCGCTGACCCGGGCCGACGAGTTCAGCGTGGTGCTGCACGGCCCCAAGCGCGCCTATGAAAAGGTGATCGAGCTTGACGGCAAATACTCAAACGCGCGCGAGGAGATACAGGCCGCGTCGGTGGACTGCATAGCGCGCGCTCTGGCGCTCTGGCGCGAGCTGGGCGACGTGGAGTCGGACGCGCTGATCGCGCGCTGGGAGCGCGAGACCGGGCTCCGCTGCGCCTATGTCGCGACCGAGTTCGAGCCCGAGCTCGACATATCGATCGACATAAAGGACGACTGCGGCCTCATCAAGGCCGGCGACAGCTCCAGCAACGTGCGCAAGCTGCAGCAGCTGCTGTGCGATGCCGGCTATATGTACGTCGACCCGACGTCCAGCTTCAGCTCGCAGACCCGCGCCGCGGTCGCGCGCGCACAGCGCGAGCTGGGCCTGGTGCCCACCGGCAGCGCCGACGCGCTGCTGATCAGCCTGCTCGAATCGGGCAGCGCGGCGCTAATCGGTTCGGATGCGCCCGCAACCGGCGCGGAGGAGATAATCGACGCCGGCACGGGCGAGATCGCCGCCGACGCGGGCGCGACCTACGAGGTCGCGGGCGCGGTGCGGCTGCGGCTGGACGAGTACCGCTTCGCGGCGCGCATAGCGCCCAGCCAGGGCGACGGCACGACCGCGATCGCCGTCGGCGACGCGGACAACATGTTCATAGTGTTCGAGGGCGAGCTGCAGAGCCTGGCCGCGGCGCAGACCGATCTAGCCTGGGACTACACGGCCGCGCTGACGCTGGACGGGCGCTACAGCTACGAGTGCACGCTGACCTGCGAGCGCGACGGCGGCGCGGCGTTCGGCTCGGCGCTGCTGCCGCTGGGCGGCGGGCGGTTCCTGGCGTACGCCGAGGTGCCCGCGGCGCTGGCCGGGCATGCTGGCGAGTGGAAGCTCGCGCTGACGTTCGGCGAGACCACGCTCACCTATGTCACCCAGAGCGATTGAACTGCGACCTGTATTTGGAGCGGCTTGCCCGATCGGCCAGCCGCTCTTTTAATGGCCGCACCCGGCCGGCAAAACTGACATGAGGAGCGAGCGCCATGTTTGAGTTTTTGGATGTCCACGAGCTAGAGTCCGACGAGATCCGCCTGCGGCTAAGCCAGACCGCGGAGGCGCGCCCCGAAAAGGGCTTCGTGCCCGCGTACAAGTTCGACATCTGCCTGCCCGACGGCACGCCGATAGGCAACTGCGACCTGCGCATAGGCCACAACGCCCGAACCTACGTGGGCGGCAATATTGGCTACGGCGTGGACGAGCCGTACCGGGGCCACCGCTACGCGCTGAAGGCCTGCCGGCTGCTGTTTGAATTGGCGCGCCGGCACGGCATGGATCACCTGTTCATAACCTGCGTGCCCGACAACGCGGCGTCGGCCCGCACCTGCGAGCTGGCGGGCGGACGGCTCGTCGAAGTCGCGCCGGTTCCTGTGGACGATGATATGTATGCGCAGGGGAAGCGATTTGTCAATGTGTATCGATTTGACTTGTGAATCCACGGTCGGCGCAGCGCACGCGATGGAGTTTGCAGGTTGGCGCGCGGACGGCTCGGCAACGTCGCTCCCATACCTTTGAGCGATGTGATCCCGCAGAGTGCGCGGCTCGTAAATGCGTACCACTTCAAACAATGAATGCAGCGCCGCCCGCCCGCCTGCGCGCCGGCGGGCGGTTCCGCTCAGCCACACCGATGCCCATGGCCGGTGGTATGCGCGCGCCGAGCAGGCGCTCGGGCAACGCCTGCATATTCAGACTGCAAATGTACCGCCAATCGCTGGCACGCGAAAAGGCGACCCGCGCCTGCGGCTCGCCCCCCGAATATCGCGCCCCCCTGCCCGGGCGCTCGCGCTCACTGCGCCTCGTCCAACACCGTCTGCGCCTCCGTCTCCTCGGCGGGCGCGGTCTCGTCCTCCAGCCAGAATACCGATATCTCATATACCTGCCGCGTCTGCGTCGTGCCGTCGGGCAGCTGCTTTTCATACTGGCGCGACTGCAGCCGGCCCTTTATGTGCAGCTTGCAGCCCACCTTGAGCTGCGATACGTGCCGCGCCGTGCGGCCCCAGGTGATCGAGGGTATGTAGTCGCTCTTGCCAAACGAGCGGTTCACCGCCAGCATCATGTCGCATATCTCGCGCCCAAACGGCGTGGTCCTGAAGATCGGTTGCTTGCATATCGTGCCGTGCAGCTCGACCTGGTTGTGGTTCTCGGTCAGCTCGGCCACCTCCAGGTGCTGTACGAACACCGTGACCACCAGCCGGCCCACGCCCTCAACCATGCGGTTGTACGTGCGCACCTGGCCGTCGACCGATATCGCGGTGCCGGGCTTTATCTGCGCGTCCAGCAGTCGCTCCGACACCGTGAGCGGCAGGTAGTCCGGCACGCCCGACAGCCTGTCCACCTTGAGCATGCACGTGTAGAACATCTCGCCCATCACCTGATGATCCGGCACGGGCGTATTCTCCAACACACCCGATAGCACTATATGATTGTTATCCCGATCCATATTGAGTCCTCCTATCGCGGGCCATCGCTTATGTTCCCCGCATGTCTATTCTCGGGCGCCTACGCCCGGCCAAAGTTCCGCTCTCGACCGGCGCAAGCCAGTCCCGGTATGTGCCCCGGCGCGGGCCCGCGCTCACACCAGCCGCTTGCCCTGCCCCATCAGCTCCGACACCGTGCCGGGCCTGAGCCCCCGCTCCAGCATGGCGTCCAGCGCCGCGCCCAGCTCCTCCTCAAGCGCCGCGTCGCTCAGTCCCATAAGCACTATGTCGCCGCTGCGCGCCCCGTCCAGCGCCGCGCGCAGGTTCGCCGGGCTCAGCGACTGCGCGTCCACGCTCCAGGTCACGGCTATCTGGCCCTGTTGCCGCACCCGCGCGAGCAGCCGCAGATCCCAGTCGCCATATGGCGGCCGGAAGTAGCGCGGCATGCCGCCCGCCAGCTCCCATATGCGCGCGCTCACGCCGGCTATCTCGGCGTCCAGCGCGCCCTCGTCCATGCCGACCATGCGGCTGTGCGTGACCGAGTGCCCGCCCAGCTCCTGCCCGGCTTCGACGATCGCGCGCGCGCTGGCGGGGTGCTCGTCGATCCAGTAGCCGGTCAGGAAGAATGTGGCGCGCAGCCCACGCGCGGCCAGCTCGGCCAGCACCGGCTGCGTCAGATCCTCGCCCCAGCCCGAATCGAACGTGAGCGCAATGCGGCCGTCGTCGCGCTGCACGCGGCTTATCGGCGCGCGCGCGTCCCACTGCGCCGCGAACGAGAATATCGCCACGTCGCCGCGCAGCGCCACCAGCGCCGCGATCACCAGCGCCACGGCCGGCACGGCGACGCGCCTTGCCAGAGTGCCTTTCGCCGCCCGCACCCCCCTGTCCCGGATATTTTCGGACACAATATGTATATGCACTTTGCGCCGCAATTATGACGCCCCCAGGCGCTTAATTGGTAAAAAAAACGCGCCCGGCGCAGACGGCGCGCGGGCGCAATGAGTTTCTTCTATATATATTGTGGCATTTGTGTGCAGTTGGTGCGCAGCCGCACGGGCACGCGTCCACATGCGGCTCGCGCACGCGCAAAGCGCGCCGCCCGCTATCACAGGCGGGCGGCGCCCCGGCGTCGTCATGCGCCGCGCGTCACTTGGACTGCGCGCGCTTTATGTCCTTGAGCCGCTTCATCACGTCGTTGCCGCCGCGGCCGAAGTAGTCGTGCAGCGTTACGTACTCGGCGTACAGCTTCTCGTACACCGCCCGGTTCTCGGGTATCGGGCGATACACCACGTCCTTGACGCCGCCCATGCGCCTGGCCGCGTCGACTATCGAGTCGTAGCCGCCGCGCGCCGCGCCCGCCGCCACCGCGCCGAACATCGCCGCGCCCAGCGCCGGCGCCTGGGCCGAACGCGCTATGCGGATCTCATAGCCCAGCACGTCCGCGTAAATCTGCATCATGAACGCGTTCTTCTGCGCTATGCCGCCGCAGGCGTATATCTCCTCTATCCTGACGCCGCTCTTGTTGAACGTGTCGACTATCATGCGCGCGCCATACGCCGTGGCCTCGACCAGCGCGCGGTACATCTCCTCGGGCTTGGTCGTCAGCGTCATGCCCAGCATCATGCCGGTGAGGTTGGTGTCGACCAGCACGCTGCGGTTGCCGTTCCACCAGTCCAGCGCGAGCAGTCCGCTCTCGCCGGGCTTGAACTTGCTGGCCTTTTCGGTCAGCAGCACGTGCAGGCTGATGCCGCGCGCGTCGGCCTCACGCTTGTAGTCCTCGGGCACGCAGTTGTCGACGAACCAGTTGAAGTGGTCACCCACGCAGCTCTGGCCGGCCTCGTAGCCCATCAGCCCGGGTATCACGCCATCCTCGACGACGCCGCACATGCCGGGCACTATCAGCTCCTCGTCGTGCAGCATTATGTCGCAGGTCGACGTGCCCATTATCATAAGCATCTTGCCCTTTTCGGTGAGCCCGGTCGGCGGCAGCGACACGTGCGCGTCGACGTTGGCGACCGCGACCGCGGTGCCCTCGGCCAGGCCCGACCACCGGGCCGCCTCGGCTGTGACCTCGCCCGCCTTGGAGCCTATCGGGTATATGTCGGTGCTGAGCTTGTCCTCGACCAGGTTCTCCAGCCGCGGGTCGAGCGCCTTGAAGAACTCCTTGCTCGGATAGCCCTCGCGCTTGGACCAGATCGCCTTGTAGCCCGCGGTGCAGCTGTTGCGCGCTTCCTTGCCGGTCAGCTGCATTATGACCCAGTCGGCCGCCTCCATGAAGCGATCGGTGGCCGCGTATACCTCGGGCGCCTCCAGCAGCACCTGCCAGATCTTGGGTATCATCCACTCGCTG
>CAWVGT010000013.1:0-19370 GCA_963928645.1 Candidatus Fimadaptatus sp.
GTCTATGACCAGGCCCTCCATCTGATGGAACACCGGCGAATGCGACGCGTCGGCCTCGTCGGCGCGGTACACGCGGCCCGGGCACACTATGCGTATCGGCGGCTTGCGCGTGGTCATTATGCGCGCCTGCACCGGCGAGGTGTGCGTGCGCAGCAGCACGTTGTCGGATATGTAGAACGTGTCCTGCGCGTCGCGCGCGGGGTGGTTCTTGGGCAGGTTCATCAGCTCGAAGTTGAAGTGATCCAGCTCTATCTCGGGGCCCTGCACGACCTCAAAGCCCATGCCGGTGAATATGTCGATCAGCGCGTTTTCGGCCAGCGATATCGGGTGCAGCGCGCCGACCTGGCGCGTGGGGCCGGGCAGCGTGACGTCTATGGCCTCGTCGCGCAGGCGGGCCTGCTTTTCGGCTGCGGCGATGCTGGCGGCGCGCTCGTCCAGCGCGGACTCTATCTGCCCGCGCACGGTGTTGACCAGTTGGCCCATCGCGGGGCGCTCCTCGGGCGAGAGCTTGCCCATGCCGCGCAGTATCGCGGTCAGCTCGCCCTTCTTGCCCAGCAGGCGCACGCGCAGCGCTTCCAGTGCGGCGCTGCTGTCGATGCCCTTTAGCGCCTCGAGCGCGTCGCGCAGTATGTTTTCCAGTTGTTCGCGCACTTTGTCATCCATCCTTTCAAAACTATTGCCGGCGTATGCCGTCCGACACCGCGGGGCGGACGCGGCCGCCGCGATAAAAAAGGCCCTCGCCCCCACGCAAAGGGGCGAGAGCCATTGCTCACGCTGTACCACCCAAAGATTTGTCGGACGCGGACGCGCCTAACCTCTCACGCGCATAACGGGCGTGGCTCCGAACGGGCCTACCTGCCTGCGCCTTCAGCCCGCCAGCTCCGGAGTGAACTTCCCGCCCGGCAGCGTCCCGGCGCGCTCGCAGCCCATGGCGCGCCTCTCTGCAGGGCCTGACATGGCGGTACTCTCTCCATCACAGCTATTGAGTCGATTATAGCCTCGCGCGCGCGTTTTTGCAAGGCTGTTTACAGTTAATTTACCGTTATGACGGATGGCGTGGAATGGGTGGGTTGCGGCGCGGCGCATTTGGCGCTTGTCGCGCTCTGGCTGCGCGGCGAGGTGGGACGTTTGACGCGCTTTGCTGTGCCTCCGTTCGCCATATGCTCAATCATTTGCATACACGCAGCCGGGCGTCGCTCTTTCACGTCGCCCGGCTGTGGTTTCTTCCGCTCCGCTGAGCAGTTGACGCTCTTCTGCTGCTTGCCGCGCGCGGGCGCTATGCCGCGCTCAAGCTGCGCGGCGGGGTGGGACGTTTGACGCGCTTTGCTGCGCCTCCGTTCGCCGTATACTCGATCATTTGCATACACACAGCCGGGCGTCGCTCTTTCACGCCGCCCGGCTGTGTTTTCTTCCGCTCCATTGAGCAGTTGACGCTCTTCAGCTGCTTGCCGTGCGCGGGCGCTATGCTGCGCTCAAGCTGCGCGGCGGGGTAGCCCCTTTGACGCGCTTTGCTGCGCCTCCGTTCGCCGTATGCTCGATCATTTGCATACACACAGCCGATCGTCGCTCTTTTACGCCGCCCGGCTGTGTTTTCTTCCGCTCCGTTGAGCAGTTGTCGCTCTTCTGCTGCTTGCCGTGCGCGGGCGTTATGCTGCGCTCAAGCTGCGCGGCAGAGTTGGACGTTTGCCGCGCTGTGCCGCGCAGCCGTGCGCCGTATGCTCAATCATTTGCATGCACGCAGCCGGGCGTCGCTCTTTCACGCCGCCCGGCTGTGGTTTCTTCCGCTCCGCTGAGCAGTTGACGCTCTTCTGCTGCTTGCCGCGCGCGGGCGCTATGCTGCGCTCAAGCTGCGCGGCGGGGTAGCCCCTTTGACGCGCTTTGCTGCGCCTCCGTTCGCCATATGCTCAATTATTTGTATACACGCAGCCGGGCGTCGCTCTTTCACGCCGCCCGGCTGTAGTTTCTTCCGCTCCGCTGAGCAGTTGACGCTTATCTGCCACTTGCCGCACGCGGGCGCAATTACGCGCTCAGATTGTGCGGCGGAGCGGGACGTTTGCCGCGCTTGCCGCGCCGCCGTTCACAGCGTCAATCGTCCGCCTCAAACGTCAGCCGCACCACCGAGCACGCCGGCAGCGTAAACCGCACCTCGGTGCCCGAGGGCGTCATCTCGTATGCCACCGCGTCGAACTCGTCGCTGCGCACGCGCTCGGGCGCGTCGAAGTCGTTGTAGTCGCCCATATCGCCGGTCAGTATCCGGCCCTCGGCCAGCTTCAGCGCGCTGCTGTCCAGCAGCATCTCTATCGGCCGCGCCGCGTCCAGCGCCGTGTTGCACAGCGTCACGTTCAACCGCCCCTGCGCGTCCACCGACGCCGACTCCGACACGCCCGGCAGCGCAAACCCGTTGGGCGCGGTGCGCGTCTCGTCGGCGATGTGGCTCTCGACCAGCTCCGCGCCCTGGTGCACCGCGTACATCTCGAACACGTGGAACGTGGGCGTCAGCAGCATCCGCTCGCCGTCGGTCAGCGCCACCGCCTGCAGCACGTTTATCAGCTGCGCGATGTTGGCCATGT
Organism: Candidatus Fimadaptatus sp.; assembly: GCA_963928645.1. Taxonomy (GTDB): domain Bacteria; phylum Bacillota; class Clostridia; order Christensenellales; family Aristaeellaceae; genus Fimadaptatus. The sequence goes on from CAWVGT010000013.1 coordinate 2,571, forward strand.
GCACGCGCTCGGCGTGCTTGTTGAAGCAGTTCAGCGTCACGCCCGCGACCATCGCGTCGCGCATGGTGTTCTGCTGGTACAGGAAGCCCGGGTTGGTGCCCGGCTCCACGTCGAACCAGGTGCCCCACTCGTCCACTATCAGCCCCACGCGCCGCTCCGGGTCATACCGGTCCATTATCGCCGAGTGCCCGGTCAGCAGCTGCTCCATAAAGTAGCACTTGCCTATCGTGTCGTAGTATTCGTCCTGGGTGAAGCCGGTCGCCGCGCCCTTGTGGTTCCAGTCGGTGCCTATCGTCGTGTAGTAGTGCAGCGACAGCCCGTCCATCATGCGGCCCGCGCGGCGCATCAGCGTCTCGGTCCACTCGTAGTTGGGCTGCTCGGGGCTGGTGCCCGGGCCGCACGCTATCTTATAGAGCTTGTTGTCGCCGTAGTTGTTGAGGTAGGTCTGATACCGGCGGTACTCGTCGGCGTAGTAGTCCGCGGTCATATTGCCGCCGCAGCCCCAGCTCTCGTTGCCCACGCCGAAGTACTTGACCTTCCACGGCTCCTGCCGGCCGTTTTGCCGCCGCAGCTCGCTCATAGGCGACTCGCCGTCCGACGTCAGGTACTCTATCCACTCGCTCATCTCGCGCACCGAGCCGCTGCCCACGTTGCCGTTTATGTACGGCTCGCAGCCCACCTGCCGGCACAGCTCCATGAACTCGTGCGTGCCGAACGAGTTGTCCTCGACCACGCCGCCCCAGTTGGTGTTGACTATGCGCTTGCGCTGCGATACCGGGCCTATGCCGTCCATCCAGTGGTATGTGTCCGCAAAGCACCCGCCCGGCCACCTCAGCGCGGGCAGTTTCATGCGCTTGAGCACGTCCACCACGTCGCACCGCATGCCGTTTACGTTGGGTATCGGCGAATCCTTGCCCACGTACACGCCCTCGTATATGCACCGGCCCAGGTGCTCCGAGAAGTTGCCGTATACCTCGGGGCGTATCTGCGCGCGCTTTATGTAGGGCTGAACCACGTACCTCATGTTACCGCCTCCATAAATGTATGAATCGCTTGACAGCTAAACCATCCGCTTAATTTTATATATGATGATAGCATCGCACGCGGGTTTTGTCAATCGGCGCGCCAAAGTTTTCCGCGCGCCCCCACCGACCATTGAACTGCGCGCGCGGGCATGATATAATAAACCCGAAACTCAAAGACAGGAGCGTTTGCAAAACCAATGTTTGAAGTAAACGACAGCGAACAGCTGATGACGCTGTGCCGTGCGCTGTCCAGCCCCGCGCGGCTGAAGATAGCGCAGCTGCTGGGCCAGGCGCAGGGCATGAACCTGAACGAGCTGTCCGAGCGCATGGGCGTGACCAACTCGGCGATGACCGCGCACATACGCCTGCTGGAGGAGGCCGGCGTGATCTCGATAGAGACGGTGTCGGGCAAGCGCGGCATACAGAAGCGCTGCCGCCTGCGCGAGAGCCGGTTCATGCTCAACCTGCTCTACGAGCAGCAGCGCCGCAACACCTACGACGCCGAGATACCGATAGGCAGCTACGTGGCCTACGAGGCGCGCCCGACCTGTGGCGTGGCGACCGCGGAGCGCCGGTTGGGCAAGTTCGACGACCCGCGCGTGTTCGACGACCCGGAGCGGGTGTACGCCGCGCTGCTGTGGCTGCGCTCGGGCTATCTGGAGTACCGGCTGCCCAACTACATGCAGCCCAACCAGCGCCTGGTGGAGCTGCAGCTGACCCAGGAGCTGGCCAGCGAGGCCAAGGGCTTCAACGAGGACTGGCCCAGCGACATATACTTTTCGATAAACGGGGTCGAGCTGGGCTACTGGACCAGCCCGGGCGACTTCGGGCTCAAGCGCGGCGCGTACACGCCCGACTGGTGGGTGTACGGGCTCAACCAGTACGGGCTGCTCAAGCCGCTGGTCATAAACCGCCAGGGCGCGTTCATAGACGGCGTGCGCATAGGCAGCTACACGCTGGACGACCTGAACATAGTCTCGGGCAGCGAGATACGCTACCGCATCAGCGCGCCCGAGATCGCGGCCCACTCCGGCGGCATGTCGCTGTACGGCCGGGGGTTTGGCAACTACAACCAGGGCATAACCATGCGCATGGTGTTTGAGAGCGCGGGAGGCGACGCGCCGTGAGCGACGACTATCAGGGCGGCGCGATACTGTGCCGCAGGTGCCTCATGCGCGGCGTGCCCGAGGGCGAGCTGCTAAAGTACCTGGACGAGTACGTATCCGAGCTGCCCGCCGACATGCGCGTCAGCCCCGCCGAGTTCGAGCGCCGGCTGAGCATCTGCGCCGAGTGCGAGCACCTGATGCGCTACACCTGCCGGCTGTGCGGGTGCTACGCGCAGGTGCGCGCCGCCAAGCGCATGAACCGCTGCCCGGTGCCCTACGCGCCGCGCTGGGACGTGTGCCCGGACGGAGAGCGGCCATAGCAGCTTAATCGCGCACGCGGGCAGACAGCCGCGCACGTCCGGTCAGCGCGGGGCGGCACACCGCTCAGTTACCGCGGCGGCGCAGGCGTCAGTCAGGGGCGCGCCCGCGTCAATGCTCAAGCTCTGTCGCGCACGCGTGCGCGCGTTCATGCTCTGCAGCGTGCCAACCGGCACGCCCCATGGCCCGCGCGATCACGCCAAACGAAAAAGCGGCCCCCGCCGCGCACAGGCGCAGCCGGGAGCCGCTCAGCACAATCGACACATGCGGCGCGTCATTCGTCGTCGCCGTCGTCCTCGTCCTCCTCGCTCTCGACCATCTTCAGATACTTGTCGAACAGCGTCTCCAGCAGCTTTTCGTCGTCGACCGACACGTACACGTCCTCGCCGTTCTCGTCCTCGTCGACGCGCAGTATGACCACCTCGTCCTCGTCGACGCCGTCTATCTCCTCGGCGGGCGTCAGCAGCAGATAGTTGCCGCCCTCGTGCTCGAGCATCATCAGGAACTCGAACTTTACGTTCTGACCTTCCTCGTCGACCAGCTCGACCACACCGTCAAACTCCATGTTGCCATCGTACTTTTCGTCCATTATACGAAATACCTCGCTCCCTGTGAATCTGTATCGCGCGTCCTTCCAGCCCCCGCTGTCCAGGAAACCCTGCAATATGAGCGTCGCCGCCACGCGATCTATGTACTGCTTGCGCCTGTCGCGGCGCATGCCGCTCTCTATCAGCGCGCCCCGCGCTATCGCCGTGGTCATGCGCTCGTCGTAAAACCGCACCTGCCAGCCTTGCTCGGTCAGATGGGCCGCGAACTCGCGCGTTATGCGCGCCTGCATGCCCTCCTGGCCCGAGAGCGTGCTGGGCAGCCCCACCAGTATGCGGTCGGTGCCGTAGCGCTCAAGCAGCGCCGCTATCGCGCTCAAGTCCGCGCGCAGGCTGGTGCGGTTTATCGTGTCCACGCTCTGCGCCGTCAGTCCCAGCGGATCGCTGACCGCGACCCCTATGCGCCTTTCGCCCACGTCCAGCGCCAGTATGCGCCTGATGCCCTCCACGCGCCAACGCCCCTTGCTTATGGTAATTGTATTCGCAAACTATGAAACCCATATGGCGCCAGCGTTGATTTAATCCAACATCCGCCGGCGTTCAGCACACCTTTATGCAGAACTCGGGGCACACGCCCGCGCAGTACCCGCACAGCACGCACCTGTTTTCATCGACCCGCGCACGGCCGTCGACGACGCTCAGCGCGCCCTGGCCGCAGCGCGCCACGCACCGCCCGCAGCCCTGGCACCAGTCGTGTATCATCAGGCGCCTGCGCTCGCGCGCCAGCCGCCCAAGCGTATCCTCGGCCGGACGGCGCCCCGCAAACAGCGCCACATTGCAGTCGATCTCGTCCTCGCTCTTCATGCCCACGGCCACCGACGCTATGCCCGGCAGGCCCAGCACGTACTCAAGCGCCTGCTCGCGCCGCGCTATCAGGTGGCCGCCGCCCAGCGCCTTCATCGCGTACAGCCCCACGCCCGCCTGCGCCGCGCGCGCTATCTCGCGCTCCATGTCCTCGCGCGTGCCGCCCTGTATGCCCAGGCCGTCGATGTTGATTATCGGGAATATCACGTCCACGCCGCCGAAATACACCGCCGCGTGCACGCACTCCACGTGGTGCGTCGACACGCCCACCGCGCCTATAAGCCCGCGCGCCTTGCAGTCGTTCAGGTAGTCCAGCGCCTCGCGGTGGCCGCGCAGCGTGTGTATGTCCTCCTGCTCGTGCAGCTCGAATATGTCGATATAGTTCCGGCCCAGCTCGCGCATCGCGCGCTCCAGCGAGGCCTGCGCGGTCTTTTTGTCATAACAATAGGCCTTGGCGGCGACCTTTATCGAGGGTTCCCGCGCCAAAGCCGGCTTGATATGAGCGTAATTGCGATAGTATTCGGCTGTATCGACGAAGTCGACGCCGCGTAAGTGCGCATACAGTATCAGCTCCGCGCCGCGCTCGGGCGGCAGGTCGCACTGCAGCGGGCTCAGCGTCAGCGCGCCAAAGCACAGCCGCGACACCTCTATGCCGGTGCGCCCCAGCACCGCGCGGCCTATCTCAGCGCTTGCCTTCGTTTGAGCGCACATAGAAGCGCACCAGCTCCTCGAGTATCTCGTCGCGCTCGAGCCGCTTTATCATCGAGCGCGCGTTGTTATAGCTGGTTATATATGTCGGGTCGCCCGATATGATGTAGCCCACTATCTGGGTTATCGGGTCGTAGCCCTTGGCCTTGAGCGCGGCGTATACGCTCATTATAATGCTTTTGGCATCCGGTATATCGGCGTTGCGACCGTTGAACTGCATCGTCTCGCCAAATCTGTCACTCATTGGTTGTTCGCCTCCCTTGGTATTGAGCGCGGCTGTTTGCAATATACAATCATTATAGGCCCTTTTAGCCATCCAGTCAAGGGGAACAGGCCGCCTGGCAGCAATTGGCCGCCACTTTTTTCATGTCCGGCGCGGCCTGGGGGCGCGCTCATGCCACCCGCTGCCCCGCGCGCGCCACGGCGCGCCGCCGCGGCCCACATGTCCCCAGGCATGCGCGCTTATTCAGTCTATGCGCCGCCGCCCGCCGGCGTGCGCGCCGCCCAGCGGCTCCACCTCGGATACCCTGAGCGCGCCGCCCTCCACGTAAAACCGCACATCCAGCCCCGCGAACTCCACGCCGTAGCGCCGCGTCGGGTCGTCCTCGTAGCCGGGGCGCGGGTCCTGCGCCAGCGCGCCTATCAGCGCCGCGCGCTTGTCCGGCGGTATCAGCGCCAGCAGTTCCTCCGGGAACTCGACCTCAAGCGCGTGGCCGCGCGTGCGCCCGGCAAAGCCCTCGCGCGCGTCCGGGCGGCAGTCGGCCAGCGGCACATACGGCTTCACGTCGTATATCGGCGTGCCGTCCAGCATGTCTATGCCGGCCACGCGCAGCAGCGGCCCGCGCCGCGCGTCCAGCTCCACCGCCTCCAGCCGCACGCACGACAGCCCCAGCCCGTTGGGCCTGAACGGCGAGCGCGTCGCAAACACGCCCATGCGCACGTTGCCGCCCAGCCGCGGCGGCCGCACCGTGGCCGACCAGCCCGCGCGCTCCGCCCGGCTAAAGCCCCATATCAGCCAAATATGCGAAAACCCGTCCAGCCCGCGCACCGCCTCGGCCTGGCGGTACTCCGGCTCGAACTCCACCACGCCGCGCAGCTCCTCGACCAGCCCGCTCTGCCGCGGCAGGCCGAACTTGGTCGGGAAGTCGGTGCGTATATGCGCTATCGGCGCTATCTCCATCTGCCCTCACCTCGCGTGACTGCATCCGGCGCCGCGAGCGCCGGCGCAAAAGACCGGCGGGCGCGCAAGCCCGCGTCCGCCGCATGCGCGGCGCGTCCCTGCGCCGCAGCTCATGTCCGTCAGTTCCAGATGCCCGCGGCCCTGTCAAACACCGGCTTGAGCGCGGGATACAGCTCGCTGTACACCGAATACGCATCCTCATACGCGGCGAAGTTGGCCGGGTTGGGCAGCGTCTCGGTCTCCACGCGTATCACGCCTATCGCCTCGTCCAGGTTCTTCCACACGCCCGCGCCCACGCCCGCGACCAGCACCGCGCCATACGCGCCGCCCTCCGACGCCGCCGACATGGTGTACACCGGGAGCTTGAATATGTCGGCCTGCATCTGCCGCCACAGCGCCGACGCCGCGCCGCCGCCCGAGGTGTACACCTTCTCGTTGGGCACCGACGGGTCGAGCTGGTTGGCTATGTCTATGACCTGCTTGAGGCTGTAGGTCACGCCCTCCATGACCGAGCGGGTGATGTCGGCGCGCGTGGAGCCCAGCGTCAGCCCGAAGAACGCGCCCCGCGCGTTGGCGTCCGGGTACGGGCAGCGCTCGCCCGACAGGTACGGCGCGAATATCACGCCGTTGGCGCCCGGCCGGGACTGCGCGGCGGCCTCGCCCATTATGTCGTACACGTTGCGGCCGGTCGCGCGGGCCCTTTCGATGTCGGCCTCGCACAGCGCGTCGCGGTACCAGCGGTACGCACCGCCCGCCGCCAGCGTGCACCCGAACGCGTGCCACAGCCCGGGCTCGTTGTTGCAGAACACCTGCAGCTTGCCGCCGGGGTTGTCCTTATATCCGTTCAGGCCCATCGACACGTTGCCCGCGGTGCCTATCACCACGCCTATCACGCCCTGGCGCACCAGGCCCGCGCCGGTGGTCTGTATGACCGCGTCGCCGCCGCCGGCGTACACGTTCAGGCCCTGGGGCAGCCCGGTCAGCTGCGCGACCTCGGCGGTTATGCGGCCGGCCAGCGCCGTGGACTCTATGCACTCGGGGAATATCGAATGCGGCAGCCCCGCGATGTCTATCAGCTCCCAGCTCCACTGGCGCTCGCGCACATTGAAAAAGCCCGTGCCCGACGCGTCCGACACGTCCAGCGCTATCTCGCCGGTCAGCTTGAACCGTATGTAGTCCTTGGGGTTGAGGAACAGCTTCATGCGCTCGAAGTTGGCCGGCTCCTCGTCGCGCAGCCACAGCAGCTTGCCGCCGGTATAGCCGGTCAGCATGCGGTTGTTGGTCAGGGATACCAGCCGGTCGAGTCCGCCGGCCTTCTGCGTTATCCACTCGCACTGGCGATCGGTGCGCTGGTCGCACCACAGCATCGCCGGGCGTATCACGTTCATGTCCCTGTCCAGCGGCACCAGCCCGTGCATCTGGCCCGACAGGCTCAGGCCCACATATGCCTCGGCGGGCAGCTGCGCCTTGGCGACTATCGCGCGCACCGACTTTACGACGGCCTCCCACCAGTCCTCGGGCTGCTGCTCGGCCCAGCCCGGCCGCGGCGTGTACAGCGGATACTCCTCGGTCTTTGACGCGACGACCTTGCCGGTCTCGTCGGCGATTATGCTCTTGGTGCCGGAGGTGCCTATGTCCACGCCTATGAGATATCTCAGCATTTTTACGTCCCCCTCGGTTTTTGATCTGTGCGCAATGAATCCTCAGTTTTTGTACATTGTAATTAACCTTGCGCGTTTTGTCAATCAAAATGATTCTACATTATACCCGTGCCGCATTGTGCAAAAGCCATACATCTATCCGGATCGTTGCGCGCTCGCCGAGCTCATGGCATCATATCATTCACATTAAACGGCGGGTTGCAGGCATTCAGGATTATGGCGCTGCCGTGCCGCCGCATGGCGCCGTCGGGACGCGGTACGTTCGGCGACGAGAACATCGAAGCGTTCGGCAGGTGGATTCCGGGCAGGCCGCGCACGGTCTGGCCAGGGGATTACATGTGCTGGGACGGCGCCGGGTTCTGCTGGCTTGACGTGCGCGGCGAGGGCTACGAGGGCCCGCGCGCTTTGATATGGTCGATTGCGCCGGCGGCTGTACTGCGTCGCTACGGACATCGCCGGCTGAACCAATATGGACGCGCCGAAGCGCCGCGTCGAGGAAGCGCCCGCGCGCGCCGGGTTTGAACGCGACGAGAGCCGCTTCGAGCCGGGCAACGCGATAGTGCCGCCCGACGCCCAAAGCGCGATGGGTTGCCGCCGGATCGATTGCTCCGCGCCTGCAAAGCCGCACACGCGCCGACCGGGGCCGCGGCCCTGGGCGTGCCGGCGCGGCGAACTATGCGCTCAGCCAGCTCAGTATCAGCCGCTCCAGCGCCTCCTTATCGCTCATCGCGCCGCTCTTTATCGCAAACTCGGCGTCCACGCAGTCCTTGTATGCGCGCAGCAGCCGCTCCTCGGTGAACCCGCGCAGCTGCCGGCGCGTGTTGCGCAGGCCGTAGGGCGTTATGCCCAGCGCCTTGACCATCTCGTCGTCGGTCGCCTTGCGGCGCTGCATCAGCTTTATCTGCGCCATGAACCGCATCTGGCGCGTTATCATCGCCAGTATGCGCACGTCGTCGTCGCCGGCCTCGCGCATCGCGCCCAGCATGCCAAACGCCTGCGCGCCGTTGCGCTCGACCAGCCGGTCTATCATCTGGAACACCGTGCACTCCAGCGTCGGCGGCACTATCTCCAGATCTTCGGCGGTTATCTCATCGCGCTCGCCGGCGTGCGCCGCCAGCTTCTCGACCTCGCCGCTGAGCCGCGTCAGCGACGCGCCCGCGCGGAACTTGAGCTGCGCCGCCACGTCGGGCGATATCGACTTGCCCAACGACTTGAACTGCCGGCTCAGCCACGCGTGCAGCTCGCGCTCGCTCAGCTCGCCAAACTCCACCACCTGCGCCGACTTGCTCGCCGCGAACGCCTTGTACAGCGCCTTGCGCGCGTCGGCCGCGCCGCGCATGTACATGACCAGGCACGCGCTCTCGGGCAGGCGCTCAAGGTATTTGCTCAGCCGCTCGCTCTCGGCCTTCTCGTCGCGGCTCTGCCCGCTCATCAGCGGCGCAAAGTCGCGCACGACCACCAGCCGCCGCTCGGCCATCATGGGCAGCGTCTCGCACGCGGCGATCACGTCGTCGGCGACCTGGCCCTCCAGCACGTTCTGGTTGAGCGCCTCCAGCCCCTCGGGCAGCAGCCGGCGCTCCAGCGCGCGCAGCGCCTCGCGCTTTACGTAGTTCTCCTCGCCGGTGAACAGGTAGCCGCGCGCTATGTAGCCCGCGTTCAGCTTTTCGAAAAACTCGGTGTGGTTCATCAGTCAATCCTCCGCCGGTCTGGCCGGGCGCCGCGCCGCGCTCGTCCGGCGCATGCGTACTGGGTCATTTGATTCGCGGCGCACGCGCTGTGCGCGAGCGACCTCGTGCGCCCTGTCCGCAGGTCGCCATGGCGCCGCGCATGCGCGGGTCAAGTCCGGGTGCGCCGCGCTTGCCGCCCGCGCGCGCCTGCGCTCAACGCCGCCCGAACGCCGCGCACATGTCGCTGTGCGGCGCAGGCATCGCGAACATGCGCCGCGCTAGTCCGCGCCTGCCAGGTACCCCCGCGCCGTCATGTCGCCGTCCGGCGCGATGTGCACGGTTATGTCGCCGCATTCGGCCGTGCTGAGCACCCGCGCGCCCATGTACTCCAGCCGCGCCAGCGTCTCGGCGCTGGGCAGGCCGTACGAGTTGTGCGCCGACGCCGATATCAGCGCCAGGCGCGGATTGGCCGCCGCCAGGAACTCGAGCGTCGTAGAGCCTGCGCTGCCGTGGTGCGCGACCTTGAGCACGTCGCACTCGCCCGGCGCGAAGTCCTCGCCCGCGGCCGTCAGGTCGCCGGTCAGCAGCAGCGACCGCCCCGCGTACTCGCACCTCATGACCAGCGAGTAGTCGTTCGCATCGTCGAACGCCGCGCCCGCCGCCGGGTGCAGCACCGTCAGCTCCAGCCCCGGTATCGGCTCCAGCACGTCGCCCGCGCTCAGCCGCGCCAGCTCCACGCCGCGCGCCACGAGCGCCTCGAGCTGTTCCAGCGCGGCCGGGTCGGCGGCCGACTCCGCGCCCTCGGGCAGGTATACCCGCCGCACCCGCGCCACGCGCGCCAGCTCTGTCAGCGCGCCGGCGTGGTCGTCGTGCAGATGGGTTATTATCAGCGCCTCCACGCGCAGCCCGCGCCGCCGCACGTAGTCGACCAGCGCCGAGTCCTCAACGCCCACGTCTATCACCACCGCCGCCGCGCCGTCGGTGAACAGCTGCCCGTCGCCCTGGCCCACGTCGACCAGCACGTAGTCCAGCCCCTCGCCCGCGCGCGGCGGCAACAGCAGCACCACCGTCAGCGCCAGCGCCGCGCCCACGCACGCATACCGCCACGCCCGCGCCAGCGGCCGGAATCGGGATGCCCACAGCATCAGCGCCGCAAACGCGCCCAGCCACCACGGGCTGATGGCGCGCATGTACACTATGCCCCAGTCAAGGCCCGCCGTCCAGCCCGCGACGCGCTCCGTGACCAGCGCGCACGCCCGCGCCAGCGCCGCGACCGCCTCGCCCACCGGCCCGCTCCAGCCGTACAGCGCCGCCGTCAGCCAGCCCAGGCCCAGCAGGCCCATGCCCGAGGCTATGCCCAGCGGCGAAGTTAGCAGGCTCAGCGCGTTGACCTGGCCAAAGTACGCGCTGCTCAGCGGCATCAGCCCCAGCATCACGCTCGCCGTCAGCGCCACGCCGCTGCACGCATAGTCCACAGTCGCGCTCGCCAGCCGCAGCGCGCCCGCGCGCAGCCCCGGCTCGCGCCCGCCCCAGCCCGGCCGCGGCAGCAGCGCCCGCAGCGCCGGATAGTACGCGTATATCGCCAGCACCGCCATGAACGACAGCGCAAACCCGGTGTCCAGCGCCGCGCCCGGCCAGATCGCAAGTATCACGACCGCCGCCAGCGCCAGCGCCGACGGCCCGTCGTATCTGAGCCCCATGCACCGCGCGCCCAGTGCCGCCACGCCCATCACGCCCGCGCGCACCACCGACGGCGTGAACCCGGTCAGCGCGCAGTACACAAGCGCTGCCAGCCCTATCGCCGCCGCGCGCAGCCCGCCCGGCGCGAACGCCAGCGCCCAGCTCAGCAGCAGTATCACAAAGCTCATGTGCATGCCGGACACCGCCAGTATGTGGCTGAACCCGGCGAGCTGGAAGCTGTCGTAGAGCGAATCCGGCATAGAGTCGCTGTCGCCCAGCATTATGCCGCGCGCCAGCGGCGCCTGCGCGCCCAGCGCCGCGTCCAGCCGCGCCAGTATCCCGGCGCGCAGCCGGTAGCACCAGTCGCTCAGCCGCAGCTCGCCGGTCGGCTCAAACCGCGCCGCCGCCAGCTCGCCGCTCGCGCACGCGTACACGCCGCGCCGCATCAGGTATGCGCGATAGTCGAACCCGCCCTCGCCGCGCTGGCCCTGCGGCAGGTAGACCTCGCCAAACAGCGCCACGTTCGCGCCTATCGCAAACTCCTCCGGCAGCTCAAGCGGCGCCGGCGCAGCCGCCTTGTCCGGCTCGTCCCAAGCGCCCGCGCGGTACAGCGTCAGCCGCAGCCGGCCCTTATAGCTCGAGCCGTCGACATTCACGCGGTCTATGTCCAGCACCAGTCTGTCAGCCGCGTCCTTGTCGACGCTCACCACGCGCCCGCTCAGGTAGCACTCGCCCTCGGGCGGCAGCTCGGGCGCGGTCATGACGCTCGCGCCGGCCAGCCCGCCCAGCATGAGCACGCACATCAGCAGCAGCCACACCCGCGGCCGCCCCGCCAGCGCCAGTCCCAGCGCCGCCGCGCCCGCAATCAGCGCGCCCGCCGCCCACGCGCGCAGCGCTATCTGCCCGCTCAGCCCCATCACGTCGCCCGCCAGCAGACACAGCGCCGCAAACGCCAACGGCCTGCGCAGCCATACGCCGCTCAGGCCCGGTGTGAATCCGCTATGTCCCGGCGCCAGCGCGCGCGGCAGCCGCGCCGTGCGCTCGAGCTCCGCGTGCGCCCCGTCGCGCCGCATCCGTTCGCGCCGCATATGCACTCTCCCGCACGGCCGGCTCGCGCTCCGGCAGTGCCCGGCCCCGGATCGCCAAACGGGCATGGCCCGCTGCGCCGCGCGCCGCGCTCGCCGGCGCGGCACCGCGGTCGCACGGCCATGCCCGTCCGCCGCCCGTCAGTTCTTCTTCCAGCGCTGTATCTTCGAGAAGTCCAGCGAGTTCTCGCTGTGCTTTATCAGCCGCGACATGTTCGCCCGGTGCTGGAACAGCGCCAGCGCCGCCAGCACCACCGAGTATATGAACATCGGCGGGTTGCTGGTAAGCGTCATGAACAGGTTGAGCACCACGTATGCCAGCGCCGCCGCTATCGCACCTATCGACACGGTATGCGTAAGGTACACCGCCACTATCATGACCGCCAGCAGCACCAGCGCGCACACCGGCTGCACCACCAGTATCACGCCGAACGACGTCGATATGCCCTTGCCGCCCTTGAAACCGAACGCCGCCGGCCAGTTGTGGCCCACTATCGCCGCCAGTCCGCCCAGCATCGCGCCGGTCTGGCCCGCCAGCCACAGCCCTATCAACGCCGCCAGCAGGCCCTTTATCGCGTCGCCCAGGAACGTCAGCAGGCTGGGCAGCCAGCCCAGCGTGCGCAGCACATTGGTCGCGCCCGCGTTGCCGCTGCCCGCCTTGCGTATGTCCATGCCGTTGACCAGCTTTGAGATTATTATGCCGGTGGACACGTTGCCCAGCGCGTAGCCTATCGCTATCGCCAGTATAACCCAAAGTGCCATGTCAACCCTCCTCCTTCTTGCGCTCGCGCAGTATGAACCTTATCGGCGTGCCCTCAAATCCAAACGACTTGCGGAAGAAGTTCTCAAGATACCGCTCATACGAGTAGTGCATCAGCGTCTGGTCGTTTACAAACATTATGAACAGCGGGGGTTTTACGCCCTGCTGGGTGGCATAGTAGATCTTGAGCCGCCGGCCCGACTGCGACGGGGGCTGCTGCGCGGCCATCGCGTCGGCCAACACGTCGTTGAGCAGGCCGGTGGTTATGCGCCGCGTGGCCTGGTCGTGCGCCGCGACCACGCCCTCCATAAGCCGGGGCAGCCGCTGCCCGGTCAGCGCCGACACGAACACGACCGGCGCGTAGTCCATGAACTTCAAGTCCTCTATCACCTGACGGCGGTACTTTTCGAGCGTGCCGGTGTCCTTGTCGACCAGGTCCCACTTGTTGACGACGACCAGCGCGGCCTTGCCCTGCTCGTGCACGTAGCCGGCTATCTTGGTGTCCTGCTCGGTCACGCCGTCCTGCGCGTCTATCACTATCAGCGCCACGTCGCACCGGTCTATCGCCGCGAACGAGCGTATCACCGAATAGCGCTCGACGGTGGCGTCCTCTATCGCGCGCTTGCGGCGTATGCCCGCGGTGTCGATTATCACGAAGCTGCGCCCGTCGCGCTCAAAGCCGGTGTCTATCGCGTCGCGCGTGGTGCCCGCTATGTCCGACACCATGACCCGCTCCTGGCCCAGTATGCGGTTGACTATCGACGACTTGCCCACGTTGGGCCGGCCCACGACCGCTATCTTGATGCGCTCGTCGTCCTGCTCGTCGGCGTCCGCCTCGGGCAGCATGCCCATCAGCTCCTCCAGCAGGTCGCCTATGTTCATCAGGTTCACCGACGATATCGCGATCGGGTCGCCCAGCCCCAGCTCGTAGAACTCGTACATGTTGTCCATGGCGTCGACCGAGTCTATCTTGTTTACGACGACCAGTATGGGCTTGGCGCTCTTGCGCAGCAGCGTGGCCACGTCCTTGTCGTCGTCGGTCAGGCCCTGGCGGCCGTCCACGAAGAACAGTATCGCGTCGCAGGTCTCAATCGCCATCTCGGCCTGCGCGCGCATCTGCCGGAGCAGCGGGTCGTCGCTGTTGGGGTCTATGCCGCCGGTGTCTATCAGCGTAAAGGCGCGGTTTTGCCACTCGCAGTCGGCGTACACGCGGTCGCGCGTCACGCCCGGCGTGTCCTCAACTATCGATATGCGCCGCCCCGCCATCTTATTAAAGAACGTCGACTTGCCCACGTTGGGCCGGCCCACTATCGCTATCAATGGTTTAGCCATTTACATCCTCCCCCGCAAGCGCCCGCAGCAACTCCTCGCCGTCGGTGAACACCGGCGTGACCGGGCAGCCCAGCCGCGCCGCCAGCTCGTCCAGCTTCACGCCGTCCAGCAGCATGTCGCCGCCGTCGCGCAGCATCGAGCGCGTTATCAGCACCTCGTCCGCGTCCGCGCGGCCTATCTGCGCCGCTATGTCGCCGCCGGTCAGCAGCCCCGCGACCGTAACCCCGCCGCCAAAGAACTCGTTTTTGACCGCGCGCACGCGCACGTCCACGCCCGGCAGCGGATGCGCGCCGGTCAGCCGCTCCAGCTCGCCCCGCGCCGATTCGCCGGTCACTATCATTACCCGCCGCGCCCGCGCCGCGCGCCCCGACGATATGAACTCGCGATACGCGCGCTCAAAGCCCTCGCGCTGCAGCCGTATCAGCCCCACGCCGTTGTCTATCTGCGGATAGTCCTCGTACTCGTCCTCGGACGGCACGTCGCGCCCGGCCAGCACGTAGAACTCGTCCGCCGCGAACACCAGCGCCGTGCCCAGCGTGCGCCGGAACTCGGCCTGCCAGGCCGCGACCTGGTCCAGCACCTGCGCCGCGCCGCGCGCGTCGTACGGCCTTAGGCCATCCAGCCCCGCGCGATGCCCGGTCAGCCCCACCGGCACCAGCGCCAGCGTCAGGCAGCACGGGTAAAGCGCCGCCATGTCGCGCACGGTGCGCTCGAGCACCGCGCCGTCGTTGAGCCCCGGGCACAGCACCACCTGCCCGTGGAAGCTGATGCCGCCCGCGCGCAGCCTGGCCAGCTGCTCCATCAGCCGGGCCGCGCGCGGCTGGCCCATCAGCGACGCGCGCGTCGGGCCGTCGCTGGCGTGCACCGATATGTACAGCGGGCTGGCGTGGCGCCGGACTATGCGCTCCAGCTCGCGGTCGGACACGTTGGTCAGCGTCACGTAGTTGCCCATCATAAGCGACATGCGCCAGTCGTCGTCCTTTGCATAGAGCGTGGCGCGCATGCCGCGCGGCAGCTGATCCACAAAGCAGAACCTGCACCTGTTGGCGCACAGCCGCATCGGGCCCAGCAGGTCGTCCTCGAACTCTACGCCCAGCTGCTCGTCCATGTCCTTTTCGCACTCTATCTCGGTCAGCTCGCCGGCGCGGTCGCGCACCGTCAGCACCAGCTCCTCGCAGCTCATCAGCTGCTGGTAGTCTATCAGGTCTATCAGCTTTTCGCCGTTTATCATCATGAGCTCGTCGCCGCGGCGCAGGCCCAGCTCCTCGCCCAGCCCGCCGCGCTCGACGCTGGCAATCCTAAAGCCCATATGCCCCTCCGTCTGCGGATTCTATGGATATAATTATCCACCCTGCGCCACGATATGTCAAGACAAATCCGGTTACATCGGGTGGGCGGGCGCTTCATAATCATGCAGCGCCCGCCCGGTTCGTGCTGGATTTATGCGCGCCGGCCGCGGCAGATCGCGCTCCCGGACGCGCGCAAAACGCGCGGCGGGCACCTGGCTCCGCCGCGCGTCCAGACCTATGACAAACTCTGGCAGCTGGACAGTGGGCTCTGTTCCAACCGTTTTTCAAACGTCGTATGGGCCATGCTGCAAAGCCGATCTGATATGAACGGCGTTCCGCTTCGTTCTGCGTGTTTTGCCCGTTGCTGCGGTATGCTTGGCTAGTGGACAGTGCGCGGCATGCTTGTCAATAGCCTGAACGCACGGGGCACCTGGCTCCGCCGCGCGTCGCTCGGCTTCCGCGCGCATCCCGTCCTCACGCCCCGGCCGCGTCCGGCTCCGGCCCGCGCAGCAGCAGCCCCGCGCCCGCGCCCAGCGGCAGCAGCAGCAGGCACGCCGTGGGCGACAGCGCCGTGCCGATCGGCGGCAGCGCATCCAGCACCGACATGAACGTAAAGCCGGCTATCGCCAGCTGCGCCGCCGCCGGATAGCGCGCCATGACCGCGCTTACCAGGCGCACCAGCGCCGCCGCGACGCACACAAACCCCAGCCCGATCAGCGCGACCTCGTCCAGCCGCGCCTGCGCCAGCGCACCCAGGTACGCACGGTACATTCCGCAGCGCATCAGCAGGAACGACGAGCTGACGCCGGGCACCACCGTGCCCAGCGCCAGCACCGCGCCGCAGCCCAGCGCCGCCGGCGCGTCCAGCGCGGCCAGCTCCGGCGCGGCGGGCAGCAGCCGGCTCAGCGCCCAGTACGCCGCCGCGCCCGCGGCGATCACAGGCGCGCGCCTGAGCCGCCAGCCCCCGCCCGCGCGCACCAGCGCCGGCAGCGACCCCAGCACCAGCCCTGCGAACAGATACATGGCCTCGGCCGCGAACATGTCCATGAACGCCAGCACGGCATACCCGGCCACCGCCATGCCCACGCCGCAGCCCGTGACCAGCGGCGCCAGATACGCCGCCGAGGCGCGCGATCGGCGACGAAAGTGCGCCAGCGCGTCTATCGCGGGCCGGTACACGCCCAGGCTCAGCGCCACCACGCACCCGCTCACTCCCGGCGCGACGCCCGCCGCGCCTATCAGTACGCCCGCGCAGAATCGCGCTGCACCTCTGTCCCACATTCTGGATCGCCTCCCTGCTATGCTTGTTCGGCATTAAGCCGGACGTTGCCGTATTGGATGGTTGTCTGACGCGGCGCGGCGGGGTGCGCGATGCGCGCGTTTGCATTGTGCTTATCCTATTTGCGCTTCAAACCTGCACGCTCTTGCGACTGCCGCCGTGCGCTAAGTCAGCCGTCGTCTCGCCGGTTTGCTGCCTTGCACAGCGCAGCGGCGTGCATGACATGCTCATCCGTTCTTCGCTCATCCAGTGTGCATCTTATACCTGCGCGCTCTTGTGACTGCCGCCTCGTGCTAAGTCG
>CAWVGT010000014.1:0-3213 GCA_963928645.1 Candidatus Fimadaptatus sp.
CGACTGCACTCCCTGTTTTTCCCGTCTCTTTTGTATATTTCCTCACTGATTACTCGATTTTATTCTTTTAGAAACACACTCTAGCCAAACCCGCAACAGTGGCCAGCAAAGCATGCGAATTAAGGAGGAATGCTGCTTGCAATAGACTAATGTTGCAACATCATCAATAGTATGTTCTGAAATTTATTTAGGATAAAACTGGCTGTCCGGCCGGCGGGGTTTGTCAGCGGCCTGGGCGCGCCGTCCCAAGCGGAGCTTAGGGCGGCGCGCTTTGCCGCATTTGAACGAAAATTAACATGTTCAGTGTGGAAATTTGCATCTATGCCACGCAAATCGGCCGCGATTATGGTACAATATAGCTGGATGCACTCTTGTTTATGCGGAGGGGGTAGCGCGATGAAGGGAAGTCAGTCCGTCTGGATGGTGATACATCTGGCCCGCAGCGAGGAGGGCGCGCAGCGCATCGCCGAGATGCTGGACGGGGAGGGACTGGTCGTAAAGACGCACCCGATATATCGCAACAAGACCGCGCAGGATAACCTGTACGAGATACTCGTGCTCAAGAGTGAATCCGAGGAAGCGCGCAATCTGCTTATAGAACACGGCTTTATGAGCTGACTACAAGCGAACGGAGTGGGTATATGAAGCGTATAGCGGTACTAACCAGCGGCGGCGACGCGCCGGGCATGAATGCGGCGGTGCGCGCTGTGGTCAGGACGGCGTTGTACTTTGGCATGAGCGTGGTCGGCGTCAAGCGCGGCTATAACGGCCTGCTCAGATACAGCCCCAATGCGACGGACGACTTTGAGGAACTCGACCTGCGCAAGGTCGGAGATATAATCCATCGCGGCGGCACGTTCCTCAAGACTGCGCGCTGCGAGGAGTTCTTAAAGGTCGAAAACCAGCGCCGCGCGATACACAACCTGCGCCAGCTAAATGTCGAAGGCCTGATCTGCATAGGCGGTGACGGCACATTCGCGGGCGCGGGCCGGCTAAACGAGCTGGGCTTCCCGGCGGTGGGCATACCCGCCACGATAGACAACGATCTGCCGTATTCCGACCTGACGATAGGATTTGATACGGCGCTCAACACGGTCTGCGAAAACATAAACCGAATACGCGAGACCTCGATGTCGCACGACCGGATAAGCATAGTCGAGGTGATGGGCCGCAACTGCGGCGACCTGGCGCTGCGCTCGGGGCTGGCGTGCGGCGCGGAGAGCATACTGGTGCCCGAACGCCCATGGTCGATCGACTCGGTCGTAAACAAGATAATCGCCTCGATAGACAAGGGCAAGATGACCAGTATAATCGTGGTGGCTGAGGGCGCGTGGGACTCGATGGCCGCGTTCGACCTGGACGAGTTCGCTGCGAACTCAGGCGCGAGCCTGCCGCCGCGGATGCCCGACGAGCTGTTTTCGAGCCAGCTGCTGGCACGCGTGCTCGAGGTGGCGACCGGTCAGGAGACGCGCGCTACGGTGCTGGGCTATCTGCAGCGCGGCGGCAGCCCGACCGTTTCGGACAGAAATCTGGCCAGCATGCTGGGCAAGCGCGCCGTGGAGCTGCTGCGCGACGGCGTGAGCGGCCAGGCGGTGGGCGTGCGCGACAATCACGTGATCAACCTGCCGATAGCCGAGGTGCTGGGGCAGCGGCGCGTGCTGGACGCGGAGTTGATACGGCTCAGCGAGATACTTTCGATGTAAGGCGGATTGGCCGCGCAATGCGGCCGAGAAAAACATGTTGGGCGCGCGGGGACGCATTTCAAATGCGTCCCTGCGGCGTCGGTGAGGCATTATGGCGGATGAGGTAATACTGGACATAACCGGTAGCGGCGCCGACATGGAGGGCGTCGCGCGGCTGGACGGCATGGCGGTGTTCGTGCCCGGCGCGCTGCCGGGCGAGCGCGTGCGCGCGCGCATTGTAAAGCGCGCGGCGAGGTATGCGCGCGCCGAGGTGATAGAGGTGCTCGCGGCGTCGCCGGAGCGGCGCGCGCCGGAGTGCCCAGCGTTTGGCGAATGCGGCGGCTGCGCGCTGATGCACATGAGCTATTGGGCGACGCTTGAGCAGAAGGCGCGCTACATAGACGACTGCCTAAAGCGCATTGGCGGCGTTGAGACAGCGCCGTGCAGCGTATGCGGCATGGAGCGGCCGTATGGCTACCGCAACCGGGTGCAGTTTCCGGTGGGCGGCACGGCTCAACAGCCGCGCGTGGGCTTCTATAGAGGCGAGAGCCACGACGTGGTAGACCTGCCGCACGGCTGCGCGCTGATAGCGCCGCAGCTCAACCGTGCGCGCACAGCGTTTGCACACTGGCTGCGCGCGCACGCGATACCGCCCTATGACGCGCGCACGCGCCGGGGGCTGGTGAGGCACGTGGTGTTCAGGCAAAACCGCGCGGGTCAGTTCATGGCGATAGTGGTGGCAAACGGGCATCGCCTGCCCGAGGCCGAGTCGCTGTGGCGCGCGCTGGAACCCATGGGCTGCGTATCGCTGATGCTGAACGTGCTGACGAGCGCGGTCGATCGGCGGGGCGGTGAAGTCATGGGGCGCGAGTTCGTGCGCCTGTTTGGAGTGGACAGCTATGTCGACGAGATACTGGGCTGTCGCTTTGAACTGAGCGCGCCGTCGTTTTTCCAGATCAATCCCGAAATGACCGACCGACTGTACGCGCTGGCGCAGGAGCTGGCAGCGCTACGCGACGGCGACACGCTGCTGGACGCATACTGCGGCGCGGGCACGATCGGATTGACGCTGCTAAAGCGCAGCAACGCAGCGCACAGTCAGCTGATAGGCATAGAGAGTGTGCCCGAGGCGATAGCCAACGCGCGGCGCAACGCGCAGCTAAACGGCCTGGAGCATGCGCGCTTCATCTGCGGACGCTGCGAGCGCGAGTTGCCGAAGCTGGCCGAACAGGGCCTGTGCCCGGATGTGGCGATAGTGGATCCGCCGCGCAAGGGCTGCGATGCGGAGCTATTGGCAGCGCTGAGCGAACTGAGCCGGCGCACGCTGCAGCGGATAGTATATGTGTCGTGCAACCCGGCGACGCTGGCGCGCGATGTCGGGTATTTGCGGCGCGATGGATGGGGTGTTGGGCGCGTTGTTGGGGTGGATATGTTTCCCTGGACGGGGCATGTTGAGTGCGTAGTATTGATGTCAAAAGTCAAAGAATAGAATATTGGAAAAGTGTAGAAAACAAGGGATTTCTGGGAGTCG
>CAWVGT010000015.1:0-7434 GCA_963928645.1 Candidatus Fimadaptatus sp.
GCGCGCATGGAGCATCTGCCCCATGCGCGCGTTTTGTTCTCGGAAGAGCGGCTGCGCGCTGCCAGTTCGGCCTGGCGCTGTCACGCATCGTTAGGGCCCGGGCACATGCCAGGGTCACGCCGCCTTGCAACTTGCTGTTTCATATGTTCAAAGGCAACTTAAGTGAATTTCGCTTTACGGCATCCGATAGCTTGTCCGCGTTCTGAGCGCGCACGGAGTGCCTGCTGCTCGTGCGCGTTCTGTTACCGACAGAGCACCCGCGCGCTGTCAGTTCGACTTGGCGCACTCAAGCACCTCAAACACCCGCCGCATAATCGAGAGTCACGCCACCTCGCAATATGCCAATGTTCAAAGCACGGTTGAATAGATCGCACTTTATGGCACCCGCTACCTTGTCAGCGGTCTGAGCGCACACGGAATGCTTGTTACTTGTGCGCATTCTATTATCGACAGAGCACCCGCGCGCTGTCAGTACGACCTGGCGCGGTTAAATACCGTAAACATCCCGTCGAATACGCCGAAGTCGCGTCGCCTTGCAATATGCTCTTTCATATGCTCAAAGAGTGGTTGGGTAGATCGAACTTTACGGCATCCGCAGCCCTGTCAGCGGTCTGAGCACGCATGGAATGCCTGTTACTTGTGCGCATTCTATTATCGGCAGAGCACCCGCGCACAATCAGTTCGACCTGGCGCGTTCAAGCATCGCAAACGCCCGGCCGGTACACGCCAGAGTCACGCAGTCCTGCAATATGCCTTTTCATATGTTCAAAGAGCAGTTGAAGTGAATTTAATCTTACAGCATCCACGGCATTATCAGCGGCCTGAGCGCGCGCGGAGCACCCGCCCCCTGCGCGCTTGCATTGCCGCTTGAGCCTGCGCAGCATGCGCTTTGCCGCATACAGACCGGGGTGCGCGGCGGCAGCGCCGGGCCGCCCCGGGATTCAGTTCGCCGCGCCGCACTGAGCCCCGCTCAGCAGCGCCAGCGCCACGTCGCCGGATATCTGCTGCGCCGCGCGCGCGGTGGTCGGGTCGTATGCCTCGCCCAGCCGCTCGTTGTTGGATATCGCGCGCACCGACAGGCACCTCACGCCGAACCGCGCGCATGCCTGCGCCGCCGCGTACGTCTCCATCTCCTCGCATGCCGTGCCGTAGGTGCGATTCAGATAATCGATCATGTCGCGCTCGCAGTTCCACACGTCGCCCGAGCCGACCGCGCCCACGACGGCGCGCGGCCCGCCCGGCGCGTTGAACCCGCGCGCCGCGGCCGCCGCCCGCGCCAGCTCTATCAGCCGCGCGTCGCTCGCCAGCGCCACCGCGCCGCCCGTGCCGCCGTCCGGCGACAGCGGCTGCCAGCTCAGCGGGTGCACGCCCCGCGCCGCCGGCGCGCTCCTGTACGCGCCCAGCCGCACGATGCGGTCGCCCAGCACCAGATCGCCCGAGTGCAGCGCTATGTCGTGCGCGCCCGCGGTGCCCTGCGATATCAGCGCGCGCGGGCTGAGCTGCGCGCACGCCAGCGCCGTGGCCGCCGCCGCGTTGGCCACGCCCACGCCGGTGTTTATCAGCGCGACCTCGCCGCCCTCCACCGCGCATATCAGCGCGCGCCAGCCGCCGCCCAGCGCCACCTCGCGCGCCGGGTGCAGCCATGCCTCAAGCAAATCAAGCTCCGTGGACACCGCGCCTTCTATTATGACCATATGCACATACCTCCGCATGACCTGGCGCCCGGGCATCGGGTCGCCGCGCCGGGCTATGCCGCCCAGGCGCACAGGAGCGCGATGCCTCCGCCGCACCGCGCTCCCCGATTTGGTTTGTGATATCGCGCCGCTCAGCGCGCCAGCGTGCCCAGGTACTTGGCCGGCACGCGGTTCAGCGCCGCCAGCATCGCCATGCCCACGGTGTACACCACCGCGAGCTCGCCCAGCGCGACCTGGCCCATCGTCAGCGCGACCGGCAGCTGCGCCGTGAGCGAGAGCACCGCGCCCACTATCACGCCATTGCACGCCACCGGCCAGATCGCCGCGACTATGCGGTTGCGGCGGGTTATATACGTCATGAACGCCGCGATCAGCGTCGCCAGCGAGCCGAACACAACGTCCCACACCGTAGCCGAGCCTATCATGTTGGCCAGCAGGCAGCCCACGAACAGCCCCGGTATCGCCTCGGGCAGGAACACCGGCAGCAGCGTCAGCGCCTCGGACACGCGCAGCTGCACCGCGCCGAACGATATCGGATACAGCGCCAGCGTCAGCGCGGCGTACAGCGCGGCTATCACCGCCGCGCGCACTATGAACAGTACTCTGGCATGTTGGTCAAGGTTCCTCCAGAATTTCACGGGTACTCCTCCTCACTGCTCCGCAAAAAAAGCGCACCGGCGGGGCGCCTGTGCGTTCATCTGCGGGCCCCTGGTTTTGTTTTACGACAGGATGGGATCTCGAACTGTCGTGTGCAATTTTGCATTTCGCATTATACCACCCGCGCACGCCCGGCGTAAGCGCGCGCGTGTTATTTTTTGCGCATCGCGGTATGCCTGAGTGAGCTGCGGCATACGGCCCACGGTCATGCCTGCCCGCCGGCCCGCGCTACATGGCCCGCGCACTGCGTACTGCCGTCGGCCGCGTTCAGCTATTGCATATCAAGGTTGTGCAACGTCTCGGCCGAATACCGCCTTCTCTTTATGCCTCGCCGCCGATACGGCCCGCCGGCCCGCGCGCCATGTGAACCGAGCCCTGCTTGCCGCCGTTGACCGCGTTCATCTATCACTATTAAGGCCTTGCACCGTCCCGGACGAATACTGCCTTCTCTTTATGACTCGCCGCCGATACGGCCCGCCGGCCCGCGCGCCGCATGAACCGCGCCCTGCTTGCCGCCGTTGGACATATTCACCTATCGCAGGTCAAGATTATATGCCATCACAGCTGAATACCGCCTGCTCTTTACAGCTCGCCTTCGATACTGCACGCCAGCTCGCGCGCCACGTGAACCCTGCCCTGAGTGCCGCCGTCGACCATGTTCACCTATCGCAGGTCAAGGTTATATGCCATCGCAGTTGAATACTGCCTGCTCTTAATGACTCGCCGCCGATCCAGTCCGCCGGCCCGCGCGACACACGGCCCGCGCCCTGCTCGCCGCCGTCGGCTGCATTCATCAACTGCGCCAGCAGCATAGCTCGCGTCAGCATGCCGCTCGCAACGCACAGCGCGACTTCAGCTCATTCCTCATCCAGCTGCGCCTCCAGCCAGCGCTTGAGCTCCAGCCCAGCCGCATAAGCCTCGGCGCGGCTTGCGCCCTGAGCGGTCGCATGCTTTACGGCGTCCTTTATCGACATGCCGTCCAGCACCGCGTCTATCAGCACGTGGCGCGGCGTGCGCGCAGGCGCGGCTGCGGGCTCCGGCTCGGGCGCGGGCAGCTCCAGCGCGATGCAGTACTCGCCCTTTTCGACATTGGGATTGGCGCGCAGCCGCTCGAGCACCTCGGACGCGCCGCCGCGCTCTATCTGCTCGAAGCGCTTGGTCAGGTCGCAGCACACGCACGCGCGCGCGCCCGGCAGCTCCGCAGCCACGCACTCCATCAGCTCCACGACCCTGTGCGGCGACTCGTATATCACCGCCACGCGCGGCCCCTGTGCGATCGCGCGCAGCTTGCGGCGCAGCTCGCCCTTCTCGCGCGGCAGGAAGCCGTAAAACGCGAACTCGCGCGCGTCGAACCCCGCCGCCGACAGCGCCACAATGCCCGCGCTGGGCCCCGCGACCGGCACCACCTCTATGCCCGCGTCCCACGCCGCCGCGACCAGCTCCATGCCCGGATCGGATATGCCGGGCGTGCCCGCGTCGCAGGTCAGCGCCACGTCGATACCCTCTCTCAGCATCCGCTCGATTATGCGCGGCGCGCGCGCCTCCTCGTTGTGCTGGTGGTTGGACACCATGGGCCGGCTGATGCCGATCACGTTCAGCAGCTTGTGCGTGACGCGGGTGTCCTCGGCGGCGATCAGCGCCGCGTCCTCCAGCGCCTGGCGCATCCGGGGCGTCAGGTCGCCCAGGTTGCCTATGGGCGTGGCCACCACGTACAGCTTTGGCATATTTTACACTTCCTTCCGGTATTGGCGGCGCACGGCCGCAGCGGCACGACGCGCCCGCATGCCGCGCGCGCTGATATTGACATGTCTACGGCGGCGCAGCACATGCGGCAAGCGGTATAGCCGTCGCGCTATTCGCGTAACGCGTGCCCGACGCGGCCTTAGCCTTGCATGCGCAGCTCTGGCGCGTCACTGCCGCGTTCACGGCGCACACGCTGCCCTGTCCAACCGCAGCTCAGTGTCCCGTCACCCATGCTGCGGCATCAACGCCGCCCGTCTCTTATCGCATATTCATCAAACCGGCGAATCGCTGCTCCGAATCCGGCGCGGTCGTAGCCTTGCATGCGCAGCTCTGGCGCGTCACTGCCGCGTTCACGGCGCACACGCTGCCCTGTCCAACCGCGGCTCAGTGTCCCGTCACCCGCGCTGCGGCGCCGGCACAGCACACACGCCCGCGCGGCAACGCCGATGCAACTCAATCCCCGCGCCGCTCGAGCGCATAGAACAGTTCGGTGCCTATAACGGTGCGCTCCACTATGCCGAACTCCGCCGGCAGATCGCCTTCGAAGCGCTCGCTGTAGTTGCGCTCCATGCCCACGCCGCGCCCGCCCAGCGTGCGCGTGGGGAAGCTCACCAGCACCCGCGGTGAGCGCGTCGCGCACAGCAGCCGGATGCCCTCGCCCGCGCGCTGCGCGTCCATCACCGGCAAGAGCTTCAGCATCAGCGTGAGGGCGCACTCGGGCAGCGCCTCGCGCCCCACCAGATCCGCGCCCTGCGCGCTGACCGGCCAGCCCTCCGCGCGCGCCCATGCGTTTATCGCGTCCACGCAGGTCAGCTGTATGTCCAGGCCCAGCACGCGGTAGCCCCGCGCGCCCAGCAGCAGCGGGTTCAGCCCGCACGCCGCGTCGCAGATCAGCCCGCCCTCGGGCGCGTGGCGCGCTATCAGCGCCAGGTACCCGTCCGCGTCCGGCAGCCGCTCGCGCGTCGAGGCGTGCTGCGCCAGCGCGCCCATCACGTCGCGCTGCTCCAGCCGCGCCCACAGCGCGCGCTGCTGCGCCTGGTTCATGAACGCGTCGGCGATCTGGTGCAGCCGGTTGCGGGCGCGCTTTTCGCAGTCGCCGCCGGCGCGCGCGCACTCCTCGGCCACTATGCGCCCAACGGCGTCGGGCGCTATCGCGCGGTACTTGGGGCTGTTGATTATCGACGCGGCTATGTCCTCCGCGCTTTGCGGTCGCCTTGCGCTCATCTTAAAAACTCCATCAGCCGCGCGTAGAAGCGCAGGTTGTGCGTCGTGGCCAGCTCGTATGCCTGCGAATCGCCTATCTTGAACAGGTGATGCAGGTACGCGCGCGGATACCTGCGGCACAGCTCGCAGTCGCAGCTCTCGTCGACCGGGCGCTCGTCGCGGCAGTGCTTGTCGTCGAGTATGTATACGAAGTCGTAGAACCTGGCCTCGCGCACGCCCGCCGGACAGTCCATGCCCGGCCTGAACGCGTACAGCCGCTGATGGCGCGCCTCGCGCGTGGGTATCACGCAGTCGAACAGCGAATAGCCCATGTCCACCAGCTTCACAATCTCCTCGGGCCGGCCAAGGCCCATAGCATACTTGACCTTGCCATCGGGCATCGCGTCGGCGGCGGCGCGCAGTATGTCGTAGCGCATGTTGCCCTCGCCGTCCAGCGGCCAGCCGCCAAAGCCGTAGCCGTCGAACCCGATCTGCTCGAGCTCGCGGCCGCAACGCGCGCGCAGCTCCGGGTCGGCCCCGCCCTGCACTATGCCAAACAGCAGCGGCCTACGCTCCATGCGCCTCGTGAGCCGGTCGAACTCCGCCCGGCAGCGCTCGCCCCAGCGCACCGTGGCGTCGACCGAGTCGCGCTGCGCCTGCGCCGGGTCGTCCGGGTGCGTGCACACGTCCAGCGCCATCAGTATGTCCGAGCCGAACTGGAGCTGCGCCTGCATGCACTTTTCGGGCGTGAATATCAGCTTGTCGCTGCCGCGCTCGGGCCGGAACACTATCTCGTTGCGGCGTATCTCGCCATACGCCGGGTTCTCGCGTATCAGCGAGAACAGCTGGAACCCGCCCGAGTCGGTCAGTATCGCGCGCGGCCAGCCGGTGAACCGGTGCAGTCCGCCCAGCGACTTTATCAGCCGCGCGCCCGGCCGGTTGTACAGGTGATACGTGTTCATAACCACGCCCGGCGTGCCGGTCGACTCCAGCGCCGCCATGCCCGTGGCGCGCACCGTGCCGTAGGTCGCATCCGGAAAGAACGCCGGCAGGCTGATCTCGCCGCGCGGCGTTACAAGTGTCTTTACCATACTGGCCTCCATCTGCCTGTGCGCCGCGCAGGCGCGGCTGCGGCTGGTTCGGGTTTTCGCTACATTTTGTGCGGCTTGGCCCTGGCTGCGGCGATGTGGCTCCACATCTGCTGGTTACGCGACGTTGTTCTGGCCCTTGTCATCCACACTTCGCAGCTTGGGACGGCTTGGGGCACTGTGCAGCCACGGTTGATCCACGCCGCTTTTTGCGCATACTGGCGATGTATTCGCGCTTTCGGTTCCACATTTGTCCTGTGCTAATGCTTCGCTGCGCGCGCTTTAGCCCCTTTTGCGTGTCTAGCGAATTGTGCTATCCGCCGGGCTCGCGCCGCGCTGTCGGAACGGTGTCGGTTTTGTGCTGGTATAGTCTGCTTATTTAAGCATATTCCACCACAATATGCGCTTATTGCGCATCTAATCAACTTGCCCGCTCCACCTCTATGGCATAATCCAGTCGTAGTCAGTTCATCGCATCCACAATCGCAAAGTTGCCCGGCTTTGCACATCAGGCATGACGCGCCGAGCGTTCGCCCGAAATGCCATGACCTTGCACAAACTGCCCGCAGGCCCAGCGCGTTGGCGTATACCCGCCACATCCAGCGAAGTTTGCAGCCAATCTTACCGTCTTTCCTCCACATGTGCAAGGATATTCCGCTTGTCGCAGTCTCTTTCTTCCACACAGCTGTCATTTGTCGGTTTACGCCGCCCACCGGCAGCACATCGCGCCACGGCCCGGCGATTCCGCAAATCAATCTCCCAGTTCACGCTCTGCTCCGGGGCGCTTCCGCCACATGTCAGCCTTCACATGGGCGTTCATGGCGTTTGCCCTCCACAAACGTGGTGTTTTATCGCCCATCCACGCCATTCCCATCCACATCTATGCAGACGCCGGGTCGCAACGCATGAACCGCATCGGACGATCGAGCACACAACGATGGTATTCCCCACAACCAAACCGCTCATCGGGCGGTCATATCCCACTGCCCGCGCGCTCAACCCGTCGGCACAGATCCGCCACATACAGCGAAGTATATGGCCGATCTTAT
>CAWVGT010000016.1:0-3503 GCA_963928645.1 Candidatus Fimadaptatus sp.
GAGAGAGGGATTCGAACCCCCGGTGCCGTTAAGCATCACTAGTTTTCAAGACTAGCTCCATAAACCGCTCGGACATCTCTCCGGATGACTTGCGGCCCGCATCACTCTCGTGCGCGCTTGCTTATTATAACAGATCGTGAGCGGGTTTGTCAATACCTTTTGGCGAATTTTCTTGAGCAAATGGGAAGCGGCAGGGCGTGCGATGCGGCGCGCTGCAGTGTGTGCGGGGCAGCGGCATGCCGTCGCATGTGCAGCCGGCGGCGATTGTACGTTTTAATGCGGCTCACGGGTGCGCGGGCGGCGCAAGGTTCGGCGCCTGACGCCGGTATGGCCCGATAAGCGACGCACGAACGCGCGTTGCCGCGCTGACGACCGTTGCGGTGCCGTCCCGAAAGCCCGCGACCTTGCGAGCCGATGAGCGCAGATCGCGTACGCGGCAAGTCCGCATGTCGTGCCCAGTGGACGCGCGCCATGCGAGCTGCGCCCGCTGAAGCCGCATGTCCAGGCTCGCTACCGGGCGAGCAGACGCGCGCCGTCCGCGCCCGCACCGCGCAGTCGCCAATCCTCGGTTGTGCGCCGCAGGCGGGCGTGATAAAATAATACGAAAACACATGCCTGGGAGGTGGCGCATGAATACGATCTGGTCGGATTGCGTGCAGGGCATAGATACGCTCTACCTTACGCGCGCGCTCAGGTTTTCGGACGAGTACCGCCAGCAGTACGTCGACGCGTTCGGGCTCGGCGACGGGCGCGGGCTGCGCGTGCTCGAGGTGGGATGCGGGCCGGGCGCATTGGCGCAGGCGCTGGCGCGCTGGTATCCCGGGGCCGAGATCACCGGCATCGATCGGGATTCGGCGTTCATAGAGTACGCGGCGCGGCGCGCGCCGGGGCTGCGCTTTGTGGAGGGCGACGCGACCGCGCTGCCGTTTGTCGAGGGCGAGTTCGACGTGACGATATCCAACACCGTGCAGGAGCACGTCGAGCCGGCGCGGTTCTTCGGCGAGCAGCGCCGGGTGCTCAGGCGCGGCGGGGTCTGCCTGGTGCTGTCGGCGCGGCGGGGCGTGAGCGTCGAGGCCGAGTGCGTCGCGGGCGACAGCGCGCTCGAGCGGGAGGTATGGGCGCGGGTCGAGGCGCGTCGCCAGGCGCTCGAGCGCGAGTGCGGCATAGCGCGGTATGCCATGAGCGAGCGCGAGCTGCCGCTAGCGCTGCAAGCGCACGGCTTTGAGCAGGTGTCCACGGCATACCTGGCGATCAACCTCACGCCCGACAATCCCGCGACGCCGCCCGCGCGCGCCCGGGCCATCATCGAGGCGCAGCGCCGCACGCGCCTGGACGCGCTGCACTCGCTTGAGCGCATGGCGCCCGGCGCGGTCAGCGCGTCCGAGCTGCGCGAGCTTGAGGCGCAGCTCGAGCGCCGGTACGCCGCGCGGCGGGCGCTGTACGACGCGGGCGAGCGCCAGTGGGACGCGAGCGTGTCGCTGACCATGGTGGTGCGCGGCGTGCGGCCCTGATGTGGCTCAGCCCCGCGCCGCGCGGCCGTACCGGGCCACGTCGCGCGGCTCCATGAGCCGGCTGCAAAACTCGTTTAGGTAGCTCTCGCGCTGCGCCGCGTCGAGCTTTAGGAAGCCCTCCAGCGTGGCCATGCTGCCGTTGCCGCACGAGAATAGCAGCTCGGTGAACGCGCGCGCGTCCAGCCCGGAGGCGCGCTCAAAGCCGCTTATCTTCTTCAGCCCGTAGTAGTAGCAGGTGAAGTAGCCCTCCATCTGCTCCTGCGCGCGCACCTGGCCGCGCGCGGTGGCGTGGTCAAAGCCCAGCTCGTCCATGTACAGCTTCACGCAGTCTGCGATCGGCCGGCCCTCGTAGCGCAGCATTATGTCGCTCAATATGCGCACCGCGGTGTGATGCCGGCGGTACGCCACGAACAGCGGGTAGAACGGATCCTCGTCGAACACGAATTCGAACACGTGCTCGCTGCGATGCGCCACGCCCTCAATCAGCGGTATGTGCTTGGCGCCGAGCTTGAGCGTCTCGGGCAGCGTGTCGGTGACGTTGCGCACGTACTGTATGTGATGGCCGGGATATGACTCGTGTATCGACTGCATCTTGAGCCAGCCGTCGGTCACGGCGCGGAAGTTGCCGTCGTTCAGGAACACCTTGCCGGTTATCGGGCGCAGCACGCCGTCGCCGTCCGAATAGCCGCCCCACGGGAACGACTCGCGCAGCGGGTACGGCACGCGCTCCAGTCGGCAGACCTCCTCGGGGAACCACACCCAGTCGCGCGCCGCGGCCTGAGCGCGTTTAAGGTAGCCGCGCATGCGCTCCAGCATCGCCTCGGGCGTGTCGCAGGGCCCGGCGTACCGGTTGAGCGCGGCGCTGACCTCGGGCATGGTGCGCGGGGTCGCGGCTATGGGCAGGCGCGCGGCGGACTCGAACACCGCGGCGCGGGTGAGGGCTATCTCGTCCCTGTACCAGCTGAGCAGCTCGTCCAGCTCCACGCCCAGCGTGTCGTGCAGCACGCGGCGGTAGTATGCCTCGTCGAACTTTGCGGTGCGCGACTCGTCGTCGGCCGGGGCGCGGCCGGAGGCGGGCTGCGGCGCGAGCTCGAGTATCAGCGCGCGCGCACGGCGTATCGCGTCGGCCAGCTCATCCGCGGCGGCGGCGCTCAGCCCCGGGAAGTAGCGCGCGGCGTTGTCGGCGTAGTGAGCATAGTTGTCGCCGACCTGCGCGCACTCATACGTCAGCGCGGCCCGATCGTCGTCGGTGGCGGTAGTCAGCAGCGCGCGCGTGGCGGAGACAATGTCGGGCACGGCGGCCAGTTGCGCGCGCAGCACGTCGACCTTTTCGGCGTCGGGGCGGCTGTCCACGCCGGCAAAGTGCTCTATCTTCCAGGACAGCTCGCCTATCGCGGACGCCGCGCGGCCAAAGTAGTTGTTGATGCGCAGCGCCTCGCCGTCCAGGAAGTCGCGCATGTGGCCGCGCAGCAGCGCGAACACGGGCTCGGGCGCGGGCAGCGCGTCCACGGCGGCGCGGGCGGCGGCGAGCTCGGTCTTGAGCTGTGCGCGCACATCGGGGCGGGGCGGCAGCGGCGTGCGCTCGTACATGCGCGCGCCGCGCGAGCGGTAGTACAGCCTGGCGCAGGTCAGGTCGGCGTCGCGGTAGAGTTCAACTAACTGGTTGCGATCCATGTGAATGTTCACCTCGTGCAAAGTGGGCGTCAGCGCCCGTATGTACCGATTGTACCGCGCGCCGGTGCGCGTGTCAACGGGCAGTTGACTGGCCCAGTCCATCTACCACTTTGAGACGCGGGATAGCCCGGCATCTAGGCTTGCATGAATACGACACAGCTTAAAGTTATCCGGATGTTCCTGATAGAACCGACGCTATACATAAGCAGTACGGGCAGTAGTTCTCAGCTGAAAACAGCACCGCCCAAACAAATGCCCGGGTGGCCAGACCATTGACAAAGCCATTACCGCCGTATGCCGGAGGTCTCTCCAGACTCG
>CAWVGT010000017.1:0-3256 GCA_963928645.1 Candidatus Fimadaptatus sp.
GGAGAGATTCGAACTCTCGAAACGCTTTTGACGTTTACGCGATTTCCAGTCGCGCGCCCTCGACCAAGCTAGGCGACTTCTCCACAGCGTGAAGTATGAAATTGTCCTACCGCGTTGCTTGACGCGAGATTTATTATACTACATCGCGCACTCACTGTCAATACCTCAAATCCAATTTTTCGGCAACGCCGGCCGTGCGACGCAGGGCCGCGCAAGTGGACGGCCCGCATGCCGCGCGTTGCAGCATGCTGCGCATAAGACCGTTAAAGCATCGCGCGGTCAGCCGCGTATCGAGGTCATGTCGCGCGCGCTGCGAGTGGGGGCACATTGGACGGAGTGCAGCGCAATCGGCGGTGCGCATGGAGCCGTTCTGCGTCGGCCCATGCGGCGCGTCCCAGGGAGTCGGCTGGACGCGACTGCCATGCGCTTGCACTATCGTCGGCTGGTCGCGCGCATTCGCCGCGTCGTCGCGAGCTGCCTGGCGGCAACAGCCGCAGCTCAGGGCCCGCATGTTCTGCTTGCAATACCGCCGCCATGCCTATGCCTTGCACCCGGCTGTCTCGTCTGGCCTTATCCTGCAACCGGCATCGGCTTAAACCGTCTTTCCATTGCAATCCACTGGAGCTTGAGCAAAGCCGAAGTCGTCCCATACTGAATGGATTTTGGAGGCGCGCTTTGGAGGCGCCTTCCAGTGCGAGGCCGCCCTGTCACCTTGCGCCGCCCCTTCCATTTTTGGCCGAAATGGTTTATAATGGCCAATATGAGGCAAACAGAGGGGATTGCGATGGAAGATCTGTTCACGATGGCCGAGCGCGCCGCGGGCGGGCCGGACGCGCCTGACTCCGGCCGTGCCCGCCGCAACGCGCCGCTGGCCGATCGCATGCGCCCGCGCACGCTCGACGAGTTCCTGGGGCAGAGCCAGATCGTGGGGCCGGGCCGGCTGCTCAGGCGCGCGATAGAGGCCGACCGGCTGACCAGCTGCATATTCTACGGCCCGCCCGGCACCGGCAAGACCACGCTGGCGTCGATTATCGCGCGCACGACCAACGCCGCGTTCGAGAAGATGAACGCCGTGACCAGCGGCGTGGCCGACGTGCGCGAGGTGTTGGGGCGCGCCCGGGCGCGCCTGGACGCCCAGGGCCAGCCGACGTACCTGCTGCTGGACGAGTGCCATCGCTGGAACAAGGCCCAGTCGGACTCGATACTGCCCGCGATGGAGAACGGCACGATACGCTTCATAGGCTCCACGACCGAGAACCCGATGATAGCGATGACGCCGGCGATAGTCAGCCGCTGTCGGGTGTTCCAGTTCGTGGCGCTGAGCGAAAGCGACCTGCTGGAGGCTATGCGGCGCGCGCTCAGCGACGAGGAGCGCGGCTTTGGCGGGCTGGACGTGGTGCTGGAGGACGACGCGGCGCGCCATATCGCGTTCACGGCGGGCGGCGACGTGCGCACGGCGCTCAACGCGCTGGAGCTGGCGGTGCTCACGACCGCGCCCGACCGCGACGGCCGCATAGTCATAGACGCCGCCGTGGCGCAGGAGTCGATACAAAAGCCGATGATGCGCATGGACGAGAGCTACTATTACGACATGCTCAGCGCGTTCTGCAAGTCGCTGCGCGGCAGCGATGCCGACGCGGCGCTGGCGTGGTTCGCGCGCATGACGTATGCCGGCGTCGACCCGAGGATAATCGTGCGCCGGCTGATCGCGCACGCCAGCGAGGACGTGGGGCTGGCCAACGGCCAGGCGATGCTGACCTGCGCCGCGGCGGCGACCGCGCTCGAGTTCGTGGGCATGCCCGAGGCGCGGCTGCCCATCGCGCAGGCGATAATCACGGTGTGCGAGAGCCCCAAGTCGAACTCGGTCGTCATGGCGATAGACCGCGCGATGGCTGACGCCGAGAAGGGCAACTACGCCAGCGTGCCGGTGCATCTGCGCGACACGCACTACGCGGGCAGCGACCGGCTGGGCAGCGGCGCGGGCTACGTCTACCCGCACGAGTATCCGGGCCACTACTATCCGCAGCAGTACGCGCCCGACGACGCGCGCGGCATGCCGTACTACGAGCCGGGCGAGCTGGGCGGCGAGGAGCGCGTGCGCGCGTACCGCAAGTACCGCGCGCAGCTGGATGAAATGTATAAAACTCACAAAAAGCGGTAAAATGAGTGCGGAAGGCAGCGCGCCTGCGCGCCGCGCCCGCGCCATTTGGCAAGATATGCGCCCGCAAGGGCAGGGGAGGAATACGATGCTTCATAAATCAACGGCCGAGGCCGTGCTGGCCGAGGCGCTGTCGACCGGCGGCGATTTTGCCGAGATATTCGTCGAGGACACGCTGCGCGGCGACATATCGATGATGGACGGCAACGTCGAGCACGCGCTGAACTCGCGCGACCACGGCGCGGGCATACGCATATATCAGGGCCTGAACGCGGTCTACGTGCACACCAACGACACCACGCTGGAGGGGCTGCTGGCGTGCGCGCGCCAGGCCGCGGCGGCCGTGGGCGAGCAGAGCCTGAGCCGCCAGGTGCAGCTGACGCGCTCGCTGGCGACCAATGTGCACGCGATACGCCAGCTGCCCGGCGACGTGTCGGGCCAGCGCAAGGTGCGCAAGCTGCTGGAGGCCAGCCGCGCGGCCAAGTCGTACGACACCGCGATATCGCAGGTCAGCGCATCGCTGCGCGAGGTAGACCAGTCGGTAGCGATAGCCAACAGCGACGGCATGCTGGTGGAGGACAGGCGCGTGTATACGCGCATAGCGGTGCAGGCGGTAGCCTCGGGCGGCGGCGAGAACCAGACCGGCTCGGTGGGCCCGGGCGCGATGATGGGCTTTGAGCTGTTCGACACGCGCGTCGACCCGGCCGAGCTGGGCAAGGAGGCCGCGCGCACCGCGGTTACGATGCTGCGCGCGCCGGTGTGCCCGGCGGGCGTTATGCCGGTGGCGATAGACGGCGGCTTTGGCGGGGTCATATTCCACGAGGCGTGCGGGCACTCGCTGGAGGCCACGTCGGTGGCGCGCGGCAACAGCGAGTTCGCGGGCAGGCTGGGCCAGAAGATCGCCGCCGACTGCGTGACCGCGATTGACGACGGCACGCTGCCCAACGAGTGGGGTTCGCTGAACATAGACGACGAGGGCACGCCCACGACGCGGCTGGTGCTGATAGAAAACGGCGTGCTCAAGAACTTCATGATAGACCGGCTCAACGGCCGGCGCATGAACATGGCCCCGACCGGCTCGGCGCGGCGGCAGAGCTA
>CAWVGT010000018.1:0-2522 GCA_963928645.1 Candidatus Fimadaptatus sp.
GTGATACGCGCCAGCCGCCTGCCGGTGGGCCTGGGCTCGCACATGCCCGAGGTGTTCGAGCGCGCCGAGCGCGAGCGCTGGGACGTGGACTTCTACATGTGCTGCGCCTACAACATAAGCAAGATCGAGCGCGAATCCTCGGCCACGACCGGCCGCGCCAATCAGGACGAGCCCTTCGACGACGGCGATCCCGACATAATGTACGCGTTCATACGCTCGACCGCCAAGCCCTGCCTGGCGTTCAAGATACTGGGCGCGGGCCGGCAGTGCGCCACGCCCCAGGCGGTGCGCGCCGCGTTCAAGCGCGCGCTGGACGGCATAAAGCCCACCGACGCGGTGGTGGTGGGCATGTTCCCGCGCGACGCCGATCAGGTCGCCCAGAACGCGGCGCTGGTGCGCGAGCTGGGCTGAGCGCGGTTGACACGCCGCGCGGCGCGTGGTACAATCAGGTCACAGCTCACGCCGCGCCGGCCAATCCGCCCCGGGCGCGCGCCAACATCGTACAAGGAGAAGTCGCGATATGAACAAGCCCACCCGATACGTATACCTGGATAACGCCGCCACGACGAGCGTGAGCGCGCCCGTGCTGGAAGCGATGCTGCCCTATCTGCGCGACAACTACGGCAATCCGTCCAGTGTGCACCGCTGGGGCCGCGACGCCCGCAAGGCGCTCAACGCCGCCCGCCGTCAGGTCGCCGCCGCGCTGGGCGCGCAGGAGGACGAGGTGTTCTTCACCGGCTGCGGCACCGAGTCCGACAACTGGGCGCTGCGCGGCGCCGCGTATGCGCTGCGCGACCGGGGCCGGCACATAATCACCTCCGCGATAGAGCACCACGCGATACTGCACACCTGCCAGGCGCTCGAGCGCGAGGGGTGGCGCGTCACGTACCTGCCCGTGGACGGCGAGGGCTTCGTGAGCCCCGACGCCGTGGCCGCCGCGCTGCGCCCCGACACGGTGCTGGTCAGCGTCATGGCCGCCAACAACGAGATAGGCACGCTCGAGCCCATTGCCGAGATCGGCGCGATATGCCGCGCGCGCGGCGTGCTGTTCCACACCGACGCCGTGCAGGCCGTGGGCCACGTCGAGTTCGAGCTGGACGCCTCCAACATAGACCTGCTCTCGCTCAGCGGTCACAAGATACACGCACCCAAGGGCGTGGGCGCGCTGTACGTGCGCCGCGGCGTGCACATCGACAACCTGATATACGGCGGCGCACAGGAGTCCCACCGTCGCGCCGGCACCGAAAACGTGGCCTCAATAGTCGGCCTGGGCCGCGCAATCGAGCTGGCGTGCGCCGACATACCCCGCCGCGCCACCGAGCTGGCCGCCCGGCGCGACCACATGATCGACCGCATACTCGCCGAGATACCGAATGCGCGCCTTAACGGGCCCCGCACGCGCCGGCTGCCCGGCAACGTTAACATATCGTTCGAAGGGCTGGAGAGCGAATCGGTGCTGCTGAACCTGGATCTGAAGGGCATAGCCGCGTCGAGCGGCTCGGCGTGCACCTCGGGCTCGGTAGATCCTTCGCACGTGTTGATCGCGACCGGCATGCCCCGGGAGCTCGCAAACGCGTCGCTGCGCCTGAGCCTGGACGAGTCCAACACGATCGACGAGCTCGACTACGCCGTCGACGCGCTCAAGGACATAGTGGGCCGGCTGCGCGAGATGGCGCTGGACTTCTGCGCGCCGTGCGACGGGCCTGACTGCCGCAGCTGACGCCCGCACACGCCGGCCCGCCCGGCCACTTCTGCGCAAAGGAGGTTTCGCCCCATGCAGCGCCGTCCCTCGCTGACCGAGAGCAAGCTGATGATAATGCGCTCGCTCGCGGCCATGGAACCGCTTGACGAAAACCAGCTCGCCGAGTTCTTCGGTGAAATGGAGCTGATGAACTTCTTCGAGGTGAAGATGGCGCTGAGCGAGCTGGCCGAGGCCGGCCTGATAGCGCCGGTGCGCGGCGAGCTCGCGCCCGAGGCGTACCTGCTGACCGCAAGCGGCCGCGAGACGTACGCGATGTTCGCCAAGAGCGTGCCGCTGCCGCTGCGCGACCGCATAGACGCGCTGCTGCCCGAGTGGCGCAGGCGCTTCCGCCGCCGCGAGCACGTGCGCACGCGCGCGTTTCGCAACGGCGAGTCCGACTTCTGCGCGCAGCTCGAGGTATACGAGCATGGCGCGCTGTCGATGGAGCTCAAGCTGCACTTTACCGACCTGGAGCAGGCGCAGCAGGCCGCGCGCAGCTTTGAGCGCGCCGCCGAGGGCATATATCGTGACGTTTGGAGCGCTTTGTGAGCCGCTAAGGCAAGCGGGCGCGGCGTATGGTCGGGCGCATGCGCTCCATTCGACAGAGTTGGCTGCGGCAGCATTGATGTAGAACCACTTGCTCTCGTGGGCGATGGCCTGCGGGAGCTCTTTCTATTGGCAAAGTATGCCGCATACGGTCTGCTTTACCAAACGCGCAAAGCAGACGGCAAGTATGCAAATGAAGTGGAATGCCGCCTATATCAAGCCAGTTTTGCAACAT
>CAWVGT010000019.1:0-13909 GCA_963928645.1 Candidatus Fimadaptatus sp.
CGTCATCGTTCCTTTCTGCTGTTCATATCAGGTGTATCGCTATTTGGCTGGCTGTTTTGGCTTAATCTCATGTAGACACTATCTAAAATGGATTAAAGAATAAAGGGGGACTGTGCGATGAACCGGCTGATGCGGTGGCGCAAGCGGAAGAGCTCCGCGCGTGTATTCTACCTGATCCTGGGATCGGTATTTACACTCATGCTGCTCGCGTTCACGCTGATCCATACGGTCGCATATCAAAGCATGCGCACCGCCATACGCAAGACCCACATGGCGGAGATGACGCAGCTGATACAATCGTCGGAGCACGCCTACAATTCATATGTAAACATGCTCTCGCAGCTGCTCGTCAATACTGCAGTGCGCGAATATTCATATGACCCATCTTCGTCCGATCCGGGCGACCGCTATACCACGCGCACGCTGCGCCAGAAGCTGATGAGCATACTGCCCTATAATACCGACGCGAAATATGTATACATCTGGTATCCGGAAACCAACGTCGTCGTGGGCTCAAACGCCCGCCTGATGACGATGGAGGAGTGGCTCGATCAGACGCTGGCGGGCGCGTTTTCCGATGCGAACGCGCTGCGCCTGTTCGCGTCCTCGGTGAACGGCGTGGTCAATTTTGTCTACCAGGATTCGCGCACGGAGATGCCATATCTCGTATTGTGCGGCAAAAACACCGGCACCGGCTATGCCTCGGCGACCGCCTACATCTTCCTGTTGACCGACGCGCGCTGCCTGCTCAGCAGCACGGGCACGCTGCCGCGCGACTCGGTATATTCAACGCTCTGGCTGACGAACGACGCGGGCGAAGTCGTGCTGCAATTGGGCGACGAACCCTATCTGGCCGATGTGGAGCTGTCCGACGGCGTGGCGGAAGCGAACGGAACCGTCTACCTTCAGCAGCGCTCCAGCGTGACGGGCTTCACCTATCGCGCCGCCTATCCGGAGCGGGCGTACTATGCGTCGCTGCATACGACCAGCCTGATACTCTGGATCATCAGCGGCCTGTCGCTGGCACTCACACTGGCCGCCCTGCTGCGCTATGCCATCTGGCACTTTGGCAAGTTGAACCGCCTGAGCCGCATGGCCGCGCCCTATGCGGATCCGGAGGCGCACGTTTCATCCCCCAGCGATGAAGTCGACGTCATCGGACATGCGCTGTACGATGTGCTCGGCCGCAACAACGCGCTGGCCCACAGGCTTACCAGCCAGCAGGCCATAGCGCGGGCCGCATACCTCGGAAAGGTGCTGTCGGGCGCGCTGCACCTGCTGCCGGACGATCTGGAGCGCGTCAATTCGGATATGGGCATGCGCCTGCGCAATGCCTGGTTTGCCGTGGTCATACTTAACGACGAGCGCGACAGCGAGGCCGACAGCGCGCAAAGCCGCGTGCAGTCGCTCAGCGCCGTCGCGGAAGAAGCGCTCGCAGAGGAGGCATATTCGGCGTACGAAGCCTATACGTCCGAAGGCGTGGGCCTGATACTCAATTTCGACTCCGAGGCCCAGGCGGAGGCCGCGCTCGATGCGCTGGCCGACCGGCTGCTCGCCGCCTTTGCCGAGCTGGATATCGACGCTGACGACGTGACTATCGCCATCGGCAACGCGCATCAGGGCGTGGAAGCGCTGAGCCAGGCATACGGCGAGGCCCGCGAGGCGCTGGTGGTACGGTACTTCCTGCCGGGCAGCGCGCTGTATTACCGCGACGTACTCACGCGCCGGCAAAGCCGGTATATCGCGTATCCGCTTGCGGTCGAGCAGAAGCTGCTAAACCGGATCGTATGCGGGGATGCGAGCGGCGCGCGGGAGCTGCTGGAACAGATATGGGTTGAAAACCCGCAGGCCATGCGGGAAAGCGGCAAGGAGGAGCGTGCGCTGCTGGGCAGCGAGATACAGGCGACGCTGCTGAAGGCCGCGATGGAGATGGAGCTGCGCGACAGCTGCGGCAACGAGCCGCAGACGCCCCAACGGCTGCGCCCCGGGAGCTTCAAGTCGCTTCAGGAAAGCGCGGCCGTCGCAATAGACGCCCTGTGCGCGGCTAGCCACGAGAGCGCCAAATCGCGCCACTGGCTGGCGGACAAGGTCTACGCCTACATTCGGGACAACTACGCCGACCCTGCCCTGAACGTCACACAGCTGGGCGAGATCTTCCACTTCTCCCCATTCTATCTGAGCCGCGTATTTAAAAACGATACGGGCATAGCTGTAACGGACGCCATAGTGCGGGAGCGCATGGCGCGGGCGGACGCGCTCTTGCGCGAAAGCGACATTCCGATTCAGCAGATCGGCCTGATGGTGGGTTATCAGGAATACTCTACATTTGCGCGCGCATTCAAGCAGCATTTCGGAGTGGCGCCCAGCCGCGTGCGGCGCGACCGATAGCACTCCAGGCCGCGCCGCGTTGACGCAGTACGCAGGCCTGCGTGACATGGCAGGCATACTTGCGCCCAGGACAGACGTCAGCCGCGGCCCGCCACCGAAGCGCTATGCAATGCGCTCCGCTTCTATCGTCACCGCGAACCCCTTCCCCGCCATTTGAGCCGCAGCATCGCCAGGTCGCGCATATCCATACCGCGCGTCCCGCACGTCAGCGCCGGCAGCGCCATGCGCGCACATATTGGGAACAGGCTCAATACGGCGCGCTCCGCGCGAGCCCGCCGCGCAAATACAGCTGCCGGCCGCGCAAACGCATGCGCCCGGCGCATGTCAATCGTCAGCGCAGAGCCTGGCGGCGCCTGCGCCGCACAGCGCACCTCAAATCCGCCGCTTGCCGTCGATCCGCCAGTCACGGATGCGCCTGTCGCCTCAGTCGCGATCCTTTATCGATAAAACCTCCACGCGACGGCTTCGGCCATGTCCTGCGCGCGCCATGGAGCGAACCGCTCCGCGCATTCCCCCGAGCTCCCGGCGCTGCTCATATCGAACCGGCAGCAATCTGCAACCATTGCGCCGCCATCAAGACACCGAAAGCCAAGTCCCTCAAGCCGCGGAACATACCATCGCGATCAGCAGCGCCTTTATCGTCCGACGACTTGCACATACAAAGCTTCGCCAAATCCATACAATCCGCCTCCGACCGCAGGCACATGGCCCGCGCCATCGTACACGCAATGGAACTCACAGCCTTCGGGCGCGTCCATCTCAAGCGCCGCGACGGGCACGGGCCGCGCCCCGGTGAACATCTCGCAGTGCCGCGCGGCAATGCGATAGCGCCGCAGGCAAAGCGGCGGCGCAGCTGTCGCCACGCCCGTCCCTGTGCCCGGTATCGCCCGCGCGCTCAAGCGCCGCGCCGTACCAGCGGCCGCCGCGATACTCCGTTGGCTCGCCTGCACGACTGCGGCCGGTCAGCCGAGCGTCTCTGCCATACGCACATCTATCACAGCCGGCCGCGCCATGGCATGTTACCCGAAACCGGTATGGCTCCAAACAGACCGCCCCTCTGCGCCGCCTGACCATGCCAGGCTCGCACAGAAGGGCGGTTGCTACATCACCAATTTTGAACAGTCCCGGTCACATTACAGTTTCTCACGGATATGCCCTCCGCGATCTCCGCCAAGTGCGATAGCGCCCCACATTTGCGCCGCCGCACGCCTCAATCGGCGACTTCCACCGTCACCACATTGTCAACAAACCTGTATCGGAAGCGCACGACGCTGTTGTCGCGTTGCACGCTGAATCTGCCCTTGTTGCTCGAACCGCTCCGCGGGAACCGGTCGGTGCAGTACGTGGCGGACAGCGTGCCGTAAGTCGAGATCGCATAGTCAAACGTGCCCGCAAACGGCAGCACCACGCTCAGCGTATACGTATTGTCGCCGATGTAGTACATGCGCGTGACCTCGCTGTTCGAGTCGTTGGCTGTCGCGCCCACGTAAGGTTGAAAGCTGCCGTACACAACCACCTTCTCGGGCAGCTTGAGCCCGGTCTCCGGATCGTATTCGTCGCGCGCGCCGTACCGTATCAGGTGTACGGGATTGCCGTAATCTCTGCGCAGCCGATCGCCGTCATCCCAGCAGCGCTTCATCGCGTCCTCCTGCCCAAACCCCATCGGACAGCTCTCGGACATGTCGTTTATCTGATAGAAGCGCTGTGGTTCCGCGTGGCCTTCAAACCGCACCGCGGCATCCGACAGCATTCGCCTCAGCGGCATTTCGAAATACGCATTGACGTTGTTTATCTGAGTCCAGCGATATGTGTATTCGATAAAGTGGTCGCGCTCCTCGGGCGCCTGATTCGCAAACCACCCAATCTGATCGTAGCCCCACCAGTCCCGCTGCGCAAGCTGCGCGCGCGTCAGTTGTTCGGGGTGTTCAACGACCCTGCCGCCCCAGTTATCGTACTCCATAAGGTAGGGCATCACTTCGCCATAGAACCCGTTCGGGTTTTCGCCGCCCTCGCTGAAGCCCTCCCGCACCAGCACCAGCTTCGTGCCCGGCTCATCCATCAGCGCCGCGCGCGTAAACGGCATCGCGTGATAATCAAACAGCAGTTTGCCGTTTACGTTTACGCCATGCGTATGCGCATCCAGCAGCACCTTATGGCGCCGGGCGTGGGCGCGCGCGTATTCGCGTATCATGTCAAACAGCTCGTATGTCCGCCGCATGCCGCGATCGTTGGCCGTGTACAGGTGTATCTGGCCCATGTGCAGCGCCTCATAGCCGCAGTCGATGTAACGCGTCGCGCGGTAATAGAACCACATCCGCGCCTCCTGCCGGCTCAGATCCGGTATGCCGCCCTGCTTGCCGGGTTCGCGCTCCGAGCCGTCCACATAGCCCCACGGCCGTTCGGGAAACAGCGCGTCATCAAACCTGAAGTTCCGCCGCTCGACCGGCATGCCAAACGCCTCAAACACATATGCCGGTATGGGTATCTCCTCCATGCGCTTGACTATCATCTCAAATACGCAGGCCTGGAGTATGACCTCGGGATCCTGTGCATGCACGCGCTGTGCCAGCGCCCTCGAGCGCTCAAAATGAAGCTCGTCGTCCTCCAGCATATACCATATGCCCGAGGCGCGCCCTATGAACTTGACGCCCATGCGGGCTATCACCCTGAGATCGTCCTCCAGCGTATCGCTCTCGTACAATCCCGACGCCGTAACGGCCCGGGACAGATAGCTTTCCAGCACTTCCCGCCGCATATCGCCATCAAACCTGAAATCCATACGCATCCTCCGCACCAGTCGACTTTTGCATTGCCCCGCCGCCCCAGGGATAGGCGACGCCTTAACCCAATATGGGCATGCCGTATGCCCTGTCATAGTCTGCGAGCAGCTTGCGTGCCAGCGAATATGAATTCACCAGCGGATGCAGCATCAGCGCCTCTGCCGCCAGGCGCGCATCGTGGCTGCGCACGGCCTCCACCGTCAGCCGCTCGTACCGCTTTATGAGTCTCATGTACAGTTCGCACATTGCCGGTATATCGGCCTGCGGCACCGGCGCTATGCCCGCGCTCGAGACGTTGCAGGTCATCTCCACTATGTCGTCCGCCGCCAGGAACGGTATGCTGCCCGAGTTGGGCACCGACAGTACCAGCGAACGGCCCTGTGTAGACTGCATGCCTTCGATGCAGTCCAGCATAACGCCCGCATAGCCCATGCCTTCGGGCACCGGCAATTGCCCCCGCTGCAGCATCGGCCGATCCGCCTTGCCCGACTCTATCGACATATAGCTGTTCTCGCGCAACTGCATGTAGTACAGGAAGCACTGCAGCGCCCCCTCCGGATCGGCGGGTATGTCCATATTGCGCAGCTCTTCCATCATCTGCATGTTCACATGCTCTATCGTCTGCCCGCGCGTCTGCGCCGAGCGATTGATGTTGGCCAGCGCGCGCTCGCGATGATAGTAGTAATACAGGTACTCGTTCGGCAACAGCCCTGTATCGCGTATGACCTCGTGGTCGAATATCTTCAGTTCTTCTATGCTGTTCAGGAAATCGTCGCTCGCCATCAGCTCGGGCATGATCTCGCGGCTGCGCAGCTTCACGCTGCGTATCCAGGACAGATGATTCAGCCCGAAGAACTCCACATACAGCTCGTTCTCGTCGCAATTCAGCTCATGCGCCATGCGGTACTTCATGCTGCTGGGCGCGTCGCATATGCCTATCACCCTGTCATAGCCCGCGCTGTGCAACGCCTGCGTCACCAGCCCCGACGGGTTCGTAAAGTTGAACACCCATGCCTCGGGCGCATGTTCCCGTATCAGCGCGCAATACTCCAGCAGCACCGGTATCGTGCGCACCGCCATTGAAAACCCGCCCACGCCGGTGGTCTCCTGGCCTATCACGCCGTTGTCCAGCGCGACGCGCTCGTCTATCACCCTACTGTGATCCCCGCCCACGCGCAGCGTTGTAACAATATAGTCCATGCCCTTGATCGCGTCCAGCGGTTGATCTGCCGCCCGCACCGTCAGCTCCTCGCCCTGGCGCGCCACCACATGGCGGCACAGCTGAGCGATTATGTCCAGCTTGTCCCGAGCTATGTCATACAGCACGACCTCGTCTATGTTCAATTGCCTGTATCGCTTGAGCAGTCCGTTTATGAATATCACCGTGCGCACGCCGGCGCCGCCTAAAACGCCTATCTTCATATCTTATGTCCCTCCCGATCGTTCTCGC
Source organism: Candidatus Fimadaptatus sp. (assembly GCA_963928645.1). Classification (GTDB taxonomy): domain Bacteria; phylum Bacillota; class Clostridia; order Christensenellales; family Aristaeellaceae; genus Fimadaptatus. The sequence continues at coordinate 6,619 of CAWVGT010000019.1, forward strand.
TTATCCAGCGCTCCATGTCCGCACGGAACGGAAAGCCCGTGTTGCCACCCAGCCGCGTCACCGACAGCGCGCCGCACGCATTCCCGCACTTGAGGCAGGCCTCCATCGGCAATCCGCGCAAATATCCATATACGAATCCGGCGTTGAAGCTGTCGCCCGCGCCGGTCGTGTCCACCGCGTTCACCCTGTATGCCGGCATGAAAGTGCTCACCTCGTCCCTGACCGCCAGCGCGCCCTTGCTGCCCAGCTTTATGACCGCCATGCCCGCATGCGCCGCCAGCCGCTGCGCGCCTTCCTGCACCGTATCGCGCCGGGCATAGTGCAGGCATTCCGTCTCATTCATAAACAGCACATCTATCATCGGCAACAGCTCAAATATGCCCTCATACCATTCGCCGGTCGTATCCCAGCCCACGTCGAACGATACCGTGACATCCCCCAGTCCGGCGATGCGCTCCAGCATTGCGCTGTATTCCGCGTGGTTCTTCCTGCCCTCGTATCCGGTTATGTGCACATGGCGCGCATGGGCCAGCTGGTCTACATTCATGCGGCTGAGCGACAGATCCTGGTTGGTGCCGCGGTATGTCAAAAAGCAGCGGTCGCTGGCGTTGGTAAAGCTTATCGATATGCCGGTATTGCAGTCGTCGCGCACCGTCAGCAGCTCGCACGACACCCCCAGCTCCGCGAACACATCCCGTATGTAGCTGCCGTACATATCGCGCCCCACGCTGCCCTGGAACACCGGCTTGAGTCCCAGCTTGGCTATGCCCAGCGCAAACAGCGCCGCCCCGCCGCCCACAAACGTATCCATGACCGCCACATCCTGCTCGACTCCGGGCGGCGGCAGCTGCGCCACCTCCGGCACCACCAGATCTATATTGACGTCGCCGTAAACGTAAACATCCCAGCGCTTATCCATATTGTCCTCCTCCTAAAAAAGGGCCCCAACTGATTAGAGCATGTCCATCAGCTGGAGCCCGTTAACCCATCGACTGTTAACCCTTGATCGCACCGATCAGCGTACCCTTGGCAAAGTACTTTTGCACGAACGGATATACGCAGAGTATCGGCGCGGTGGTTATGACTACCGCCGCCATCTTTAGCGCATCGCTGGTCACATTGCTCTGGCTGGCAGCTATCGCCGCGGATATGTTCTGCGTCTGCTGCGACGAGGCCGACATGGCGCGCGATAGCATCTGCTGCAAGACCGTCTGCACCGGCCACAGCTTGTCGCTGGTCATGTAAAACGCGCCTGCGAACCAGTCGTTCCAGTGATTGACCGCGGTATACAGCCCTATGACGGCCATCACCGGCTTGCTCAGCGGCAGAATAATGCGGAACAGTATGCTGAAATACCCGCACCCATCCAGCCGCGCCGCCTCCTGCAATGTGTACGGCAATCCGTCAAAGTACGATCGCACCATCATAAGATACGTCACGCTCACCAGGCTGGGCACTATGTACACCCAGAACGTATCCAGCAGCCCCAGCTCGTTGTACTGTATGTACGTGGGTATCGTACCGCCGCCGAACAGCATCGTGAACGTTATCGCAAATATCAGGAACTTGCGCCCCGGCAGCTCGCGCTGGTTGAGCGCAAACGCCGCAAAGCAGGTCACTGCCAGGCTGAAGAACGTGCCCAGCACCGTGCGCGCTATCGTTATCTTATAGGCGCTTATTATCGAGCCGTCATTGAACACCTCGCGATAGTTCTGAAGCGTGAATTCCCTCGGCCAGAAGTACACGCCGCCGCGAGCCGCATCCTTGCCGTCGTTGAACGACAGCGCCAGAACGTTCAGGCACGGCAGCAATATCAACAGACACAGCGCGATCACAATCACATACGTAACTACGCTGACCAACCTGTCCATAGCACCGGCTTTGATTTTTGTTGCTGTATTTGCCATATCGATCCCTTCCTGAACGCTGTATTCTGGCGCACACTGTGCTCAGCTGCCGCTTAGGGCTCCCCAAGCATCACTCGACTACCACTATCTGCACAGTATCCGGATCCTCGGCATATATCGCTTCCACGTAGTCGTAGAGCTTGTCTATGCCGGCCGCCTTCAGCTGCGCGCGGAACGACTCAACTATAGAAGTAACTTCATCGTCGCTGCTTGCGAACATCGCCTGCACCAGCATCTCGTCGTAGTTGAGCAGATCCATCGACGCCTTGACATCAGCCAGCTCTTCCACCGACAGGAACGCTGATATGTCCAGACCAGGCACCAGCACCTTGTCCCTCGGGTACTCCTCGGCGATCTCAATAGCCCGGGCAAACGTCGTGCCCGCGCTGGCGCCCGGCCGCGCTTCGCCAAAGTCCGTCTTGTAATCGACGTTGGTTTCCGCCATGGCGAAGAAGTACACGCCGCTGCCGCCAAACGCCGCGCCTATTTCGTTTATCATCCAATCGGTGTCGTTCGCGTTGACCTTCTCAAGCGCTTCCTCGGTCAGCACGGGATAGCCGTCGACCATGTTGTAGGTCAGGCCTTCCACGCCATACTGGCCTATCAGCTGGCCTTCATAGGTGGACAGCCAGTCAAAGAACGCGAATATCTCGCCCGGATTCTCGGCCTCGGACGATATCGCCCAGGCGCCGTAACCGCCCTTGCCCGAGGTATAATTGGGGTTCGTGCCGGTGCGATTGAACAGCGGCCCCAGCGGCACCCAGGTGTCGCTCTCATAGATTATGTCGACGTAATTGTGTATGTCGCCGATTATCGCGGAATTCAGCGTCTTGCAGACCTCTTCGGCGCGGGTGGCGTCCATCGTGAAGTACTCGGGATTTATCAGGCCCTCGGCCAGCAGCTTGCGCACGAAGTTGATCTTCTCGTATACAAACTCCGTCTCGGCCTCATGCAGTATGTTGCCATCGGCATCCATGCCATAGTCGCTGCTCAGCGGGCTGAAGCAATAGCCTTTGAGCATGTAGTCCAGCGCGTCGACCGAGCCGCCCCAGTACTTCGGGCCTATCGGATAGACCGGATTGCCGTTGGTATCGGTAAAGCCGCCTTCCTTTATCTTGACCAGCAGATCGTAGAACTGGTCCATGGTGTTAATCGTGCGGGGATCTATCTCGAGCGCTTCGGCGATGCTCTTTTGGATGTACATGCCGCCGACATACTCCTCCTCGGGTATGTACTCGGTCGAGCGGTCGACCGCCGGTATGGCCAGCTGCATCAGATACACGCCGTCCAGGTCATCCCGGAAGGTGATATTGTCGTGCGCGTCGGCGGGCAGGTATCCATCCTCCATGTACTTGCAGTACACCTTCGAATTCGCCATGAACTCCGTCACGTCGGCAAACATGCCTTCCTTGGCGGCCTTGAGCAGTATCGGGAACTCGGGGCGGGTAGAGTTGTTCAGGTAGCAGATTATGGCATCGGGTATGTTGCCCGCCGCCAGCTGAGACGCCATGACCGTCGCATCGCTGTCGCCCGGCGTATAGCGTATATCCAGCTTTATGCCCGTCAGCTCGGTTATCTTCTGCATAACGGGCGTGGCGTTCAGATCATCGGGCAGGTTATAGCCGATGTCATCCACATATGCCTGTATGACTATCGTGCGATCGGCTATCCACGATTCGGGCTGCTCATCGGCGGCAGCCACTGTCGCGCACGCCATCATCATGACGACCGCAAGCATGATCGCCATAAAACGCCGGGTATTACTCATGTTGATTCCTCCTACCTTTTATTTATCGCCTGGCCCCCATGCGGGGCCTGCTTTTCGCCATTTGCCGCGAGGCGCGTCACCAAAGGCCGACCTCGGTAAACTTCCTGCTCAGCGTGTTGGTCGTCACGACGAGTATGAGGCCAACCAGGCCCTGAATGAGACCTATCGCCGACGCATAGCCAAACTGCGCGTTTTGCAGACCTATCCTGACCACGTATACATCCAGCGTATCCGCCACCGACATGTTGCCCGGCGTGCGCAGCAGCCACATCTGTTCAAAGCCGGACGACAGCAGACCGCCCACGCCCATTATGAACAGCAGGCCGATCGTGCCGCGTATGCCCGGCAGCGTCACATGCCATATCTGCTCCAGCCGGTTGCAGCCGTCCATCGACGCCGCCTCATACAGCTCCTGGTCCACCGAGCTTATCGCCGCCAGATATATTATCGAATCCCAACCAATATTGCGCCATATGTCCATGCTGAACAGTATGCCGTGGAAGTAGTCCGCCTGCATCAGATAGAACGTGCTGCCATCGCCGCCCAGCGCGGCCACCACCTGGTTGAGCACGCCCGTGTTGGGCGCCAGTATCCGCTGCAGCATCGTCACGATTATGACGCTCGACAGGAAGTGCGGCAGATACGTTATCGTCTGCGTTACCCTCTTGAAGCGCTGCGCGCGTATCTCGTTGAGCAGCAGCGCGAGTATTATCGCAAACGGGAACTCCAGTATGCACTTTATAAAGCCGATCTGCAGCGTGTTCCGTATCAACCGCCAGCAATCGTAGCTCTGAAAGAACATGTTGAAGTACTTCCAGCCCACCCACGGGCTGCCCCATATGCCCTTGCGGAACGAATAGTCCTTAAACGCCAGCACGTTGCCCGCTATAGGCACATAGCAGATCAGTATGTAGTACACTATGGCCGGCAACAGCAACAGGTACAGCGGCCAGCACGCCAGCATGCGCTTCCACAGCGGCTTGCGCGTCAAATGGATCTGCGGCGATCCGGTCTTGTTCATCATACCTCATACCCCATTTTCTGCCCATATTTTATCGACCATCGGGTTGCTGTTCCCATGGCTCATCGACCACTATGCCGTGTTCGAGCCGCACATATGTCTCAAAGCTCTCCGTATTGCCCTGTCTGAACCTGAATATCCTGCATCCCCTTAAGTAATCCTGCGCGCCATAGGTGTTAAATCCCGTCGCGCGCCCATAGCCCAGCGCTATGCCATACATCGCACCCCAATAGTCGTTCACATGGTCATGCCCCACGAATACGCCCCGCGTGTGCCCCGCCTCCAGCAGCGCCGTGAACATGCCTGAATTGACCGGCGCACAGCATACCGCCTCGCGCCGCACGCCATGGCATACCTCCCGGTGCCACACCGCGTCGTGCTCGGGCAGCGGTATGTGCATGAACGCCATTGCCCCAAACCGCGGCGTCTGCCGCTGCTGCTCTGCTATTTGCCGAACATACCAGTCCGTCTGCGCGCGCGTGACATAGCCGTAACCCTCTGTGCCAGGCAGGCGCATGTAGTCGCCCGAATCCAGGCACATGAACAGCCACTCCACCGCGCCCTCCGCGTTCACCAGCCTAAAGCAGCAGTTGCCGACGCCGTCGCCCGAATCCGTCTCGTGCCGCGCCATGCACCCCGGCAGGGCGCATACGCGCTCAAACAGCCCCTCGCGCGTGCCCGATTCCTCTACGTCGTGGTTGCCAAATACCCAGCCAAACGGCACCCCTGCCTCGGTTACAGGCGCCAGCGCCGCCGCGATATTGGCATATACGTCGGGCCCGCACACCGTGTCGCCCGTCACGATTATCATGTCCGGCGCTTCGGCCGCTATCAGCTCCCGCATGAGCGCCAGCGTGCGCCCATCCGCGGCCCGGCCGTCGGTATAGTGTATGTCGGTCAGCTGCATCAGCTTGAACGCGCCGTCCGCGTTAAAGTTAAGCACACCGTTCATATCGGCATCACCATTGTCCACATTATCCAAACCTGTTAATATATACATGGTAGCATTTTAAAATAAAATTTGCAATGCACAAAATTTCGATCGAACAGTGGACATTTTTACGTTTTATCGATATGTATGGACGAAACGCACATCGAGCTGTTATACTGGTACCAGCAAACGCTTCGTTGGAGGGAACGCCATGAAAAAGATCTACCACGCCGAAGGCGTGCTTGAGCGCAACTTCGTAGGGCAGATAACCTACACGATCTGCCTTGAGCGGCCGCTTGACAAACTGGACATAGAGTTTTCATTCGACAAGCTGCACTACGCCGAATCCGACCTGACTCCGGAATTGATGGCCGAGTTTGCAGACGTGTGCAACCGCGAATACGGGCTGACGGGCAGCGACGCTGTGATACGGCGCTCGATGCTCACCGAGCTCAAGACCGAGATCCATACGCTCGCCATGCTAAACGGCGAATTCATAGGCTGCGTGCACAAGCAGCTCGCAACGCGCCACATGCTCTACGACGGCGAATACGCCTCGGATGGCTGCATACCGCAGCCGCGCTTCGAAGGCGTGTTGCAGGTCACGATACTGGTGTTTAACGTGCTGATGGACGGCACCCATTACGCGCTGACCGTCCGCGGCGAATGATCGGAGGCGCAGACATGTTTAAGCGTTATGAACTGCACAACCATACCTCGCAATCGGATGCCTCGATAACCTGCGCGCAGCTGCTGGACATAATGGAGCGCGACCGCGTGGACGCGTTCGCGCTGACCGATCACAACACGATATCCGGCCACGCGATTATGCGCCGCCTGCTGGCTGAACGCCCGCATAAAATACAGTGCATTTACGGCATGGAGTATACCACGTATTATGGCCACATACTCTGTCTGAACCTCGAGCGCTACGTGCCCTGGGACATGATCGACCGCGCGCGCCCCGAGCTGCTGTTCAAGGCGTGCCGCGCCGCCGGCGCCTTGACCGGCATCGCCCACCCGTATTCCTATGGCTACCCGTTCGCGCGCGGCTGTCGCTTTGACATGACGGTAAATGACTTTTCCGACGTGGACTTTATCGAAGTGTTCAACGACCTGGAACCGCTGCATCAGGTGAATGAACGCGGGCTCATCTGGTGGGAACAGCTCGTGCTGAGCGGCGTCCGGCTCGCCGCGACCTGCGGCATGGACCTGCACGGCGATTGGGATATGGCCATGAATTTTGCGACCTACGCGCAGGGCGCTCCGCAGGGCGATGCGGCTGTCGAACTCGCCGACGCCATCCGCCATCAGCGCACCTGGATCTCAAAGGGTATGTTGCTGCGCTGGCAGGCGGCAGCCGACGGCATACATTTTGAATTGGAGGACGTCAACAAGCCCGGCTTCGTGCCCGCCGACCGCTATATCATGACGCTGACCGGCGTTGACACCACGCGCGCATACGATATCTCATCCGGCAGCATATTGCTTGCGCGCGGCGACATGCCGCGCGGCGACGCGCTGATACCCAAGCTCTACGGCGGCGCGCCCTCGATAGAGAATCTGATATGCGTCGCGCCCGTGATTTACGCTTAACGCAGTCGCGCCCCGATTATGCGAAGTCTCCAACAGGTGGCGCTCGAGCCGCAGCGCGCATCAAGGCG
>CAWVGT010000020.1:0-14501 GCA_963928645.1 Candidatus Fimadaptatus sp.
GCCGGGCGCATCACGCTGTACGTGTGCGCCCGGCCTTTTGCCGCGCGGCACGCCGGGCACGGCTCACTGTGGAGCGTGCTCACGGCGGGATGGATGATGCCTCGCCCATTCATACGCAAATGCAGGCGCCGCCACACCGAGCCACGCACCCAACCGCCAATAGCTTCAGGTTCATGCCCTCGCGCGCAGTCAACTGCGCTTTCCTGCCGGTCAAAGTCCCCGCGCTGCGCAGCTGTTGAGCGTTTGGAACGGACACGAAATTGCCGGGCGCATCACGCTGTACGTGTGCGCCCGGCCTTTTGCCGCGCGGCACGCCGGGCACGGCTCACTGCGGAGCGTGCTCACAGCGGGATGGATGATGCCTCGCCCATTCATACGCAAATGCAGGCGCCGCCACGCTGAGCCACGCACCCAACCGCCAATGGCTTCAGGTTCATGCCCTCGCGCACAGTCGACCGCGCATTCCCGCCGGATAAAGCCCCCTTCGCTGCGCAGCGTTGAGCGAACGCAATCCAGGCCGCCGCATGCCGACTGAGACGGTGCAGCCAGCCCGGCTTGAACGCCGCTACCTGAATGCGCCTTTACTTCGGGGGCAGAGCAAGGCTGTACCTGCAACCCGCCCCGCGCTCGGCACCGGGCATCAAGGCCCGTTTATACATGCTGCCCGCCACACACGCCCCGACTCGGGCGCAAAGGCATGGCTACATTCCACCCACACTCTCGCCGGGCGCAAAGGTGCGAACAGGCAAGGCGCAGCGCACTCCGCTGAGTTTGCATACCACGTTCACGGCATCCGATGGATCAACACGGACGCAAACAGCCGGGCCGCTTCCCGCAGGAATTCAGCCCGGCTGTGCACATTCAAATCATACGGCGTTCAACTGCGCGCCGTCAGCCCGCTCAATCGCGCGCCTTGGTGCGTATCTCCTCCTGTATGCGCGCGAGTATGTCGTCCAGCGCCATCGTGCCCAGGTCGCCCTTGCGGCCGCGCACCGCGACCGTGCCGTTCTCGGCTTCCTTGTCGCCCAGCACGAACATGTACGGCACCTTCTCCATCTGCGCCTCGCGTATCTTGAAGCCTATCTTCTCGTTGCGCAGGTCGAGCTCGTAGCGTATGCCCAGCTCGTCCAGGCGCCTGGATATCGCTATCGCGGCGTCGTCGGCGCGGTTGGTGATCGTCATGACCTTGACCTGCACCGGGTTCAGCCACAGCGGGAACGCGCCGGCGAAGTGCTCGGTCAGTATGCCTATGAACCGCTCTATCGAACCGAATATCACGCGGTGTATCATCACCGGGCGATGCTTCTCGCCGTCCGCGCCGGTATACGTCAGGTCAAACCGCTCGGGCAGGTTCATGTCGAGCTGTATCGTGCCGCACTGCCAGGTGCGCCCTATCGAATCCTCCAGGTGGAAGTCTATCTTGGGGCCGTAGAACGCGCCGTCGCCCTCGTTTATCGTGTAGGGCACATTCAACTCGTCCAGCGCGCCCTGCAGGCCATTGGTCGCCAGCTCCCACATCTCATCCGTGCCTATCGAGTCCTCGGGCCGCGTGCTCAGCTCTATCGTGTACTTGAAGCCGAACATGTCGTACAGGTCGGTCGCCAGCTTGTATACGCCCATTATCTCGTCCTTTATCTGCTCAGGCATCATGAAAATGTGGGCGTCGTCCTGCGTAAAGCAGCGCACGCGCATCAGGCCGTGCAGCGTGCCCGACAGCTCATGCCGGTGCACCAGGCCCAGCTCGCCCATGCGCGCCGGCAGCTCCTTGTAGCTCCACGGCTTGCGCTTATAGGCCAGCATGCCGCCCGGGCAGTTCATGGGCTTGATCGCGTAGTCCTCGTCGTCTATCCTGGTCGTGTACATGTTGTCGCGGTAGTGATCCCAGTGGCCCGAGCGCTCCCACAGCGAGCGGCTCAGTATCATCGGCGTCTTTATCTCCTGATAGCCGGCCTTGCGGTGTATCTCGCGCCAGTAGTCCTCCAGTATGTTTCTCAGCACCATGCCCTTGGGGAAGAAGAACGGGAAGCCCGGGCCCTCGTCCATTATGCCGAACAGGTCGAGCTCGCGGCCCAGCTTGCGGTGGTCGCGCTTCTTGGCCTCCTCGAGCCGGTCGAGGTACGCCTGCAGCTCCTCCTTGGTCGCAAACGCCGTGCCGTATATGCGCTGGAGCATCTTGTTCTTCTCGTCGCCGCGCCAGTACGCGCCGGCTATCGACATGAGCTTGATGGCCTTGACCTTGCCGGTCGAGGGCAGGTGCGGCCCGGCGCACAGGTCGGTGAAGTCGCCCTGCCTGTAGAACGATATCACCGCATCCTCGGGCAGGTCGCGTATCAGCTCGACCTTGTACGGCTCGCCCTTCTCCTCGCACAGCGCTATCGCCTGCTCGCGCGGCAGCTCGAACCGCTCCAGGCGTATGTTCTGCTTGATTATGCGGTTCATTTCCTTCTCGAGCTTGCCCAGCAGTTCGGGCGTGAACGGCTCGTCGACGTCGAAGTCGTAGTAGAAGCCGTTGTCTATCGCCGGGCCTATCGCCAGCTTGGCCTTCGGCACTATGTGCTTTACGGCCTGTGCCAGCACGTGCGACGCGGTGTGGCGCATCACGCGCTTGCCCTCGTCGTCGGCAAACGTCAGTATCTCAAGGTTCAGCGGCTCGTCGCCCTGCGGGGTTATGGGCTCAACCAGGCTTATCAGCTTGCCGTTGAGCTTGGCCGCGAGCGCCTGCTTTTTGAGCTCGCCGTCGAGCGCCGATACCATGTCCAGCGCGTTCATGCCGTCCGCAAATTCGCGGTTCTGGCCGAGTAGATTGATCTTCATACCTATCCTCCTATACCTTATCGGGCGCGCAACGCGGCGCTCCGGCGCTTTCCGGTAAATAAAAAAAGCGCCCACGACGCCGAGGGACGAGCGCACGGCCCGCGGTTCCACCCTCGTTGTGAAGCACCACCTTGTTTGAGCTGTAACGCACTTCCGCGCCCCCGGTCGCGGGCTGGTGTTCGGCACTGGATCCCGCCCTGCGCGCGCTTTCAGCCGCCGGCGCACGCTCTCTGCCAGGGTTGCGGATCCGCCTACTGCCCGGTCTTTCCGGAAGATTAGTGATATTATATGCCGCGCGCATGGTTTTGTCAAGCGCTTTTTTGATAACGGCGCGGCGGCGAAGCCGTTCGCTCCGCCGCCGCCCGGATCACTGCGCGCGATAGTCCACAAACGCCCGGTCGATCGTGGGCACAACGTACAGGTTTGAGTCGCGCTCGCTGAACCGCTGCTCGAGCTGCGCGACTATCTGGGCGTCGGTCAGCGCGCAGTCGTAGGGCGAGAGCACGTCGAATATGCAGTTGGTATGCGTGCTGCCTATGACCACGCGGAAGTCGTGCAGCGTCAGGCGCGGCTCGATCGCGTGCAGCGCGTTCATGGCAAATTCGCGCAGCTCGTTTACGCGCGGATCATCGGTGACTATGGGGTCCATGTGTATCACGGCCTCCACGTCCAGCTCGCGCTTTATGTGGCGCTCTATGTTGTCGATCATGTCGTGGCTCTCCATAATGTCGGCCGAAGCCGACACCTCCACGTGCAGCGACGCAAAGCTGCGGCCCGGGCCGTAGTCGTGCACTATCATGTCGTGTATGCCCAGCACGCCCGGATACTCGCGCACCACGCCGACTATGCGCTGCACCAGCTCGGGGCTGGCCGGCGCGCCCAGCAGGTCGTTGAGCGCCTCGTTTATAATCTTGATCGCGGTGAATATTATGAATGCCGCGACCGCCACGCCCATGTAGCCGTCCAGCTGGAAATTTATCAGCGGGCTGACTATCGTACTGAGCAGCACCGCCGCGCTGGCCAGCACGTCCGATATCGAATCCATCGACGCCGCCTCGAGCACCGGCGAACCTATATGCCGCCCCACGCGCCGATAAAACAGGTACAGCCACAGCTTGAGCGCTATCGCCCCGATCAGCACGCCCACGTTCAGCGCCGAAAAGCTGACCGGGTCGGGCGATATGATCTTGTCGATCGACGAGCGCGCCAGCTCGTAGCCCAGCAGCAGTATCAGTATCGCCACCGCCATGCTGGCCAGATACTCGTAGCGCGCGTGACCAAACGGATGGCCGCGATCGGCCGGCCGGCTGGCCAGCTTGAAGCTCAGCAGCGATATCACCGACGAGCCCGCGTCCGACAGGTTGTTGAGCGCATCGGCGCGCAGCGCTATCGAGCCGCTCAGCACGCCCGCCGCAAACTTGCCGGCAAACAGCAACAGGTTGATGAGTATGCCGACTGCGCTGGCCGCGTTGCCGCCGCGCTCGCGCGTGGCCGGATCGGCGGGCGTGTCCCAGCCGCGGATCAGCTTTTTGCAAATTGATTCCATTCATATCACCTGCTCCGCCCGTTCGGGCGACAAAATCCGGCCGCGCCGCTGCAGCCGGTTCAATTCCTTCTATTATATCATATGGGCGCGCGCCATGCTCGGTCATACTGTTAAGCGCGAATAAATTGTTTGCGCGCTAAATTTACGAAAATTTACAGCGATAATTCAGCGCCGCCTGCAACATAATATGACCGTTCCAAGGCGAAAAGGCAGCAAGTGAGCTAAACCGCGCAGCAGCGCAGAAATTTGGAGGTGAATCGACATATGAGCAAGAACAGCAAGGTGAATGTGCCCGAGGCGCGCGACGCGCTGTCCAACATGAAGTACGAGATAGCCCGCGAGCTGGGTGTGAACCTCAAGCAGGGCTACAACGGCGACCTGACCTCGCGCGAGAACGGCTACGTCGGCGGCTACATGGTCAAGAAGATGATAGAGGACTATGAGCGCCAGGCGTCCGGCAGCATGAAGTGACCTAAATCGATATCGGAGGTTTAAGACAATGCAGAACCAGAAACCCAACCAGGGCCAGAACCAGACCCAGTCCCAGAGCTCTTCCAGCCGCATAAACGTGCCGACCGCGCGCCAGGCGCTGGACACCATGAAGCAGGAGATCGCGGGCGAGCTGGGCGTCAACCTCAAGCAGGGCTACAACGGCGACCTGACCTCCCGCGAGGCCGGCTCCATCGGCGGCGGCATGGTAAAGCGCATGATCGAGCAGCAGGAGCGCCAGATGAGCGGCCAGCAGGGCAACATGCCTCGCTGACGCGCGTGACCCAATATAGCGTCCTTGGCGGCATCTGCCGCTGAGCGCGCGGCCGCGCCCCGGGACTGGGTTCCGGGGCGCGGTCGTATTTTTATGTCCCGCCGCGACGTAACGCCCGCGCAATGCACAGTCAATCGGCACTTAACCCCGCGCGTATACAATAGCCAAAACCAATGCAAAAGGAGCGTGCACATAATGAGTCTAAAAGTAGCGCTGCTGCAGCTCGCGCCCGCCAGCAGCCTTGACGCCAACCTGCGCAAGGGCCTGGACGCCTGCCGCCGGGCACGCGCGCTCGGCGCGGACATTGCACTGTTCCCCGAGATGTGGAGCAACGGCTACGCACTCGACCGCCCGCCCGAGGAGTGGACGCGCGAGGCAATACCCATGGACGGCGCGTTCACCCGCGCGTTCGGCGCGCTGGCGGCGCAGCTCGGTATCGCGATTGGCGTGACGCTGCTGGAGCAGTACCCCGGCGCGCCGCGCAACGCGCTCGCGCTGTTCGACCGGCACGGCCGGCGCGCGCTGACCTATGCCAAGGTGCACACCTGCGACTTCGACGTCGAGCGCGCGCTCACGCCCGGCGACGACTTTTACGTGACCGAGCTGGACACCGCCGCCGGGCCGGTGCAGGTCGGCGCGATGATCTGCTACGACCGCGAGTTCCCCGAGAGCGCGCGCATACTGATGCTCAAGGGCGCGGAACTGATACTCGTACCCAACGCCTGCCCCATGGAGCTCGACCGGCTCTCGCAGCTGCGTGGCCGCGCGTATGAGAACATGCTCGCAATCGCGACCTGCAACTACCCTGCGGGCGTGCCCGACTGCAACGGCCACTCCAGCGCGTTCGACGGCGTGGCGTACCTGCCGGGCATGGCCGGCTCGCGCGACACCTGCCTTGTCGAGGCCGGCGGCGACGAGGGCATATATCTGGCTGACATAGACCTCGATATGCTTCGCGAATACCGCGCGCGCGAAGTGCACGGCAACGCGTATCGCCGCCCCGGCCGCTATCACCTGCTGGTCAGCGACGAGGTGCGCGCGCCCTTCGTGCGGCCCCGGCGCTAAATGCGTCTCACAGCGCGCGCACGCGCCGCACGCCCTCTATGCGCGCTATCTCGTCGAAGCCGCCGGGCAGCGCGGCCGCGTCGAGCTCGATTATCGAATACGCGTTGTCGCCGCGCGAGTCGTTCTGCATGCGGGCTATGTTCAGGCCGTGCGCGCTGAGTATCGCCGAGCAGCGGCTTATCATGCCGCGCACGTTCGCATGCGCTATGCAGATGCGGCGGTTGCGCGAGCGCGTCAGCACGCACTCCGGGTAGTTGACCGAATTGCGCACATTGCCGTAGAGCAGATAGTCGCGCAGCTGGCGCGCGGCCATCACGGCGCAGTTCTCCTCGGACTCGCGCGTGGACTGCGCCAGCTGCGGCAGCGCGACGACGCCGTCCAGCCCCAGCAGCCCCTCGCACGGCCAGTCGGCCATGTAGCGCCGCAGCCGCCCGTCGGCCAGCGCCGCGCGCACCGCGGCCGCGTCGACCAGCGCGCCGCTGGCGAAGTTGATCAGCACCGCGCCCCGGCGCATGCGCTCCAGTTCGGGCGCGCCCATCAGCACGCCGCCGCGCGCGCCCGGCACGTGCAGGCTCACGTAGTCGCAGCGCTCCAGAAAGCTCAGGTCGGGCTCAATGCTCACGCGCGTGTCCAGCCCGTCGCGCGCGGCCGCGTCCATGAACGGGTCGTAGCCCAGCACGCTCATGCCCAGGTTGGCCGCGCCCCGCGCCACGCGCGCGCCCGATGCGCCCAGCCCGATGATGCCCAGCGCCTTGCCCATCAGCTCCGTGCCCATAGGCGGCGCGTCCGCCGCGTCGGTGCGGGCGCCCGGCGCGTGCCCGCGCGCCCAGTCCAGCCCCTCTATCACGTTGCGCGCCGCCATCAGCATCGCGCAGAGCACCATCTCCTTTACGGCGTTGGCGTTCGCGCCCGGCGCGTTGAACGCCGCCACGCCCGCAGCGCTCAGCTCGTCCAGCGGCAGGTCGCCGCAGCCCGCGCCTGCCAGCGCTACCGCGAGCGGCGCCGCGCCCGGCACCGGCCAGCGCGCGCCCGCGCCGCGCGTCAGCAGCGCGTCGCAGCCCGCGGGCTCGCGCGTCAGCTCAAACTCGCCCGGCTCCAGCACCGCGCGCACCGCGTCGGATACATCGGCTGTAACGCATATCTTGTACATCGCCATTCCCCCATTCGCAACGCTGATTATCTTTTTATTATAACATATGGCGATGTCCGCATCGTTATTTTATTGTTCTTGATGTGTTAAAGTTCGGTGCTTGATCTGCCTTTCTTTGTGGTTTGCGCCACTTTGGGTCGTGATATGCGCCGTTCAACGCTGCTCTGTTTGAATACATTTGCCAATCATTTACTTTTTTGCAACAATGTGCATGGGCCATACGTCTCATATCTGTATGGGCAGCGCGCAATAAAGCGCGGACGCAGCGCCCTGCTTTGAGCGCGCGTCCGCCCGTGAGCGCCGCCCCGCCGCGCATCGACATGTCGCGTGTACAGATCTGCCAGCATGGGGCGCTTGTATCGGATATGCTCAGCCCCATTTTGCGCGCGTATGATGAGTCAGATAAATTCAAGGCGCGCAGATGTGCCCGCAGCGGTGCGGCAGACCCGGGAACAAGCGCAGGCCGCGCAGCGCCCGTCCCCAATCCCCCAGGCTTCACAGACGCCCGCGCGGGTCGCAGCCCCATAGGTCTCTGCTATATGATAACACATCTGCACGCCGCAGAAAAGAGCCCGGCAGCAATTGCCGAAAACTGTCATTGACAATTATGACAATTCTGACGCGCTGCACTGTGAACCCCCGTGGTCTACTGTTATAATCAATTCAAGGTTCCCTGGAGGGCAGGCATTGCTGGCTGTCCATGCGCAGCGCAATCACCATTGCACCCGCCGTGCCGCCGCGCACGACCGATGCAGCAGTTTGAAGCGAGGTGCAATATGCAGTTTAACGAGTTGTTGAACGATTACATAGCGCAGCTTGGTGTCAGCGCGCGCGAGCTGGCCGACGCGTCGGGGCTGTCGGCGGCGGTGATAAGCCGCTACCGCCGCGGCGAACGCACGCCCGCACCCAACGGCGAGGCGATAAGCGCGCTGGCGACGGGCATAGCCGCGCTGGCGGCGCGATGCGGGCTGGCCGAGATGACGTATGAGGGCGTACTGGCTGAACTGCGCACTGTTCTGACTGGGGAACAGGCCCCGCCGCTGCTCGCGCACAACTTCGACCTGCTGGTGTCGGTGCTGCAGCTGCGGTTGAACGACCTGGCGCGCGCGCTGACGTTCGATCCGTCCTACCTGTCGCGCATACGCGCCGGGCAGCGCCAGCCCGCCGACCCGCAGGCGTTCGCGCGCGGCGTGGGCGCGTTCGTCGCGCGGCGCTGTGCCGCGCCCGAGGTGCGCGCCGATCTGGCGCGGCTGCTGGACTTGCCGCCCGAGGCGCTCGCCTCCGACGCCGAGTGCGCGGGCGCGCTGGCCGACTGGCTGCTCAGCGGCGAGCCCGAACAGCCCGAGCCCATGCTGTCGTTCCTGGAAAAGCTGGACGACTTCGACCTGAACGACTACATACGCGCGATACGCTTCGACGAGCTCAAGCCGCCGAGCGCGCCGTTCCAGCTGCCGGTCGCGCGCACGTACTACGGGCTGGACGGTTTTCGGGATTCGATATACGACTTTCTGCGCGCCACGGTGCTGTCGCGCTCGGATCAGTCGGTGTTCATTTGCAGCGATATGCCGATTGAGGAGCTCGCGCGCAACGTGGATTTCAGCAAGAAGTGGATGTTCGGCCTGGCGCTGATACTCAAAAAGGGCCTGCGGCTGGACATGGTGCACGACCTCAACCGGCCGTTCAACGAGATGATGCTGGGGCTGGAGGGCTGGATACCGCTGTACATGACCGGGCAGATATCGCCCTGGTACCTCAAGGGCGCGCACAACGCGATCTACGGCCACCTCTCGTTCAGCTCCGGCGGCGCGTCGCTGGAGGGCGAGTGCATAATGGGCGCGCTGCAGGGCGGGCGCTACCGGTTTTCAAAGGCGCGGCGCGACATAAACTACAGCCGCGCGCGCGCCGAAGCGCTGCTCCAAAAGGCGCTGCCGCTGATGGACATATACCGCGGCAAGTCCGAGGGCGCATACCACGCTTTCCGCATGCGCGACGCGCACGAGCCCGGCAACCGGCGCGCGATACTCACCGCGCCGCCACTGCACACGCTGACCCCGGAGCTGCTGCGCCGCCTGCTGGAGCGCGGCGGCGCGAGCCCGGCGGCGCGCGCTGCGGTGCTCGAGTCCCACGCCCAGAGCCGCGCGCTGGTCGCCGAGCTGCTGGCGCACGGCGCGTATCACGAGACATACCCGGCGCTGTCGCGCGCCGAGTTCGAAGCCAGCCCGGTCGCGCTGGCGCTGTCCGAACAGCTGTGCGACTCCGACATATCATACGACTACGAGACCTACCGCCAGCACCTGCGGCTGACGCGCGAGTTCGCCCAGGCGCACGAGGGCTATGCCTGCTCCGTGACCGGCCGCCCCGCGCTGAACCACATACAGATACACATGCGCGAGGGCAAGTGGGCCGCCGTGACCAAGTGCAAGGCGCCGGCGATACACTTCGTTATGCGCCATCCGCGGCTGTGCGCGGCGATAGCCAACATGACGCTGCCGGTGGTGGAGGCCGGCGCGCTGGACGGCGAGTAGGCGCGGCGCTCGCGGCCGGGTTGCTCAAAACGGTCGGAATCATGCGGGAGCATAGGCGTCGGTTGCGGCGCGCCGCACGTCCAATCGCGCTGCAGGTCGCTGTGCGGCAGCTGCATCCCGCCGCGATGCCACCGCCAGAGCGCGGCGACGCTGGGCCGGACACGTGTGCATGCCGCTCATGTAGAAATGGCGGCATCCGGCGCGACCTGTACAATCAGCCGTTCGCGCCGGGTCAACACAAATCAGACAAAACGCGGGCTGGAGCCGCGATATCAGAGGGAGGCATATACATGAAACGGTTATCGGCACTCATACTTGCGCT
This sequence comes from Candidatus Fimadaptatus sp., assembly GCA_963928645.1. Classification (GTDB taxonomy): domain Bacteria; phylum Bacillota; class Clostridia; order Christensenellales; family Aristaeellaceae; genus Fimadaptatus. The sequence goes on from CAWVGT010000020.1 coordinate 10,186, forward strand.
GGTCATAGCGCTGGGCTGCATGGGCGCTGCCGCGCTTGCGGATCCGGCCGCGCTCGCGTCCGAGTGGGAGCTGACCTGGGCAAAGTATTCCGGCGTCGAGTACGAGGACATGGGCCAGCTGGGCATGACAATGAGCATGGTATTGAACGCCGACGGCACCGGTCAGTTGACCGCCAACGGCGAAATCAGCGGGTTCACCTGGAGCATGGACGGCGACACGCTGACGCTGATCGAAGACGTGGGCGCGGTCACGGTGTTCACGCTGACCGACGAGGGCGCGCTGTGCTGCGATGTAGACGGCGTGCAGCTGAAGCTGACGCCGGTCGCCGCGGCCGCCGTCGACGCGGAGCGGTTCGTGGGGCTGTGGACGCTCAGCGCGCTGTCGCAGGGCGGCACGCTCTACGAGGACATGGCCGCGCTCGGGCTGGAGATGCAGCTTCAGGTCGAAGCCGACGGCACGGCCACCCTCGGCTCGGCCGACCAGATGTACGATTGCGCCTGGACGGTCGCCGGCGCGGTGCTGACGCTGACCGACGCCGAGGGCAGCCAGTCCACGTTCGAGCTCCAGGACGACGGCACGCTGCACGCGCCCGAGCAGGACATGATACTGATATTCTCGCCCGAGCCCGCCGACGCCGCGCCCAGCGAGCCGCCCACGACCAACACGCTGCTGGGCGGACTGCTCGCGTCTGTGGACGAAGCGACTGCCCCCGCGGCCGAATCCGACGAGTCGACTAGCGTGCTGCCAAATATAGATATACCCGTCGTCGAGCCCGACGCTGAGCCCGACGCTGAGCCCGACGCTGAGCCCGACACCGAACCCGCACTCGCGAGCGATCCAGTAAAAATCGAATACGGTTACTCGTTCGCGCTGCCCGAGGGCTGGTTCCGGTTTACCAGCGGGGCGCTGTCTGAGCTGACGGAGATGTACGGCAAGGCCACGCTGGAGAGCTACGGCGTGACCCAGGACTTGCTGGACTACATTGAGCAGAACGAGCTGAGCCTGTTCTACGCTCCCGACCTGGCGTCCAGCATAAACGTAGTGCGCGAGCCCGCCAATGGCATGACCTTGGAGGACCTGCCGGCACAGGAAGAGGCTTACTCAACGCTGCTCGAGCAGCAGGGCTTTGCCGGCTATAACATGCGCGGGCCCGAGATATACGGCGAAAACGTATACTATGTGGGCACGTATATCACAGCGCTGCCCACATCGCAGTATTACACCGTGATCGACGACGTCATGTATACGATAACTCTGACCAACGTGTCCGAGGCCGATACAGAGCTCATACTGAGCACGTTTGCGCCGCAGTGAATCGCGATAGCCGATCGGGCCTGGCTGTGCAGTCTGTGACCGATTGTGGTCGTTGCTGAATGCGACAGTGCGCGTCGCAACCCAGCGGCACGACGCTCTGCGCAACGAAGCGGCGCGCTATGACCCGAGTTTTGCGTACAACCGGAAGCCAATGTGCTGAGCCGCGGCATATCCACGTGTCGCGGCTCAGTCAGGCCGATGGCAAAGCCCGATGGCTGCACAACCGGTTTACTCCAAACAGCTTTTTGGTACATCCTGTTGGCTATGTTGCAAAATCCGTCCAATGTAAGTGGCATCCCGCCTAGATTTGCATGTTTGCCGACAGGCGTTGCTGATTTTGTCAGGCAGACTGTCTGCGACATACTCTATCGATAGACAGGCTGAGCCGTAGCACACCTCGCGTTGCAGCTCGGGGCGTTGACAAACCCCGATGGCCGGACGGCAGGTTTGATTTCAAATGATTTTTGAAATATCATATGGGCAATACCGCAAATCAGCCTGATATGAACAAGATTCTGCTTGAACTAGCATGCTTTAATGGCTGCTGCAACATGATTGGTCTAGCAAACAGTATGCGGTATACTTTGTCAATAGACTGAGCCGCAGCACACCCATGCGCCGCGGCTCAGTGCTGTTTATTGGCAAATCGGTTCAATCACGAATGCCAAACCCGCAACTATGGCAACCACCGCATGCTAATCGCATGCCGGCACTCGCCATGACGGCGTTTACCCGCGCGCAAATCGGCATGCGATTAAGCCGGAATAGCCCTGCCCGACAGCACAAGCCTGGCAAACATCATAATCGGGCCGCACCGCAGCCAGTACCCGCAAATGCCCCAGCTCGCGCTATCCCTGCTCGATCGCCACCTTGATTACGCCGTCCAACCGGTTTTCAAATATGCGATACGCCTCGTCAATGCGGCTGAGCGGAAAAGTATGTGTTATCAGCGGCACGGTGTCCAGACGGCCCTGCGCTATCAGCTCGAGCGTCTCGGCGCAGTTGCAGCCGTCCACGCCGCCGGTCTTGAACGTCAGGTTCTTGCCGTACATGTCGGGCAGCGGCAGCTGCTGCGGCGCGTCGTACAGCGCCACCACCGTCACCACCGCGTTGGGCCGCGCGCACTGCCAGGCCATGCGGAAGCTGTCCGCGCTGCCGGCCACCTCCAGCACCGCGTCCGCGCCGCCGTGTTCGCTCTCGCGGCACACCAGCTCGCGCGCGCCGGCCGGCTCGACCGTCAGCACGTCCGGATAGTGCCGCCGCACGAACTCCAGCCGCGCCGCGTCCCGGTCGCACACTATCACCTTGCCCGGCTGCTTGAGCCGCACGCACTGCAGCGTGCACAGCCCGGTCGGCCCCGCGCCGATTATCAGCACCGTATCGCCCGGCCGTATACCGGCGATGTCCGCCGCCCAGTAGCCGGTCGCCAGCAGATCGCCCACCAGCAGCGCCTGCATGTCGCTCACGCCCGCCGGTATGCGCGTCAGGCCCGTGTCGGCGTACGGCACGCGCACGTACTCGGCCTGCCCGCCGTCTATGCGGCAGCCCAGCGCCCAGCCGCCGTTGGGATCGACGCAGTTGTTGACCCAGCCATTGCGGCAGAAGAAGCACTCGCCGCAGAACGTCTCCACGTTGACCGCGACCCGGTCGCCCGGCCGCACGCGCGCAACCGCCGCGCCGACCTGCTCGACCACGCCCACCAGCTCGTGGCCCAGCGTTATACCCGGCACCGCGCGCGGCACGCTGCCGTGCTTTATGTGCAGATCGCTGGTGCAGATGCTGCTCAGCGTCACGCGCACTATCGCGTCGCGCGCGTCGCGCAGCTCGGGCCGCGGCTTGTCCCTGAGCTCAAACCGCCCGCGCTCCAGGTAGGTGTATGCCAACATATCGCTCGCTCCTCCCCTCGCTCGCGCTCAGCCGTCCGCGCGCCGCAGCGCGCACACGCCCGCGCAGTAGCTGGCCCGCTCAAACTCGAGCCCGTCCAGCTCCCGGGCCAGCTGCTCCACTACGATGTACTCCTCGTCGTCGTCCCAGCCGTCGCCAACCGCAGCGCGGCAGGCGTCGCGCTCGGCCGCCGTCTCAAACGCCACGTCGCCCAGCAGCAGCTCGCCGCCCGGCGCCAGGTGGCCCAGCAGTTCGCGTATGAACTCGGGCTTCCGTTCGTCGGTCAGATGGTGTATCGCGTATGTGCATATGATCGCGTCGAACAGCTCGCCGTCGAGCCCGGCGGGCAGGCCCCGGCTGAAATCGTGCTGTATCAGCCGCGCGCCGGGCAACTTGCGCCGCGCTATCGCGAGCATCTCAGCCGAAAAGTCGATGCCCGTGACTTCCACGCCATCCTCGTACAGCCGCCTGGACAGCGTGGCCGTGCCTATGCCCACATCCAGCACGCGCCGCGCGCCGTTTGCGCGCACCCGCGCGTATATGTCGCCCAGCACGCGCTTGTATCCCGCGAACGGATACTCATCGCTCTCATCGCTGAGCCGCACATCGCCGTCGTAGCCGTTCGCCCACAGGTCGAATCCCTTGTCGTTCAGCATAAATACCCTCCTGCGACCGGCCGCGCTCCTAATGGCGATGCCGGCATATGTATCTATTTTACCACGATTCCCGGCGCAGCACAACACGCGCCTTCATGACGGCCGGCGCAGCCAATCGTCCAAGCCCTACTGCCTATCTATGGACGCGCATATCTGAAGCCGGGTTTGCCGCGCGCCCCGGCAGCGCGCCAGTCCCGGATGCACAGCACGTCTGCCAGACTGCGCCTGCTCAAAGGGTTGGCAGCGGATCTGCTGCCGATGCTGCAGCGCGATGTGTCCACAAAAAACAAGGGCCGCCCCGAGCGCTCCCGCTCAGGACGACCCCAGCCGCCAAGGTTGCCTACCGTCCAAGCCCTACTGCCCATCTGTGGACGCGCATATCCGAAGCCGGGTTTGCCGCGCGCCCCGGCAGCGCGCCAGACTCGGATGCACAGCATGTCTGCCAGACTGCGCCTGCTCAA
>CAWVGT010000021.1:0-7451 GCA_963928645.1 Candidatus Fimadaptatus sp.
TGCATGTGTTAGGCACGCCGCCAGCGTTCGTCCTGAGCCAGAATCAAACTCTTATGTTCAATTCAATCGTCCGACGCTCGCTAAAACGTCGAACTCTCGCTCTCTCAAAAAACTGACTGTTTTTAGCTTCTTCCCAACTTTGTCCTCTCGGACTTCGTTGGTTCATACTGTATCGTTTTCAAGGATCGCTCGTCGCTGTGATTTTGTGTCTCTCGCGGCGACAAGTGGTATTATACCACGCCTTTTGGCCGCTGTCAATACCTTTTTCGACATTTTCTGAAGTTTTTTGGCCCTCGCACGGCGCCTGACCGCGTGCGCTGCGCAGCCCTGTCTGCCCGGCGCTTTACAGTATATCCCGCGCCGGCCTCGATTATGCGTGGCGCGCTCAAAAATCGGGCGTGCAGCCGAATTGCGCTTGACGCGCGCGCAGTCGGCAGGTATGCTATAGTAAAAGGAGGTAGAACAAATGCCAATAACATACGACGCGCAGACCCGCATATTCCACCTGGCCACCGCCCATACCAGCTACATAATCGGCCTGGACGCGGCCGGCGTGCCGCTGCACCTGTACTGGGGCGCACGCCTCGCCGACCCGGACGTGTGGGCGGTGCAGTGCATCAAGCGCCCGCACGCTTCATTTGAAGTCGACGCGTACTTCCGCCCCTGCGAATACCCCTGCCACGGCGCCGGCGACTACCGCACGCCCGCCGCGCGCGCGCTCAACGCCGACGGCAACAGCGTGACCAGCCTCACATATGCCGGCCACGAGATATACGCCGGCAAGAAGCCGCTCGCCGGCCTGCCCGCGGTATACTGCGCCGACGAGGCCGACGCGCAGACGCTCGAGCTCCGGCTGCGCGACGAGCTGACCGGCCTGGAGGTCGTGCTGAGCTACTCCGCGTTCGACGCGCTCGACGCAATCTGCCGCAGCGCGCGCTACGAAAACCGCGGCACGCAACAGCTCACGCTGCTGACCACGGCCGCCGCCAGCCTCGACTTCTTCGGCGACGGGTACGACATACTCCACCTGCAGGGCGCCTGGGCGCGCGAGCGCGCAATCGAGCGCGTGCCGGTCAGCCACGGCATATTCACGATCGACTCCCGCCGCGGCGCCTCCAGCCACCAGCACAACCCGTTCGTGGCGCTGCTCAGCCGCGACGCCGACGAGTTCCACGGCGAGGTCTGGGGACTGAACCTAGTATACTCGGGCAGCTTCGCCGCCACGGTCGAGGCCACCGCGTATGAGTGCACCCGCGTGACGATCGGCCTGAACCCGTACTCGTTCAACTGGCTGCTCGCGCCGGGCGAGTCGTTCCAGACGCCCGAGGCCGCGCTGGTCTACTCCGACGCGGGCCTGAACCTGATGTCGCAGCGCTACCACGCGCTGTACCGCACGCGCCTGTGCCGCGGCAAGTACGCGCTGGCCGAGCGCCCGATGCTGATAAACAACTGGGAGGCCACCTACTTCAAGTTCAACGAGGACAAGATCGTCGAGATAGCCCGGGCCGGCAAGGAGCTCGGCCTGGAGCTGTTCGTGCTGGACGACGGCTGGTTCGGCCGGCGCGACACCGACAACTGCTCGCTGGGCGACTGGGTCGTGGACAGGAACAAGCTGCCCAACGGCCTTGACCACCTCGCCCGCCGCATAAACGAGCTGGGCATGAAGTTCGGGCTGTGGTTCGAGCCCGAGATGGTCTCGCCCGACAGCGACCTGTACCGCGCGCACCCCGACTGGTGCCTGCACGTGCCCGGCCGCGAGCGCACTCAGGCCCGCCAGCAGCTGATACTCGACCTGTCGCGCGACGACGTGTGCGAGTACATAATCGACGCCGTATGCTCGGTGCTGCGCAGCGCGCCGATATCCTACGTCAAGTGGGACATGAACCGCAACATGACCGAGGCCGGCAGCGCGCTGCTGGACGCCGCGCATCAGGGCGAGGTCGAGCACCGCTACATGCTGGGCCTGTACCGCGTGCTGGAAGCGATAACCCAGGCGTTCCCGGACGTGCTGTTTGAGAGCTGCTCGGGCGGCGGCGGGCGCTTCGACGCGGGCATGCTCTACTACATGCCCCAGACCTGGACCAGCGACGACACCGACGCGATAGAGCGCCTCAAGATACAGTACGCCACCAGCATAGTCTACCCGATAAGCGCGATGGGCGCGCACGTGTCGGCGGTGCCCAACCACCAGACCGGGCGCGTGACGCCTATGCGCACGCGCTGCGACGTGGCGCTGAGCGGCAACTTCGGCTTCGAGCTCGACCTGAGCCGCCTCAGCGACGCCGACGCCGCGACCGCGCGCGACGCGATAGCGCTGTGCCGGCAGATACGCGGCGCGGTGCAGCAGGGCGAGTTCACGCGCCTTGCCAGCCCGTTCGAATCGGACGTGACCGCCTGGCAGTTCGTCAGCGGCGACCAGGCGATACTGTGCTGCTTCCGCGCGCTGACCACGCCCAACGCGCCGCTGCGGCGCATACGCATGCGCGGCCTGGAGCCCGACGCGCACTACCGCGCGGCCGATGGCCGGGTGTTCTCGGGCGAGGCGCTGATGCGGCTGGGCTATCCGACCTGGGAGCTGGAGCACGACTTTGCCAGCAGCATAGTGCTGTTTGAGCGCGTATAGCGCGCGGCGCATTCGCTCTGTTCATACCCCGTCCCATGTTGGGGCGGGGTTCAGACCGCTGGCAAACCCGGGCGATTGAACAGCTGGTTTTACTCCAAATAACTGTTTGCGGCATCATACTGGCGATTATGCAAAGTCAATCCCGCACAAGCGGCACTGCACATGATTTTGCATGTTTGGCCTGCCGGCGTAGCATGTTCGGCCAAGCAGAACGGATGCGGCATACTTCGTCAATAGACCGTACCCCGTCCCATGTTGGGGCGGGGTTTTTCGTGGCGGTCTAAGCCGCGCGGCATCCAGGCGGCAAACCGGCCGACCCTGCGCACGGGCTATCGCGGCGTTTAAGATGCGTTTGATATGCCATGCAAACCGGCCGCATATTATGCCGGCTCTGCCGCTGGGCATTCCCGCGGTCAACGCCTGCCAGCATATTATATTATGAAAGCAGTTTATACATCGACGATGCAGACTGGCTTGCGCATCCAGGGCGCAACGATCGTTCGGCCCGATCGACTTTTGCAGCGCAGCCGTTCCTCACGAGCAAACGCCTGTGCTCTTGCTTCAGATCCGCCGTGCGCGTCCCTCGCATGTTTCACCTGCTATTTGGACGACTGTTCCGATATATTCTGCGAGCCAATCTACTATACTATATATAATAGGAAGAGTTCTCTCCACAACGCCAACCCGCCTTACGCGCAAAGCGCATCTCGCACAATGCCATCGAACCGGTTTGTTGCAATTCGCTGCGCCGCGCCCACGTACCCGATGCAAATGAAAAGTCGCCGCATCCGCCATAGAGCCCGGTGCAGGCAGCCTATCAAGCGTTCCATGCAATCGGTTGCGTGTCCAAGTGACCGATACTGCGCAAGCCAGCGCTATGTCATCGCGCAACTTTCTGCATATTCATGCAGTGCAAGCATCAAGTTCCACAGCGCATATCGATAGCGCGCGCTCAGCTGTTCTGCGCATATATATGCAATTACCCTCAAACAGCGCCCCGCGCGATGTATAAACCTCGCCGCCGCGGTCGATACTTACATGCAGGCGAGGTGGTCGCATGGCAGGATTTATCGTCGCGGCGGCGCTGATTGCGCTGCTGGCGCTGTCGCTTGAGGTTGAGGCTGAGCTGACCGTGCGCCGCTCGGTGCGGGCGCGCGTGCGCGTGGCGCTGGGCGGCGCGGGGATTGCGCTGCGGTGCGAGCTCAGGCGCGTGGACGGCGCACTCGCGCTCGCGGTCAGGCGCGACGGCGGCGCACGCGAGCGCGTGTTTGCGCTGCAGCGTGCGGGCGGCGCGGCGCCGCAGCTGAAGCCCGCGCTGCACGCCGCGGCGCTGCGGCTGATGCGCGACGTGCGCGTGCAGCGCGTGGGGCTGAGCGCGCGGCTGGGCGCGGGCGACGCGGCGGTCAGCGCGCTGCTGTGCGGCATGGTGGGCATACTGGCCGCGGGGCTGTGCGCGGTGGCCAACGTGCGGCCCGAGCTGGACGTGCAGCCCGACTTCGAGCGCGTCGAGTTTTCGCTGGACGCGCGCGGCATGTTCAGCGCGCGCGTGGGGCATATTATAGGCGCGGGGCTTGCGGGCATTGCAGAATTCTTCAAGGGGGAGTATGGCAGATGGAAAACACAGTGGGCGTTAACCAGATCCAGAGCATAATGAGCACGACAATGGAAAACCTCAAGGAGATGATAGACGTAAACGTGGTCGTGGGCGACGCGGTCGAGACCGGCGCGGGCGCTACGATCATACCGATATCGCGGGTGTCGTTCGGGTTCGTGGCGGGCGGCGGCGAGTACAGCTGCCCGCCGCCCACGCCCAAGCTGCCGTTCGCGGGCGGCACGGGCACCGGCGTCAGCGTCAACCCGATGGGCTTTCTGGTGGTGGCGGACGGCCAGGTCAAGCTGCTGCCGGCGCAGTACTACGCGCCGATCGACCGCATAATCGAGCAGCTGCCCGGGCTGCTGGGCGAGCTCAAGAGCAAGTTCAAGGGCGGCGACGAGTGTGCACACAGCCACTGCGCGCCCGACTGCGCCTCAATGCGCAGCGACGGCGCGCACACCGGCGCATACGCCGCGGCCGACATGCCCGAGCCGGTCAGCAGCGAGACCGCGCGCGACCTGCCGCCGGCGGTCAAGGGCTCGTTTGAGGATCCGCGCGTGCGCGCGCGCATGAACTCCGACGCCAAGCCCAAGCCCGGCGACAAGTGAAACGCCGCCGTGCCCAAAAACCGGTAATAAAATCCCTCGCCAGCAAATATAATGCCGGGGAGGGATTTTGCGTGGCAAACATAATCGACTACGCGCGGGGCGCGGCGGGCCCCACGCTGCGCTTTAGGGACATGGACGCCGCCGACGCGCTGGCGCTGACGCTGCTGGCCTGGCTGGACTGGGACGGGCTGGGCAGCGCGGGCGTGGAGCTGAGGCGCGCCGTGCCGGGCGAATCGGACGCGGCGTCCGGCCTGGCCGCGCCCAGCGGCGCCACGTCCGTGCAGGCGCCCGGCGCGGAGCTGGAGCTGGCGCGGGTCATGGCGGCGTCGCCGCGCTACAGGGCGCTGCAGCTGTACGACTTCGAGCGCGCCGACATGGATAGGCCCGCGCTGCAGTTCGCGGCGCTGACGCTGTGGGACGGGCACGAGGCATACCTGGCGTTCAGGGGCACCGACGCGAGCCTGGCCGGCTGGTTCGAGGACATACAGCTGGCCTATGCCGAGGCCACGCCGTCGCAGCTGCGCGCGCGGGCGTATCTGGAGCGCGCGGCGCGGCGGTTCGGCAGCGGGCTGTACCTGGGCGGGCACTCCAAGGGCGGCGCGCTGGCGCTGTACGCGGCGGTAAACGCCGGGGCGGTGCAGCCGCGCATAAAGCGCGTGTACTCATTCGACGGGCCGGGCATGTCGCGCGCCGCGTACCAGTCGGCCGACTATGCGCGGCTGAGGTCGCGCCAGCTCAACATAGTGCCGCCCGAATCGGTGGTGGGCATGCTGCTGTGGCAGGACGGCGAGCTGCGCGTGGTGCGCTCGGACGCGCACGGCGTGCGCCAGCACGACCCGATGAGCTGGCTGACCGACGCGCGCGGGCTTATCTACGCAGCCGAGCTGTCACAGGCGAGCCTGAGGCTGCGCGACGTGGCGCGGGCGCTGCTGGCGGCGCTGCCGCCGCAGGGCATCGAACAGCTGGCCAACTCGCTGTACGAGCTGGTGCTGTCGACCGGCGCGCGCACGCTGGGCGATCTGAGCCAGTACTTCGCGCGCCACCCGGACGCGCTGGGCCAGGCGCAGCAGGGCGTGGACGGCCGCGCACTGTACACGCTGCTGTACCTGATGGCCACGGCGGCGGGCGGCGACGGGCCGGGCGGCGAGCGGCCGCGCGAGACGGCGGAGCGCGCGCCGGTGGTTGGGGTGTGACGCGAGCGTGAGCGGAGCTCACGTATGCAGCGAGTGCCGGGCCGGTGGAAGGTAGAGCGGCCTGCTGCCAGTTCGAGCTGTTGCCAAGGACGCAGGCAGCGCGACCGCTATGTGATGGGAGCGCAGGCGCAGCATCGGCGGACGGCGGTTGGATTTGCCGTTAGTCCAAGCTGTTGGCAGGTATGCGACCGGCGGGTGGCGCGCGGCTGTCAGGCAATCGGGAGCGCGGACGCGGCAGCGGCGGACGGCGGCGCGGCTTGCCACTTGCTTGAGCTGCTGGCAGTGGCGCGGCTGGCAGACGGCGCCGCCGCTTGCCGGTCATGCTGCGCTGATCGCCGCCCTGCGCGGTGGAACGGGTGGGGGCTGATACGCGATGATTTAGTGCGCTATTGCTGTGCTGCTTGGTTGAGGTGTTGCTCAGTCGTTGGTTAATTGCGTATGCCACCAACCAGGTTCGGCGCTGCTGTGCCGTCAGGCGTTGACTGTATGGCAGGCGGTACGAATAGTTCAATATGTCCGAATACCGTTGGGCTTGTACGCTCGCACACTATTCACCCGGAACAAGGCTTATCGCGCAGTCAATAGCCCGCCAGGCATATGCGCGCTCACAGTTGGCTCTTTTTCATGTTTGAATGCCGCTGACCCGCCACCGGCCTACTGCTTACCTGCCGTGAAAACAATGTCAAGCCCGGCGGCGCTGTTATCCACCGGGCGTTGACCGTATGACGGGCGGAACTGATTGTTCAACAGATCCCCGCCCTGCTTGATGCGCACGCCAGTCCATGTGACACTGAGCTTATCGCAATGTCAACAGCCCTTCCGGGCGTATGCGCGCAGTTGGTTCTTCTTTATACTTGGATTCCGCTGACCTGCCAGTCGCGAAACCAAGCGCGGGCCCGCAGCGCTGACGCGGCGGTGGGCGCTGCATATATGGCCGGCGGCTTCAATCGCGCTGCATATCGGCCGCCCGTCCGGCTCATCCGCACGCGCATCGACCTGGCAGCCGACGGCGCTCCACACCACCCTGCAGCCGGATCCGCGCCGCGGGCCGATCAATCGTCCGCCGCGGCGCGCCCGCAAGCGCCAAAAACTGAAGCCCGGCGGCACTGTTGCCGTCGGGCTTGCGCACTCATTCCGTCTAGCGGAGCAGGTCTGTATACCGCGCGCCCTTTGTCAAGGGTGCGCCGCTTCGTAAAGGAGTGTCTCCGTGTGGGACTTACGCCGCCAGGAAACCACTCATGTCGGACTCCAACCCGTCTACATAGTCGCTGACTACCAGGTCAAGCGGTTTGCTCAGGTCCAGAGAGAGTATGCCCAGTATCGACTTGGCGTCCACCACGTACCGACCCAGCATAAGCTCCATGTCCTGCTTGTAGCGGGAGGCTATCTCAACGAACTTGCGGATATCCTCCGGGCTGCTCAGCTTTACACGC
>CAWVGT010000022.1:0-4421 GCA_963928645.1 Candidatus Fimadaptatus sp.
CCGAGACGAATCAAAGCGGCGAGCGGCAGGACGCCGCGCTGTTTGCCAAGGTATGCCTGTGGTGCCGCCATCTCACCAAGCAGCCAATGCGGTCAGCAACGAGCCAACACGCGGCAGAGCGGCGGTTTGAAGTGCCAGTCGACATGTCGAGCCCGATACCGCCAGCATAGCAGGCCGCGCGCCGAGACGAATCAAAGCGGCGAGCGGCAGGACGCCGCGCTGTTTGCCAAGACATGCCAGTGGTGCTGCCATCTCACCAAGCAGCCAATGCGGTCAGCAACGAGCCAACACGCGGCAGAGCGACGGTTTGAAGTGCCAGTCGACATGTCGAGCCCTATACCGCCAGCATAGCAGGCCGCGCGCCGAGACGAATCAAAGCGGCGAGCGGCAGGACGCCGCGCTGTTTGCCAAGACATGCCCGTGGTACCGTCATTCTACCAAGCTGCCAATGCAGTCAGCCACGCGCCAACACGCTGCGAGCGACAGACCACCGCGCCAATCTCCCTGCAAAGCCCAGCGCGCCTCCCGCTCATCGCTATGCCCGCGCCGGCATCATACACGCGCGCACGGCTGTTCCTGGCCGGCTGCGCGGCGTGGACGCGCAGCCTGAGCCGCAATGGGCGAGACGCTCGCCGCCTCGCCCGTGATGCCGCCGTGGCCGTCATTCAGCGGCCAGCGTGAAGCTCGCCGCGAAGTCGCCGCCCGACAGCCACGCGCGGCTGTCTATCGCCGTGGACCAGGCCATGTTGGAGCCTATGCCCTCGTGCGCGGCGTCTATGTGCAGGTAAGTCTCGGGGCGGCGCGCCAGCTCGTGCTCGTGGCGCGCGCGCTGGTAGTCGGCCACCGTGCTGTGATGCGCGTCGAAGTGGAACCGGCTCAGCCCGGTCACGCGCAGCGTGCGGCCGTCGGTGCGGCTCAGCGCCAGCCAGCGCGCGTCCTCGTGCCCGCCGCACTCGCTGGGCGGGTTGAACGGGAAGTGCTGCGCCTCCACGGTCGAGTCGTACACGCCCGGCGCGCCCGCCATCAGCATGTCGGCATAGCTCTGGTTCGGGCCGTGCGCGAAGTAGCGCAGTCCCTCAAAGCCCGCCGGCACGGTGAACTCGATGCCCGCGCGCGGCACTCCGCCCACCGACCTGTCTATGTGCGCGCGGAAGTCCACGCGCAGCGTGCCGCACGGCCACACGGTGTAGCGCACCGAGGCGTTGCTGGCCGCGACGCCCTCCAGCGCGAAGTCCACGTCCACTACCACGCCGTACTCCGCCGCCAGCACGTCAAAGCGCCGGAGCGCCAGCCTTGCGCCGCGCAGCTTTGCGTATACGTCGTACCAGCCCCAGCCCCTGTCGGCGTCCAGCCCGGTATACGGCCGGTCGAAGCACGGCAGCGCGCCTGTCAGGTAATCGACATCGCCATAGCGGTACCCGGTCAGCGCGCCGGTCGCCGCGTCGAAGCGCGCCTCAAAGCGCGTGCCAAAACCGTCGCCGCTGACCGTGACCGCGTCGCCCTCGCGGCGCACGCTCAGCGCCGCGGGCACCGCGTCGGCGGGCGCGGCGTCCGACTTGTCGGGGATGCGGGTCAGGCCGCTTGCCAGCTCGAACGCCGGGCGCGCGACCTCATGGCCGTCGGCGCGGTCGCGTATGCTTATCTCCAGGCCGTACTCGCAGCCGGGCCGGCGCGCGTGGTCGAAGCCGAACTCGACCTCGGCGCTTGCAAGCGGCGCCAGCTCGGGCAGCGCAAACGGCTGCTCGGCCACTATCGCGCCGTCCTCGCGCAGGTAGGCCGTGGCGGCGAACTCGCGCAGGCTGCGCGTCAGGCAGCGGTTCATTATGAGATACCGGTCGAACGGCTGCGCGGTCTGCCAGCCGCTCGCGCGCGGCGGCCGCATGATGCGCACCGGCGCGTATGCCTCCCTGACCTCGTATGCGACCGGCTTCCAGGTCAGGTCGGCCAGCACTATGCCGTTGTTGGTCATGAACGGCGGCGCGCCGGTCTTGAGGTTGTCCTCGACGAAGCTCTCGCCGAAGTCGCCGCCGTAGCCCGCGTAATGCGAGCCGTCGGGCGCCGTGGCCATAAGGCACTTGTCCTGCCAGTCCCATATGAACCCGCCCTGGAACCGGGGATACGTGTTGACCAGCTCGTCAAAGCGCGCCATGCCGCCGCCGCTGGCGCGTATCTGGTACAGGTACTCGACCAGCACTATCGGGCGGGTGTCGCACGGGTCGGCCAGCATGCGCAGTATCTGCTCGTAGGTGGCGTACATGTTGCCGCGTATGTCGCTCTGGTTGGGGCCGGGCGCGCCGGCCTCGTACTGGCACAGGCGGGTGGGGTCGTATTCCTTTATGAAGCCGTACATCGCGGCGTGGTTGGCGCCGCAGCCGCTCTCGTTGCCCAGCGACCAGGAGTAGATTGAGGCGTGGTTTTTGTAGTTGACGGCCATGCGCATCGCGCGGTCGACGTATGCGGGCGCATACGCCGGGTCGTGCGAGAGCTGGCCCGCGACGCCGTGGGTCTCCAGGTCGCACTCGCAGATGACCAGCAGCCCCATTTCGTCGCACAGGTCGTAGAACGCCGGGCTGTCGGGGTAGTGGCAGGTGCGTATCGCGTTTATGTTCATGCGCTTCATCTCGCGCAGCTCGCGCCTGAGGTGCTCCAGCGGCACCGCGCGGCCGTGCTCGAGGCAGTGCTCGTGCCGGTTGACGCCGTAGAGCGTAAGCCGCTGGCCATTGAGGTGCAGTATGCCGCCGGCGGTGTCGATGCGCTTGAAGCCTATGCGGCAGCTCTCGCAGTCCAGCTCCCGGCCGTCGGGTGCGAGGAGCGTGGCGGTCAGCGCGTACAGCGCGGGCGTCTCGGGCGTCCACAGCGCGGCGCCGGCGACCTCGAGCGTCACGCGCGCGGTCGCGGCCGAGGGGTTGCGGTCGGTGCGGTACTCGGCCGAGCACGCCACGCGCGATTCGCCCTGCGCGACCTGGTTGCCCGCGGCGTCGTACAGCCGCACCCGCACCCGGTTGTCGGCATAGCCGGGCACGCGGCTGACGCGCACGTCGCACTCGGCGCGGCCCGTGCGCAGCAGCGGGTCGGCGTCCACTTTGGCCTTTATGTCGAATATGTGGGCTTCAGGCTTGGATATCAGCCACACGTCGCGGTATATGCCCGACAGGTACCAGTAGTCCTGATCCTCCAGATACGTGCTGTCGGCAAAGCGCAGCACCTCCAGCGCCATCAGGTTCGTGCCGGGGCGCACCAGCTCGGTTATGTCGAACTCGGAGGGCAGCTTGCTGTCCTTGGCAAAGCCGGCGGGCCGGCCGTTTATCCAGAGGTAGTACGCGGTCTCCACGCCCTCAAAGCGCAGGAACACCCGCCGCCCCGCAAAGTGCGCGGGCACCTCGAAGCTGCGCCGGTAGCAGCCGGTGGGGTTGGCGCGCGGTATCAGCGGGGGATTGGGCACGGGCGGCTTGCCCGACTCGGCCTCGATCAGCGCGTGGCCGAGCTCGTCGCTCTGGAAGGGGTAGGTCACGTTGGTGTATATCGGCTCGCCGTGGCCCTCTACCTCCCAGTTGGCGGGCACGGGTATGTCGCAGAACGCGGCGTCGTCGTAGTCCTCGCGGTAGAAGTCGTCCACCGCCTCGGGCGAGTCGCACAGCCGGAAGCGGTACGCGCCGTTGAGCGAGATCATGTAGCGCGAGCTGCCAGGCGCGCAGCCGGCGGCCTCGGCTTCGGACGCGTATGCGCCCCAACGCGTGTGCGGCTCGACGCGGTTTATCGAGAACACGCTGGGGTTTACGAAGTCGCAGCGGGTATGGAAGTCCTGGCGAGAGTTTAGCATATCGCGCCTCCCTTGTCAGTCGTAGACTGAGAATTGTCCATTGACGATATTGTACACTGCGCGGGTGCATTTGGCAAGCGTGCGGGGGCAGATTTTGCGCAGGCGCGCCGGAGCCGGCGGGCAAAGCGAAGCCCCCGCCGGCCGCGCTCACGGGGGAGCGCAACGGGCGGGGGCTGAGCGGCTTGCGCGCGCCGCGCTCACATATTGCGGCGCGTCTGTGCCGGCAAGGGCGCGTCGCGGTCGGCGCTCGATATCGCGCGCGAGCGGGCGAAGCGGGCCCGCGCGCTCACAGGTTGTCGATAATATACGCCAGCATGAACGCGGGCACGTTGCGGTTGGCGCTCCAGATCGCGTTGAAGCGCGCGATGCTCTGCGGGGCGTTCTCGCTGCTGGGGCCCAGCTCCAGCGTGAACGAGGGCAGCCCGCGCGACTCTATCATCCAGTCCATGAACCCGCCGCCCTTGCCGGAGTAGTTCTCGTCGCGCAGGTAGTAGCCGGTCAGCTGCGAGAGGCGGTCGGCGATCTTCTTGTCGCGGGTCTTGGCGGCGCCGGTCTGGCCGTAGTGCCAGTAGATGCAGTTGCCGGTCGTGTGGTAGTTGAT
>CAWVGT010000023.1:0-14104 GCA_963928645.1 Candidatus Fimadaptatus sp.
CACGCAGCGCAATCGCCCCATTATCCACCAGAGCTGCGCAGCCAAAGGAGTTGTCAACATCCCAAATCGCGGTCGCAGAGTTATCCACGGCCGCGAGTATCAGTTTCCAATAATATGCTCACATTGGCGATATACCGAAGCTACTGCCAATCTGCATACAATGCGATCTGACCGTCAAGCCGCGCCTCTTAAAGCCGAGCGTTTCGTCATGGTCTGTGCACGCAGCGCAATCGCCCCATTATCCACCAGAGCTGCGCAGCCAAAGGAGTTGTCAATATCTCATATCGCGGCCACGGAGTTGCCCACAGCCTCACACATCAGTTTCATGGTGATGCGCTCACACTGGCGATATACCAAAGCTGCCGTCAATCGCGGACAAGGCGTACCAACCGTCAAGCCACGCCTCTGAAATCCAAACGCTTTGCCGCCGTCTTGAGCACCGCAGCGCAGTCACATCATAATCCACTAAGGCTGCTTAGACAAAGGTTTTGTCAATATACCAAATCGCGGCTGCGGAGTTGTCCACAGCCGCGTGCACCAGTTTTCAATAATATGAATCTGCTCACATTGGCGATATGCCGGAGCTACCGCCCATCTGCAAACAATGCGATCTGACCGTCAAGCCGCACCTTTGAAAGCCGGAATCTACACCGCAGTCGGTGCACGCTGCGCAATCGATCTCACAATCCACCAAGACCGCGCAGTCAACACAGCAAGTCACAGCCGACAAGTTATCCACACCCACGCCGCTTCAGCAACCCGCCATGCCCCCGCTGCCCATACCTACCTATTTATATAGCCAGCTCGCCTAAGCGCGATGCCTGCGCCGATAAGCGCGCAGCGACACCGGTATCGACAGCAGATAGACCGCTATCGCGCCGACCATCAGCGCGCCCGAGAGCGCGCCCTTGACCTGCGCCGCGTCCACGTCGATCATCAGCAGCCCCAGGAACACCACCACCAGCGCCGCCACACCCATCATAAGCAGCCGGCCGCGCTCCGAGCCCATGCGCAGCGTTATCGGCAGCGTTATGCCCTGCAGCAGCAGGTTCGCGCCCAGCCCCGCCGCCAGGTACAGCGCCAGCTGGCCGTACGGCTGCGCCAGCTCGACGAACAGCGCCTCCACCTGCCACGCCGCGACCGCCAGCGCCGCCGCGCCCAGCGTGGCTATCAGCCCCAGCGCGTACTTGCTCAACACCAGCTGCGGCACCGTGTACGGCAGCGCGCCGGCGAGCTGATCCCACTTGCACTGTTCGTCATATGCCAGCGTCGCCTTGGGTATCACCGCCGCCAGCACCAGCGCCATCATCGCGCCCGTGCCGGGCACCAGCGCGAACAGCGCTATCAGCGCCAGATAGAATATGAACTGCCCCTTCAGCGTCAGCATGTCCTTTATCAGCAGGCCCTTCATCGCAAGTCCTCCCCCTTTGCCATGTACAGCATTATGTCCTCCACGCCGGCGCGCTCCAGCACGAATCCGTCAGGCATGCTCGCGCGCCGCACCAGCGCCTCCACGCCGTACTGGCTGCGCCGCTGGCCCACGACCGCCGCCGGATCGACGCGCGCAAAGTCCGCCGCGCCGCACTTGAGCAGCGCATAGCTGTCCTCCAGCGCATCCATGGTCTCGCAGAACATCAGCCTGCCCCGGTGCAGAAACGCTATCATGTCGCAGAGCTTTTCCAGGTCGGACACTATGTGCGAAGATATCAGTATCGAATGCGCCGGGTCGCGCGTGAACTCGTAAAACAGCTCCAGTATGTCGTCGCGCACTATTGGATCCAGCCCGCCGGTCGGCTCATCCAGCAGCAGCAACTGCGCATCGTGCGACAGCGCGACCGCTATCGCCAGCTTCATGCGCATGCCGCGCGAGAACTGCTTGAACGGCTTGCCTGCGGGTATGTCGAACCTGCTCAGCAGCTCGTCGAACTGGGCTTCGTGCCAGTTGTCGTAAGTAAAGCGCATTATGCGGCTGACCTGCCGGGCGCTGAGCACGTCCGGGAAGTGCGCCTCGTCCAGCACCACGCCCAGCCGCTGCTTGACCGCGTTGAAGTCCGGCTGGGCATTGTCGCTGCCCAGCACATTTATCGTGCCCGAATCCCGGCTCACTGCGTCCAGTATCAGCCTGAGCGTGGTGCTCTTGCCGGCGCCGTTCTCGCCTATCAGGCCCAGCACGCAGCCCTCCGGCAGCGTCAGCTCGGGTATCTCGAGCGTAAAGCCCTCGTAGCATTTTATCAGTTTGCCTATCTCAAGCGCGTTCATTTGCCCGCCTCCTCAATTTGCTCTGCCAACATCTCGCGCAGTTGCGCCCCGTCTACCCCGCAGCTCGCCGCGAGCCTGGCCGCCTCGCCCAGCAGCGCGCGCAGCTCGTCCAGCCGCGCCTGCCTGAACTGCGCCACATCGCGCTCGGCCACGAAGCAGCCCCGCGCCGCCGCCGTCACTATGAAGCCGTCGCGCTCCAGCTCGTCGTATGCGCGCCGCGTCGTTATCACGCTTATGCGCAGGTCCTTGGCCAGCGCGCGTATCGACGGCAGCGCGTCGCCCGGCTTGAGCGCGCCTGCGACGATCTGGTCGCGGATCTGGGCGTATATCTGGCTGTAGAGCGGTTCGGGGCTGGCGTTGCGGATCACTATGTCCACTCCATCGCCTCCCTTCTGTACATACACAGTATATACAGTATGCACAGTTCTGTCAAGTCGATGCCGCCCGGCGACGCCACGACTTGTGCAATTTGACGATGCGTGCAGGCGCATGTGCAGTCCCGTACACAGCGTTTAGCGGCCATGTCGGCCACCTAATTTGTGCACATCCTACATTTGAGTATCCCCATTTCATGCACATCAGCATAGATATTTTATTTTGTGTAATCAGCCCATGGCGAGGCGCGACCGAAAAATGGTATAATATCGCCATAAAGGAGGTTCACCCGATGAAAAGGATACAGTACGCCTGCCTTGAGCAGACAATACGCTTCATGCTAAAGGACGATATACCGCACGAGGAGGCCGTTGCGATGCTGCGGCGCGAGCTGGACGGCTACAAGGCGCACCTTGACCACGCGCACACCAGGTACCGCATAGTGTCCGAGGCGACCGAGCCCGACGGCTCGATAACGCTCAAGCTCAAGAAGCAGTACAACGGCTACAGCTGCGGCGACTACCTGAACTGACGCGCCGGGCATGCGGGAGGCAGAACATGTATGAAAGAGGCGAATACGTAGTCTACCGGCGCACCGAAGTGTGCCGCGTGGCCGACGTGGCGGGATTGCGCGACGCGGGGGGCGGGCTGCGTATACTATCACCTGCGCCCGCTGAGCTATGAGGGCATGATATACGTACCGGTCGCGGAGCAGACCGGGCTGCGGCCGTTGATAGGCGGCGACGAGGCGCGCCGGCTGCTGGGCGCGCTGGGCGAGCTGACCGCGCCGGTATCGCACGCGCGCGACCGGCGCGCGCTGGAGCAGCACTACCAGGAGTTGATGCGCCCCGGCACCTGCGCCGCGCTGGCCCGAACGCTAAAGAGCCTGTACGCGAAGCATCTGGACGCGGCGCACCGCCGGCTGTCCGCGCCCGAGGAGCAGCTGATGCGCCAGACCGAGCTCACGCTGTGCGAGGAGCTGGCGCTGGCGCTGGGCCGGAGCGAGGCCGATGTGCGCGCACAGCTGCGGCGCGCGCTGGGAGCGGAGCGCACGGCGTAGCGCGCGTAACGCGCGAGTGTGCGACGGGGTGCGGTATGGAGGGCGCTGCGGGGCAAGCGCCGCGCCTGCGCATGGGCGCATCGCCAGGCAAACCCATCGCTCAATCGGCACAGGTGTGGCCCCATCATTTGACATGCAGCGAGGACGTCGCAATATGCCGCGACGCCCTCGTTTTATTTGCAAGTACCCATATATCGGCAGTTCAGCCCTGTATGCAGTTGCAGAGCTCAGATGATCCACGATACTGGCCGGCATCTGAAATAGTAGCCTACCATTACAGCGTCAGCTGCGCATAAATACGGAAATTGCTATATTATGCAACAAGCACGACTTAGTAATTGATCTGATAATAACGCGATTTGCTGCGACACCATCAGCCTATCGGCAAAGCCCCTCACACATTTGCTCATATCCAAATGGCTGCCCGTCATTACAGCGTGGCGGCGCATTAGCACAAGATTGGATGTACTGTACAGCATGTCAACTTTGCCGATAATTTGAGGGCGTCGCGATACGCCGCAACGCCCTCAACTCACCACAAACCCGTGAGCCTGCAATCACAAGCCCCCTGGCCAACTCTCACCGTCAGCGCTTCACCGCGCGCCAACCGCATCAGCAGCCGCCGCCAGCCCGGCCATCAGACCCGCCCGGTTCACCAGCCGCCCGCCGCGCCCATCAGCGTCCAGCTCATTTCAACCGGCGCGCCGCATCGACGATCAGCTCCGCCGCGCCGTCGATGCCGAACAGCCCGGTGTCCACGCACAGATCGTACGACGCCGCATCGCCCCAGCGCCCGTCGGACAGGCTCGAATAGTACTCGGCGCGCTCGCGGTCGGCCTTGCGCAGTTGCGCCTGCGCGCGCTCGGGCGCTATGTCGTCGCGCTGCACGATGCGCTCGGCGCGCCGCTCCACCGGCGCGGTCACGAACACGCGCAGCAGCTTGCGCCGCCCCGCCAGCACCTGGTCGGCGCGCCGGCCCACTATCACGCAGCCGCCCTCGGATGCGATCTGCTCTATCACCTCGCGCTGCGCCCGGTCGGCTATGCTGTGCAGCGGCTCGGGCTGGTCCAGCGTGTATATCTGCTCCCACGAGCCGCGCGCCTTCTCGTCAATGCTGGCCAGGTACTGCACCGACAGCCCGCTGCGCTGCGCCGTGGTCGCCAGCAGGTTCTTGTCGTAGAACGGTATGCCCAGCTTCTCGGCCACCAGCCGCCCCACCGTGCGCCCGCCCGCGCCGTAGCTGCGGCTGATCGCTATCACCGCGTCGAAATCGGGGTTGTAGGCGCGCTGCTCCGGCTCGCTCTCGGCGAACACCGCCGCGGGTATCGCCTGCTGCCCGCGCTGCATGCGCCGGTAGTACCACACGCACAGCGCTATGCCGAACACCGTGGACAGCGGCACCGCCAGCCCCACGCCGGTCAGCGACGCGTTGGGCTGTATGCTCATAACGTACGACACCGGCAGCCTTATCAAAAACGCCTGCGCGATGCCCTGTATCATCACAAAGTTCGAGCGGGAATGCCCGTTAAAGTAACCCAGGAAGCTGAACAGTATGCACGTGAGCACCGCCTCGGGCGCAAACCCGCGCAGGAACTCGAACGCGCGCGCTATGTCCGCCTGGTTGCTCGAGAACAGCGATGCCAGCCAGTCGCCCCTGAACGCCGCCAGCAGCGCTATCACCACGCCTATGCCCGCGCCGACCGCCATGCCGTACGCCATGCCCTTGCGCGCGCGGTCCTCCTTGTTGGCGCCCACATTCTGCGCGACGAACGACGCCATGCACTGCATGATCGACGAGGGCACCAGCATTACAAACGACTGTATCTTCTGCGCTATGCCATAGCCGTTGGACGCGTCCAGGCCCATGCGGTTTATGAACGCGCAGATCGCCAGGAACGACACATTGGTCAGCAGCTCCTGCAGCGCCAGCGGCGCGCCCACGCGCACGAACTCGCCCACCTCGCTGCCAAACCGTATGTCCCGGCGCGAAAACTCAAACGGCTGCTTCTGTCGGCGGATAATCACCAGCGACAGTATCACGCTCACCGCCTGCGCGCCTATCGTCGCGATCGCCGCGCCGGCCACGTTCATGTCAAACACCGCGACCAGCACCAGGTCGCCCACTATGTTGACCACGCACGCTATGCCCACGAATATCAGCGGCAGCCGCGAGTTGCCCAGCCCCCGGAAAATGCAGCTGATGAGGTTGTAGAACACCACGAACACGCAGCCCACGCCGCAGATGCGTATGTACTGCGCGGTCAGCTCGACCGCCTCGGCGGGCGCCTGCATTATCACCGCGATCTGCCGGGCGAACACTATCAGCAGCACCGTCAGCACCGCCGCCACCGCCAGGAAGAACGCCACCGCCGCGCCTATCAGCCTGCCTATCCGCTCGCTGCGCCGCTCGCCCAGGTAGCGCCCGATCAGTATCATGACGCCCGCCGCCAGCTGGCTCAGCACAAACGTGACCAGGTTCATTATGCTCGAGCCCGTCGACACGCCCGAGATCGCCGCGTTCGTGCCGAAGTGCCCCACTACCAGCATGTCGACCGCGCCGTACATCGCCTGCAATATCTGCGCGCCCAGTATCGGTATCATGAACTGCATCATCTTGCCGAATATGCTGCCGCGCGTAAAGTCCTGCTTGCTGTCCATCGGCATCCCTCCGCCGTAAAATCACATCTTCCGCTTGCGCCCTATTATAAGCCCTGTTACAATAACAGAGTCAAGAGGAGGGAGCGCGCATGAACCATCATTTAACGATAAGCCGATTCGCGCAGCTGCGCGGCATAGACATCAACTCGCTGCGCTACTACGAGAAGCTGGGCATACTGACGCCCGCGCACACCGACCCGCGCACGCGCTACCGCTACTACGACGTGGAGCAGCTGTACATGCTCGACGCGATACTGCTGTGCGTGAACCTGGGCATACCGCTCAAGCAATTGGCGGACTACCGCGACGCGAGCGGCAACTACCAGAGCGTCGCGCTGTTCAACGAGGGCCGCCGCCGCGCAAACGAGAAGATAACCGAGCTGCAAAACAGCCTCCGCTGCATAGAGCGCACGCTGACGTACTTGAACGACACCGCCCGCTATGCCGACACGCGCGGCCCATACCGCCGCACGATACCCCGGCGCCAGCTGATATCGGCCGAGTACGAGGGCGACATGGCCCATGCCGATCAACTGGAGACCGCGTTTTCCGAGCTGAACCGCGCCGCCCGCGAGCGCGGGCTGAACCTGGTGATGCCGATGAGCATACTGTACCGCTATTCAGGCGACGGCCTGCGGCGGCAGGTGTGCTGGGACATCGCCGACGAGGACGCGACCGGCGCGCAGATAGCGACGCTGCCGGGCGGCGAGTATCGCTGCCTGCAGTTTGACTGGGACGCCGGGCTGGATCCGGACGCGCTGATACGGCGCGAGTTCGACGTCAGCGGCGGCGCTGCGGTAGTGGTCGCCAACATAGGGCGCAGCCGCCAGCGCAGCGGCGTGCGGCTGGGCGAAATACAGCTGTTGAGCGCGCCGGCAGGTGGAGCGAAGTGAGTCTATATGGCTATGGACGGCCAAGAGCGGCAGCGCGCATGGCTTGAGCGGTCAGCCGCAGGGCCGTTCCGCGCGCCGGCGGCGCCTTCGACATACAGCTCCCTGCGGACGATGCGCCCACGGGGAGCGCAGCGCGTTGACAAAGCCCCGCGGCTGGATAACGCATCTTATTTCAAACTGTCTTATCGCAGCATCGCATGGGCGATGCTGCAAAATCCGGCTGACATAGGCGATACTTCGTTTTGATTTGCATGTTTTGCCAACTGCCGTCTCACGTTCATCCAGGCAGACAATGTGCGAAATACTCTGTCGATAGACAGCGCTCCCCGCAGACGATGCGCCCACGGGGAGCGCAGCGCGCCTGTTGGACGCCGATAGCTCCGTCAGCCGCAACTCATCAGCGCTGCCGAACTGCCGCACCATGTCCCCCAACGCGCAAAAGCTCCCCGCAGGGCCAACCCCGCAGGGAGCAAATCCAATTGACAAAGCATGCCGCACACGACCTGCTTGACCAAGCCCGCGACAGCAGCCGGCAAAACACGCAAATCAAAGCGGAATACCACGTACACTAAATATATTTTGCGAAATCAACAATCGGAAGTTTTAAAGGTTGTTTAGAATAAAACCGGCTGTCCGCCAACGAGCTTTTCAAATATCCGTGCTCCCCGCAGGGCCAACCCCACAGGGAGCACATATTTACTACAGCTCAGCCCACCGCCGCGCATGCGCTTAATCGCGCCCCCGGCCCGAGCCTGCCTCCGCATGCTCACGCCGCCCCGGCTTTGCGCCCGTCGGCCGGCTCGCGCCAGCCATAGCCGCGCAGTATCCGCCAGTACGCAGCGCACACCGCCACGCCCGCGAACCCCAGCGCCAGCAGCATCAGCGCCGCGCCCGAGCCCTTGCCGCCGCCCAGCAGCCATATCAGCGGGCTGTCCGGGCGCTGCGCCGCCATAAGCGGTTCGCACACCTCGTCTATCAGCAGGCCGCCCAGGAAGTAGCCCAGCGGTATCGTGAAGAACTGCAGCGCGTTGCGGCACGCGAACACGCGGCCCTGCATCTCGACCGGTATCGTCGAGCGGTATATCACATCCAGCTGCGCGTTCATCAGCGGTATCGTGAGCCAGCCCAGCACGCTGCCCGCATACCATATCAGCGGCGCGCGCCCCAGCGCCAGCATGAAGTTCTCGGTGCTCATCGCCACAAACAGCGCGATGCACAGCGCGCGCACCCGGTCGCGCGGCGCGGGCAGCAGCGTAGCCGCCAGGCTGCCCAGCAGCGTGGCCACGCCGGCGCACGAGTTAATCAGGCCCAGCACGGTCTCGCCGCCGCCCGCGCGCGACAGCGCCATCGCCGGCAGCGCGGCCTCGTACGCCGAGGCGACCAGGTTTATCCACGCCAGGAACAGCATCAGGTGCAGTATCAGCCGGTTGCGGCGCAGCCAGCTCAGCCCCGAGCGCGCCGAACCAAGCAGGCTCGCGCGCGGCGCGTCGGACGCAGGCGCGTCCGGTATGCGTATGAACAGCCCCAGCGTCGCAAACGCAATCAGGAACGTAACCAGGTCGACCGCGATTACCAGCTCCATGCCCGCAAACGCAAACAGCGCCGAGGCTATCATAGGCGTGAGTATAGTATTGAGCGACTGCGAAAGCGAGCGCAGCCCGCAGGTCTGCTGGTAGTACTCGCGCGGCACGAGCCGGGTCGTGGCAACGTCGCTGGCGGGCTGCTGCACCGTGTTCATCAGGCCGCTGAGCGCGTTTAGCAGGTACATGTGCCACGGCTCCAGCGCGTCGGCGCGCATGAGCAGCAGCACCACGACGGTGCACAGCGCCGCGCACAGGTCGCACGCCAGCATGGTGCGGCGCTTGTCCCAGCGGTCGCTGAGCGCGCCGGCGAATATGCTCATCGCGACGTACGGCGCATACGAGCATATCGACAGCAGCGCGGTCTCCAGCGCCGAGCCGCTGCGCTGATACAGCCATATCACCAGCGCAAAGCTGGTCATCGCGCTGCCCAGCGCCGAGAGCGACTGCGTGCTCCACAGCAGCAGGTACGGGCCGAGCTGCCTTATCATCGATTTATTCAGTTTCATAAGCTTTGCTCCTTTGATATTCAATTCAAATGAGCAAAGTCTGAGGACTCAACTATCCTCCATGCAGCGTCCTCAAACCTTGCATGGAGTTCCCGCTATCGCAAGCAACACGCGCGTCGCCTCCCATCGATAGAATAACAAGATTATACGGCAATGATGCGCGGCCTGTCAAGCGCGTCCCAGGGAGGCGGATGGGCGCGAAGTGGCCGCGCTGTGCGCAACGCCGATCGATGCGCCCCCATGTCGCGTAAGCGGCCGCGCTCCGCAGCCGGCATTGACTCGGGTTGCAGCATGCTGTGGATGCGCAATGAAAACCCGGGTCAGCGCGGGAGGCGAGTCCATAAGTGACCGTATTCTTTCAATGGCATCGCGAATCGCATCGGCGCCCCAATTAGCCGTCGCATAACCGCCGATTCTGTAAGCCAGTACCATTTTGCCGCACAGATCCCGCACGACGCGCATGTGAGGCATGCCGTTTAAGCAGGCATGCAAGCCATGTCTGCCGCCCGGAGCCAATTTGGAAGCGTTTTCAGTCGCAGACAGACCCTGCCTTTCAGATCGAACGTCAAGGTTAATGCTATAATCATAGACGCAGGTGACACATAACAACGCCTTTCGCATGTCTCCAAATGCGTCCATTGTCGCCCGGAATACGGTATAGGCATCGCGCCGCGTGGAAGCCGCTCGACGCGCAGCAATTCAGCAAACGCAGCATCAGGTTTTGCGTTAATCAAGTGGCAGAGGCGTCACATCCGTCAAGCGGCTTGGCCTCACATGGAAACGGGCGGCGAACTATACCACAATTCGCCGCCCGTCTGATTGCATGGATTTGCCGATATTCAGGAAAACCACACTCCCCTATCCCTTAACCGCGCCGATCATGACGCCCTTTACAAAGTACTTCTGGATAAACGGATAAATGCACAGTATGGGCAATGTGGCGACAATTGTAGTCGCATATTTGATGGTCTCCCGCAGGTTCAAAAACCCGTCGTTCGAATCGGTCGCCGACATCATGTTCGACACGTTGTCCTCCACCAGTATCTCGCGCAGTATCAGCTGGAGCGGAAACAGCTCGCGCCGATTCAGATAGATCGCGGCCGAAAACCAGCTGTTCCAATGGCCCACGCCATAATACAGCACCATGACCGCAATGACCGCCTTTGAAAGCGGCAGCACAATCCGCGTGAGCACGGTAACATCCCCCGCCCCGTCTATGCGGGCGGATTCCTCCAGCGAGGGCGGAATGGCCTCAAACGATGTGCGCATGATTATCAGATTTATCGTGCTGATGGCGCCGGGCAGGATCAGCGCCCAGTAGGTGTTCATCAGGCCCAGATCCTTGACGTTGAAATAGGATGGTATCATGCCGCCGCTAAAGTACATCGTGAACATTATAAGCAGCATGAATGGCCGCCGGAACTCCAGTTCCTTTCGGGACAGCACGAATGCGCCCAATGTGGTCAATATCAGATTCGTCGGCACGCCAAGCAGCAGTATGAGCAGCGTATTGCGATAGCCCGTTATTATGTAGTAATTCGAGAGCACGGCTTCATACGCCTTTATCGAATAACCCTCCGGCCAAAATAGCAGGCCCGTATGCGCAGTAAGCCGGTCGGCATCGGACAGCGAGCTGAACAGCACGTACAGCAGCGGATATAGCATTATCACCGCCAAAATGGCGAGCACGCCGCAGTTAATCGCGTCGAAAATGCGATCGCCCGTGCTCCGCATGGCGAGCACGCCCTGCATTTGTTTGTTCTTTTGCACTTGCCCGACCTCCTTACCACAGGCTGGTTTCCGTCAGCTTGCGCGAAAATGTGTTCGCGCCTATGACCAGTATCAGATTGACCAGCGAATTGAACAGCCCCACAGCCGTGCTGTAAGAAAAGCTGCCGTTTTCCAGGCCCATTCGATACACATATGAACTTATCACGTCGCCGGTTTCATATGTATTGGGCGAATACATCAGTATCACTTTTTCATGGCCTATGCTCATCATCGAGCCAATTCGCAGTATCAACATGATGATGATCGTAGGCAATATGCCCGGCAGCGTTACGTGCCAGACGCGCCGCAGCCTGCCCGCGCCGTCCAGCGCGGCGGCCTCGTACAGCTCGGAGTCTATGTTGCCCACGGCAGCGAGATAGATTATCGAATCCCAGCCGATCGACTGCCATATGCCGGATGCGACAAAGAGCGAACGGAAATACTGCGGTTGCGCGATCATGCTCTCCCGGGGCAGGCCCATCGCCACAAAAATATCCGTAAAGGCGCCGTTATATGAAAACAGCGTCTTTACAATGCCCACGATCACGACCGTAGATATAAAATGCGGCAGATACGATATCGTCTGCACCAAGCGGCGGAAGCCGCTGTGGCGCACTTCATTGAGCATGACCGCCAGCAGAATCGGCGAGGGAAAGGCGAAGATCAGGCTGTACAGGTTTATCAAGAGCGTGTTTCGGATCAGGCGATAGCAAAACGCGCTCTGGAAGAACTGTATGAAATACTCCATGCCAACCCACGGGCTGCCCCATATGCCGCGCGCGGGGCGGTAATTTTTGAAGGCAATGAGTATGCCATACATGGGTTTGTAACAGAAGAGCACATAAAACGCCAGCACCGGCAGGAACATCAGGTAGAGCGCCGGGTGACGTGCGATGTCGCGATACAGCCGCACAAATACGTTTGGCCTGCGCGCGGCAAGGGCGGGAGTGGCCCGCATGCAACCGCCTCCTTCGCTGGTTTGCAGATAGGGCTGCGCGCCGTCCCAAGGGACGGTGCGCAGCGTCGTTGGTATTGCTCAGTTCCGGTTCAGTCCGCACATTTACTCGCCCAGCCGTGCGATGTAATCGGCGTAGGCGTCCTTCTTGAGCTGCAGCAGCTCCTGGAAGCCCATGTTGTCCAGCTCCGCAAGGTAGTCGTCATAGTCCTCCAGATTGGCCGAGCCCATTATGAACTGGAAGCGCATCTCCTCCACATAGGTGCTTATGTCGGTCTGCAGCAGCGCCATGCGCTCAGCCTGCTCGATGGTGCCGGTCGCCGCAACGGGATACGCATGCTTGGCCTGATCGGTGTTCGACCAGTTCGCAAACGCCTGCTTCTGGCAGTCGAGGCTGTTTATCTGGGTGTAGTACTCCTCCATCTGCTCGCCCGGGAAGCCCGAAGCGCGGGTGTAGCGCTCGATCGCCACGCGGGCGCCCATGCCGTCCGGGTTGTTCAGTATCAGGTCGGTATAGGTGGGCACGCCGTCGACATATTCGAACGATACGCCCTCCTTGCCGAAGTTGTACATGACCTGGCCCTCAGTGCTGTAACCATAATCCAGCACGCGCAGCGCAACCTCAAGCTTGTCCGCGGGTATGCTGGCGTTTATGAACGCGTTGGCGCTGTAGCCGCTGACATTCCGGTAGCCGCGATACGGGGTCTGGCCTTCTTCGAGCACCGGATAGGTGCAGCCCATGGTGGCAAAGTCCGGATCCGAGGACGCCGCTATGAAGTTAACCATCGCGCCCGAGGAATCCATAACCGCCGCCACCTTGCCCGAGGAATACAGGGCCTTGGCAGTGGTGTTGTCCATCGTTGAGATGTCCGGGTGCAGTATGCCTTCCGCATACCACTTGTGCATCTCCTCCAGGAACGAGCGGTACTTTTCGGTGGCCGGCCCATACTCCACTTCGCCCTCATCGGTTATGTCCCAGTCAAGCGCCGTGTGCCACGCGCTGGCCATCTCGCCCTGCGACCAGGCGCCGGTCTGAATCGCCATGCCCGCCTCCAGGTCATACGCCTCCATAAGCGCCTTGAGCGTGGTATACCAGTCCTCGATGGTAACGGGCGCTTCAAGCTCCTGCTCCTCAAGCCAGTCCGCGCGAATCTGCGGCCCGAACCAGCATACAATCGAGTCCTTCAGCGACAGGCACGGGAAAAACGCGTACTGTCCGCTCACCGACTGCATGCTCAGGGCCACGTCCGGATACGAATCCAGATAGCCCTTGAAGTTGGGCAGATACTCGTCGAGATAGTCGTTGAGCACCAGCGCGATGCCATCGTCAATGGCCGCCTGCAGCCCGCCGGTATAGCTGCCCGGATTGTAGGAAACTATGTCGCACAGATCGCCGGTCGCGCACATCAGTGTGAATGCGGTCTGCTCCTCGCCTATCGCGGGGGAGATGAACTCGATATCCACGCCCACCGCTTCCTGGAGCCACTGCATGATCTCATTATTGTTGCGATCCTGCTGCTCGCCCGTCAGATCCGCGCTGGCGCTGAGCCACCAGGTCAGCGTAACGTCAGTATCGAGCGGGTAAACGCTGTCCCCTTCGGCGAGCGCGCTCAGGCCAAACCCGGTCAGGCACAGCATGAGCGTCAGGAACACCGATACCAGTTTCCTACCCTTGTGTTGCTTCATAACAGATAGCGCCTCCTTACTTAATTGGATCCGTACCAGCCATATGGTTTGAGCGCATTTGCTTGTCGGGCACACATGCGCCGCACCGCTGACACAATCGTAACCACATACGCATGCAAACGCAAGCGCAATATTGCTCAATCACTGGGCAAAATTGGACACGCCGCCAATTGAGCGCGGTTTTGCGAGTGCGCAAAATTCGATTTTACTGGGCAAATGCTGCCAAGAACCGTGCATACGGCGAAAAGTCATTTACTTTTTTACCCCTGTTTGCTAGGTTGCGTCTACACGAGGCAAGTGATATAATGGCACTATCACAGTAAAGAGGGTGTCATCATGGAGAAATCACAGCATCGGCA
>CAWVGT010000024.1:0-5364 GCA_963928645.1 Candidatus Fimadaptatus sp.
TGAGTCTATTGCAAGTGGTGATCCGATTTAATTTGTATGTTTGCGACTGCTGTTGCGCGTTTGGCCAAGTTGACCGTGTGCAGCTTGCTTGGTCAATAGACTGTGCGCCCGCGCGGGGATAGCCTGCGCGGGCGCTCAAGTCGTTGACACACCCCCGGCGGACAGACTTCTGGCTCTACTCTAAGTGTTTTTTGAAACATCCTATTGGCGATGTCGCAAAGTGAGTCTACTGCAAGTGGCGTTCCGATTTAATTTGCATGTTTGTGACTGCTGTTGCGCGTTTGGCCATGTTGACCGTGTGCAGCTTGCTTGGTCAATAGACTGTGCGCCCGCGCGGGGATAGCCTGCGCTGGCGCTTGAGGTGTTTGGGGATCTGGCAGGTCGGAGCGGCGGCACTGAACGGTAGCCCGACCGTCGCGCGCACGGCTCCCGGGTGGGCATTTCGGCCTGCGCTTTGCGACTTATCAGGATGCGCAGTAGTAGTTCACATTCACTGCTCGACAGCCGCATTTGTCGTCCTGCACAAAATAAAGTCGCCCATATAAACTACTGTCTACACAGGCGAACATACTCACGTACTCATTTAGCATGAGCCACATTTCACCGGACAAACCTCCGCAGCCGCCCCATCAATTCAATGCAAACGCACCCATCCACCATTTCGGCTTTTGCTTTACGCTTTATTGAGTTACGCGGTAGTGATTCACATCTACCGCTCGACAGCCGTATTTGTCGTCCTACACAGAATAGGCCCGCCCACACAGACCACAATCTGCGCAGGCGAACATCATTACATGCTTGTTTAGTCTAAACCACACTTCACCGGGCAGACCCCGCAGCCGCCCCACCAATTCAGCGCAAGTGTCATCCCATCCACCATTTCAGCCCATGCTTTGCGCCGCAGCGGGTTGCGCGGCTGCAATTCACATTAAGCGCTCGACAGCCGCATTTGTCGTCCTGCACAGAATAAAATCGTCCTCATAGCTCACAGTCTACGCAGCCGAGCATCATTATACACCTGTTTGACGTGGGCTACACTTCACCGGACAAAGCCCCGCAACCGCCCTACCAATCCAGCGCAAATATCGCCCATCCACCATTTCGGCCCATGCTTTGCGCCTCACCGAGTCGCGCTGCAGCGATTCACCACAACCGCTCAACAGCCGCACTCGACAGCAAGCATGCAAAACTTGCCCGCATATACCACCACCTGCACAGGCAAGCGCCCTTGCATACTTGTTGTCATGCGCAACACTTCACCGTGCGCAACCACGCAGCCGCTACGCCACTTCAGCGCATTTCACCCATTCACCATTTTGGCCCGCGCTTTGCAATATATCGGGGCGCGCGGCTGTGCTGCGCATTGACCGCCCGACAGCCCGGCACCCCGCACACAAACTCGTCCGCACTGACCACAGTCCGCACAGGCAAGCATCCCTGCGTACCAGTCTAACATGAGCGCCAATTCACCGGGCACAAACCCGCAGCCGCTACGCCACTTCAGCGCATATATCATCCATCCACCATTTCGGCCCATGCTTTGCGCCTCATCGAGTCGCGCAGCTGCGCTGCGCATCAACCGCTCGACATCCGCGCGCGACATCCGCACACAAAAACTCGCCCGCGCAGCACACAGCCGCGCGGGCAAGCAACCTATCGCCCCATCCGTCCTAAATCGCACCCCGCCGGGCAAGCCCCTCAAGCCGGGCCGCCCCGGCGCATCCGCCGCCCGGCAACCCGCCCTGCCGCGCCTCAGCCCGTCACATGTGATGCCTGCGCTCGATCACGCGCGTCGCGCTGAGCACCATGGGCAGGTATGGCGTGCGCATGAAGTTCTCGTACTCGCCGAACGCGCGCAGCATGTCGGCGCTTACGAACTCCACCGAGGCTACCTCGTCCTTGTGCAGGCTCAGCTCGTCGGCCGATACGTCCTGGTTGGCCACGTACACCGTGCACAGGCTGTAGTCGCCCACGTACTCGCACAGCCTGAACAGCCGCGCCTCGTCCAGCCTGAGCCCCAGCTCCTCGCCCGACTGCCGCCGCGCCGCCGCCAGCGCGTCCTCGCCCGACTGCGCCACGCCGCGCATCGACGTGAAGTAGCCCGGCTGGCGCGCGCAGTTCATCGCGCGCCGCTCCAGCAGCACCCGGCCGTCCGACGTGACAAACCACACGTGCACGCAGCGGTAGTAGTCGCCATACGGCTGCGCCGCGCCGCGCGGCATCGTCTGGCCGGTGCGCTCGCCGCGTATGTCGTACACGTCCAGCAGCTCGCGCGTGCCCTCGCGCGCACCCCGGTCTACAAACCCCGCCCGCCGCCAGGCCGCCTGCTGCTTTATGAAGTCGTAGAGTATGTCCATATACGTATACCGCCGGAACTGCTCGTCGGTGAACGTCTTGCCGGTCAGCTCATCCAGCGTAAACCAGGCCGCGCGCGACACCTCCTCCTCCTGCAGCGTGAGCACCTCCGGGTCGCACTCGTACCGGTACAGGTATACGTCCATATGCGAATTGCGCTCGGGCGCGGTGTAGGTCAGCAGCCGCACCAACCGCTCCGGGTCGACCTCTATGCCCATCTCCTCATAGCTCTCGCGCACGGCGGCGCTGACCGTGTCCTCGCCGGCCAGCACCGCGCCGCCGCAGGCCGCCCATACCCCGGGCATGTGCAGCTTGCTCTCGGCGCGCTTCTGTATCAGCAGCTCGCCGCGGCTGTTTACGAACCACACGTGCACCGACAGGTGGTACTCATCGGGCGCGAGCTGCAGCTTGCCGCTGGGCGCCAGCGCGGCGCGGCAGTCGCAGTCGGGCGGCAGCTGCGCCTGGGTACATCGCGCCAGCCGGTAGCCCAGCTTGCGCCTGTGTATGTCGTATACGTCCCAAAGTTCCATTGCGGGCCCTACCTCCCCGTCACTGGGCACTGCCCGGCGATGATAAATCAGCAAGCTCCTGCGCGAAAGTGGCTATGAACCGCGCGCCCACGGCCATCGCCTCTACGCGGGCGTCGGGGCTATGCGCGTCGGCCACGCACACCGCGCGCATGCCGGCGGCCCGGGCCGCGCAGAGCGCCTCGGGCACGTCGTCGTACATCACGCACTCATCCGCGCGCACGCCCAGCCGGCGCGCCGCGCTCAGGTACACGTCGGGGTGCGCCTTGCCGCGCGCGTGCTCGGTCGCCGACACTATCGCGTCAAACAGCGCCAGCACGCCGCAGTGCTCCAGCGCCGGCCGGTACAGATCGGCCGTCAGGCTGGTAACCACGCCCAGGCGCACGCCGCGCGCGCGGTACAGCTCCAGCAGCTCGCGCGCATCGGGCTTGAGCGGCACGCAATGGGCATACTCGGCGCGCGCCAGCGCCTTCCACTCGGCCAGCAGCGCATCGGGCGCGTCGCTCAGCCCGAACCGGCGCACGGTGTATTCGGCGGCGTCGTGCATGCGCATGGCCGACACGGCGCGCGCGTAGTCCGCGGGCACCGCCACGCCGCGCGCGCTCAGCGAGCGCTCGTCGACGCGCCGCCACACCCACATAGAGTCCAGCAGCGTGCCGTCCAGATCGAACAGCGCGGCCCTGAGCCCCACGGCGACCACCCCCATTCCTCACGATTTTTTAATCATAGCATTTTTGGCGGTGGTTTGTCAACAATGCGGCGTTAGCAGTATGCTATATCTGGCGCAGAAGTTCGGCGCGATTGGGGAGCGCGCCAGGCGGCGCGGGGCGGTGGAGGTGGGCGCTCCAAGTGGAAGTTGTGTAAGCCATTGGGCAGCGCCATTTACGCAACGCGGCATAGGCTGTTGCCGCAACGGGCTGGAGACTGTGGGTTCTGCAAGATGGAGGTAATGGGTACACGGACGGAGGCTGTGGGCGCACAGGACGGATGGCTGTAGGTTCCGCGTGACGGCAGCTGTGGGCACACGAGGCGGAGGCCATTGACGCAAGGGGCAAAGGTTATGTATGCCGCAGGACGAAGAGTGGCCGTTGCAGGGTAGAGGCCGTGGGCGCAACGGAACGGAGGCTATGGGTTCCGCAGGGCGGCCGTTGTGGGCGCTTGAAATGGACGTTGTGTATGCCGCAGGGCGAAGGCCATTGACGCTACGGGGCGGAGGCTGTGGCCGCAACAGGACGGAGGCTGTGAGCGCCGCGAGATGGAGGTCATGGGCGCTCGGGCGAAGGCTGTGGCCGCTCGAAGCGGAAGTTGTGTATGCCGCAGGGCGGAGGCCATTGATGCTACGAAGCGGAGGCTGTGGCCGCAACTGACCGGAGGCTGTGAGCGCCGCAGTGTATAAGCCGTTGCCGCAACAGCACGGAGACTGTAGGCGCACTGAGCGCAAGTCGCATACGCCACAAAGCCCCCGGTCGCGCGCATGCCCGCTCAGCGCAAAGCGCGCCGGGGGATCGATGCGATCCCCCGGCGCGTCACAGTCCCGGCTCAGCGCGCGGCCTTTATCTCGAGCCACACGTCCTCGTAGTCCATCACGGCGTCGCCAACGTCGCGGAATATCTCGCAGCGGGCGATCTCGTCCGCGGTGGGGTTCCAGACGTGGTTGGCTTTCTCCTCGTCGGTCATGTTGTCCACGACCGGCTGTATCGGCGTGCAGTAGCCTATCTCGTCCATGTTCATGCGCGCGATGTCCTCGCGGCACAGGAAGTTGATGAACGCCTCGGCGTTCTCCTTGTTCTGCGCGCCCTTTGGTATGCACATGCCGTCGATCCAGATGTTGGAGCCCTCCTCGGGCACGACGTACGCCAGCTTGTCGTTGAGCTCAATCGCGTACTGCGCGTCGCCCGACCAGATCAGCGCCAGCGCCGCCTCGCCCGCGACCATCTTGTCCTTGGTCTCGTCGACCTGGTACGCCTTGACTATGCCGTCCTGCTTCTGCTTGATCAGCGCGTCCTTGGCCTCGTTGATCTCGTCCCAGTTGCGGGTGTTCATCGAGTAGCCCAGCATCTTGAGCGTGATGCCTATCGAGTCGCGGAACGAGTCGTACATGAACACGTTGTTGACATACTTGGTGTCGAACATGCTGGTCCAGGAGGTTATAGGCTTGTCGACCATCTCGGTGTTGTAGAGTATGCCCACGGTGCCCCACATGTACGGCACGGAGTACTCGTTGGTCGGGTCGTACACGTTATACGGGTCCTCGCGCAGCCAGCTGAGTATGTTGGCGGCGTTGGGG
Organism: Candidatus Fimadaptatus sp.; assembly: GCA_963928645.1. GTDB lineage: Bacteria > Bacillota > Clostridia > Christensenellales > Aristaeellaceae > Fimadaptatus. Next base: position 5,170 of record CAWVGT010000024.1, read on the forward strand.
ATGTTGTCGTAGTTGAGCTTCTCGAGCCGGTCCTCGTTGAGCAGGCGCTCGATCATGTAGTCCGACGGGAATATCACGTCGTAATTCGCCGCACCGGCCTTGAGCTTGACGTACATGTCCTCGTTGGTCGAGAACATCGCGTAGGTGACCTTTATGCCGGTCTCCTCGGTGAACATGTCCAGCACATCCTCGTCG
>CAWVGT010000025.1:0-7167 GCA_963928645.1 Candidatus Fimadaptatus sp.
AACACGTTCACGCCGCGGATTATCAGCATGTCGTCGGTGCGGCCGGTTATGCGGTTCATGCGCACGAACGTGCGGCCGCAGTCGCACTTTTCGGCATTGAGCGAGCAGATGTCGTGCGTGCGGTAGCGTATCGCGGGATAGCCCTCCTTGGTGATCGTGGTGAACACCAATTCGCCCTGCGCGCCGTAGGGCAGCTGCTCGCCGGTCACCGGGTCGATTATCTCGGGTATCACGTGATCCTCGGATATGTGCATGCCCTTCTTGCACAGGCACTCGGTCGCCACGCCCGGGCCCATTATCTCGCTGAGGCCATAGACGTCTATCGCGTCTATGTTGAGCAGCTCCTCGATGCGCTTGCGCATCTCCTCGCTCCACGGCTCCGCGCCGAACACGCCCGCGCGCAGCTTGAACTTGCTTATGTCCAGACCCATCTCCTGTATCGTCTCGCCTATCAGCAGCGCGTAGGACGGCGTGCAGCACAGCACGTTGCTGCCAAAGTCCTGCATCAGCATTATCTGGCGCTTGGTGTTACCGCTGGACGTGGGCACGACGGTCGCGCCTATGCGCTCGGCGCCCTGATGCGCGCCCAGGCCGCCGGTAAACAGGCCGTAGCCGTACGACACCTGCACGGTGTCGTGGCGCGTAGTGCCCGCAGACGTCAGGCCGCGCGCCATCAGCTCGGCCCACACGTCCAGGTCGTTCTGGGTGTAGCCCACGACTATCGGCTTGCCGGTAGTGCCCGAGGACGCGTGCAGCCGCACTATCTCGTCGCGGCCCGCCGCGAACAGCCCGAACGGGTAGTTGTCGCGCAGGTCGGTCTTTTGCGTGAACGGCAGGTACTTCAAATCGTCTATCGTGCGTATGTCGTTGGGCTCGAGGCCCTTCTCCTGCATGCGCTGGCGGTACATGGGCACGTTCTTGTACACGCGCTGTATCGTCTTGTGCAGGCGCTCGCCCTGGAGCTTGGCCAGCTCCTCGCGATCCATGGTCTCCATGGGCTTGTTCCAGATCAGAAATTCATTCCGCATATTCGCTCCACGTCCATTCAATAATCAAAGTATATCTGCGCGCCATCGCGCAGCCGGTCAGCGCGCGCTGCTAAAGCCCAGGTCGAACGCGCGCAGGTTGGCCTCCAGCGTCTTGGGCGGCACGCACGCGGTTATCGCGCGTATCCACGACTCGCGCGCAAAGCTCATGCCGTGCGCCATCGCGCCCATCAGCACGATGTTGACCGAGCGCAGCGAACCCGCCTGCCCCGCCAGCGCCAGCGCGTCCAGCGATACCAGGTGGCACTTGCCCGCCAGCTCGCCCAGTATGTCCTCGGGATACTTGGCCGCGCCCATTATAACGGGCATCGGCATCATCTGCTGCTCGTTGGTCACAATCGTGCCGCCGATCTTCAGATACGGCAGCGCGCGCAGCGCCTCGAGCTGCTCAAACGCCAGCACCACGTCGGCCTGGCCGTTCTCTACCAGCGGCGAGTGCACCTTGTCGCCTATGCGCACGTATGTCACGACGTTGCCGCCGCGCTGCGCCATGCCGTGCACCTCGCTGACCTTTACATCCAGGCCGTTGTCCACGGCGAGCGCGCCCAGTATGCGGCTGGCCAGCAGCGTGCCCTGACCGCCTACGCCGGTTATAACTATATTTATTTGCATGACGGGCCTCCTATCGCCGAGAACTTGCACAGGCGCGCGCACAGGTCGCAGCCCACGCACAGCGCCGGGTTGATACGCGCCTTGCCGTCCGCGCGCTCTATCGCGGGGCAGCCCAGCTTCAGGCACATGCCGCATTTGCGGCACTTGTCCGGGTCGACCGCGTATACCGGCTTGCGCTCCTTGCTCAGCAGCGCGCACGGGCGGCGCGCGATTATGACCGACACCTCGTCGCGGCTCAGGCTATCCTTGAGCGCGGCCTCCAACTCGTCCAGGTCATACGGGTCGACGGTCTTTACGTCGTTTACGCCCACCGCGCGGCACACCGTCTCCAGGTCGAGCCTGTAGGTCTCCTGCCGGCGTATGTCGTAGCCCACCGTCGGGTTGGGCTGATGGCCGGTCATCGCGGTAGTGGAGTTGTCCAGTATCAGCACCGTGCTGCGGCCGTGGTTGTACACCGCGTTTATAAGGCCGGTTATGCCCGAGTGCACGAACGTCGAATCGCCTATCACGGCCACGGTGTCGCGGCTGGACTCGCCGCCGGTGGCCTTCTCCAGGCCGTGGCTCATGCCTATCGACGCGCCCATGCACAGGCACGAGTCTATCGCCTCATTGGGCTTCAATGCGCCCAGCGTATAGCAGCCTATGTCGCCGGTGGCGCGCAGGTGCAGCTTGCTGAGCACGTAGTAGGTGCCGCGATGCGGACAGCCCGGGCACATGACCGGCGGCCGGCCCGGCAGCTGGCCCGGCGTCTGGAACTCGGGCGTGGCGCGGCCCAGTATCTCCATCACGCGGCGCGCGCTCAGCTCGCCCTGGCGGCCGGTCAGCTCCTTGCCCACGCACTCGATGCCCCAGCTCTTTATCTGCTCCTCGAACACCGGCTCGAGCTCCTCTATCACGTAGAGCCTGTCCACGCTGCGCGCGAACTCCTCTATCAGCGCGCGCGGCAGCGGATTGACCACACCCAGCTTGAGCACGCTCACGTCGGGCGCGGCTTCCTTGACGTACTGGTACGCCGCGCCCGAGCAGATGACGCCTATCGAGTCGTCGCCGCGCTCTATGCGGTTGAGCAGCATCGCGCAGGCGTCCTTTTGCAGGTCGTTCATGCGCTTTTCGACGACGACGTGGCGCAGCTTGGCCATGCCCGGCATCATGACGTACTTCATCGGGTCCTTTGTGTAGGGCTTGCGCTCGATGTCGGCGCGCGGCGACTCGCTGACCAGGCTGCGCGCGTGCGCCATGCGGGTCGTGGTGCGTATCAGCACCGGCGTGTCGTACTTTTCGCTTATCTCATATGCGGCCTTCATGAAGTCGACGGCCTCCTGGCTGTCGGCGGGCTCGAGCATCGGCAGCTGCGCGCCACGCGCGTGGTTGCGCGAGTCCTGCTCGTTCTGCGAGGAGTGCATGCCCGGGTCGTCGGCCACGACGACGACCAGACCGCCGTTTACGCCGGTGTAGCTGGCGGTGTACAGCGGGTCGGCCGCGACGTTCAGGCCCACGTGCTTCATGCACGACAGCGCGCGCACGCCGCCCAGCGACGCGCCGCACGCGGTCTCCACGGCGACCTTCTCATTGGGCGCCCATTCGACGTATATCTCGGGATAGTCGGAAGCGTACTCGGTGATTTCGGTCGAGGGCGTGCCCGGATAGGACGACACTACGGCGACTCCCGCCTCGTATGCGCCCCGGGCCAGCGCCTCGTTGCCCAGCATTAGCGTCTTCATTGAATACTTAATCCTCCGTTTGTGCTCACTGATTGCGCAGGTCGGTCACGCGCCGGGCCTTGCCCTCGAAGCGCTTGAGCGTGTTGGGCGAGACCAGCGTTATCTCCATGTCGAGCTGGCAGATGCGGCGGATATTGGCCTGTATCTCGCGCCTGAGCTCCTCCAGCGCGCCGTAGCTCTCCAGCAGCGAGCCGTCCAGCAGCTCGACCTTGACCTGCACCTTGTCCATGTAGTTCTTGCGGGTCAGCACTATCTCGTAGTGCGGGCCGATGCCCTTGACGCCCAGCAACGCCGTCTCGACCTGCGACGGGACCAGGTTCACGCCGCGCACTATCAGCATGTCGTCCGAGCGGCCGCGTATCTTCTCTATGCGGCGCGAGGTGCGGCCGCACGCGCAGGGCGCGTCGATTATGCGGGTTATGTCGTGCGTGCGGTAGCGCAGCATCGGCTGGCCTTCCTTGACCAGGTTGGTTATGACCAGCTCGCCGTACTCGCCGTCGGGCAGCGGCTTTCCGGTGTCGGGGTCCACGACCTCGCACCAGAAGAAGTCCTCGTTTATGTGCATGCCGTCCTTGTACATGCAGTCGCCCGCGACGCCCGGGCCCATTATCTCGGTCAGGCCGTAGTTCTCGGTCACGATTATGCCGCCCCAGCGCCGCTCGAGCTCTGAGCGCATCTCCTCGGTTGAGCCCTCCGCGCCCAGTATGCCGTACTTGAGCTTGAGCTCGGGTATCAGCCCCATGCGCTCGGCGGTCTCGGCCATGTACATCGCGTATGCGGGCGTGGCTATCAGCACCGTAGCGCCGAAGTCGCGCATCAGCATTATCTGCCGCTCGGTGTTGCCGCTGGATATCGGCACGACCGTCGCGCCCAGCTTCTCCAGGCCGTAGTGCAGGCCCAGTGCGCCGGTGAACAGCCCGTAGCCGAACGATATCTGCGCTATGTCCTCGTCGGACGCGCCGCCCGCCACGCACAGCCGCGCCACCATCTCGGCCCAGTTGTTCAGGTCATTGCGGGTATAGCCCGCGGTTATCGGCTTGCCGGTGGTGCCCGAGGACGCGTGCAGCCGCACTATCTCCTTCATTGGCACGGCCAGCAGGCCGTATGGATAGTTGTCGCGCACGTCGTCCTTGACGGTGAACGGCAACAGGCTCACGTCTGAAAGCGTGCGTATGTCTTCGGGCTTTACGCCCATGTCGTCCATGCGGGTGCGGTACATCGGCACGCGCTCGTAGCAGTATGCGACCATGCGCTTGAGCCGCTCCAGCTGCAGCGCGCGCATCTGCTCGTGCGGCATAGTCTCCATCTCGGGATTGAACATGCGCATCGGTTTGGACAAAGAAAAAACCCCCTCTGCTCACAGAATGGGCTTTGATAAGGTGATAGCATTCAGCATGGAAAACCGCCGGACGCAAATGCCGCCCGGCCCAAGTCGGCGTGCCAACTACCGTACTACCGTGCTGCCCAGCCCTACCAGGCCCGACTTCCTGCCCCCTGCGGGAAATATTGATTTACATTATACCTCATCTGCGCGCCAATATAAAGTGCCGGCGGGCGCTTACCGCCGGCCGGCATCAATTTTTAACGTGCAGTAAACTCAAATGTACGCGTTGGCGCGAAACCTGTCGGCACGTGGCGGCTCAGTACTCGTAATGCGCGACGGCTTCTACCTATATCACGTTGGGGGTGCGCGGCTCGGTGGCCGCTTCTGCTTCAGGGCGAACCCACATTCCGGCCCGGGCAGCGACGCGCACTCACCGGCCACGGCGCCCAATGCCGCCACGACAGCCCATAGCGCGCACACCGCCGTTTGCAGTAATGTAGAGAAATACCGCGATACCGTTCAGCAAGCCCAAATCCATGCGCCGGCGCGAAACCTGTCGGTGCGTGGCGGCTCAGTACTCGTAATACGCGACGCCTCGACCTATATCACGTTGGGGGGTGCGCGGCTCGGTGGCCGCTTCTGCTTCAGGGCGATCCCATATTCCGGCCCGGGCAGCGACGCGCACTCGCCGGCCACGGCGCCCAATGCCGCCACGACAGCTTACAGCGCGCACACCGCCGTTGCAGCCATGCGGGAGAACTGCTGCGATGCCGTTCAGCAAATCCATGCGTTGGCGCGAAACCTGTCGGCGTGCGGCGGCTCAGTACTCGTAATGCGCGACGGCCTCGACTTATATCGCGTTGGGGACGCGTTGCTCGGTGGCCGCTTCTGCTTCAGGGCGAACCCACGTTCCGGCCCGGGCAGCGACGCGCACTCGCCGGCCACGGCGCCCAATGCCGCCACGACTGCCCATAGCGCGCACACCGCCGTTGCAGCAATGCGGGAGAACTACTGCGATGCCGTTCAGCAAATCCATGCGTTGGCGCGAAACCTGTCGGCGTGCGGCGGCTCAGTACTCGTAATATGCGACGTCCTCGACGTATATCGCGTTGGGGTCGCGCAACTCAGCGTCCGCTTCAGCCTCCGCATCAGCTTCCGGCCCAGGCTCGGGCAGCGCCCTGAACTCGCCGGCCACGTCGCCCAGCGCCGCCACGACCGCCCACAGCGCACGCGGCGCGCGCACGTCGCCGTCTACGGAAATGCGCTTAAACCGGCCCTTTATCAACTCGGCGGTCACGTCCGTATCCAGCGTCAGGTCGCCGTTCACCCACAGCTCGCGCTCGCCGTCCAGCGCCTCGAGCGCGGCGGCGTTCAGCGCATAGTCGCCGTCTATCTCGATGTCGCCCGGTTCGCGCAGCCTGAGCGAGCCGCAGTCCACGTCCATATCGCCCAGTCCGTCGAACTGCGCATGCGTCAGCTTCAGCTCTCCGGTGACATGCAGCGCCTCCAGCTTCAGCTCATCGGCGCGCAGTTCCGCATCCAGCTCGACGTCGCCGTCCACGAACAGCCTGCCCCGCAGCCGCCGCGCCTTTATGCGGTTGATAAAGCCCAGGTCGTCCTCATAGTCGAACCCGTCCGGCACCTCCGTGACCCTGGGCGAGCACTCGCACAGCATTGAGTTCAGCAGGCCGCGCGCCGCATGCACGCATACGGCCTCGCCCGTAAAGAACTTAAGTCCACGCTCGCAGGCCCTGCGCGCGATTCCCTCATCCAGCGCCACAACGCGCCTGACCGCATACAGTCCGGGCTCATAGGCGCTGACGGTCTGTTCGTCCAGCCGGAACACGTCGCTTATGCGCAGTATCGCGCCGTCGGGATATGCGCGCAGCGCGCCGTTGACGCTCAGCTTGTCGCCCAGCGCGCCGACATGCGAGCGCGCGCAATGCAGTTCACCGTTGACCAGTATGCCCGCATAGCGCCGGCGCAGCATATCGGCGGTAACGTCGCTCTGTATCACACATCTGCCGTTCACCAGCAGGTACACCATATCCCCCTCGCCATCAGACGCCGCGATGACCGCTTCGCCGTTGGCGCACTTAAACTCCGCGCCGTCCGGCACCATGAGCACCTTGGCGACGTCCTTCAGCTCGGTGTTCGACAGGTCGGTGCTCTCGTTGCACACCATGAGGGCCACGTCCTCGATGCGGTCGGGCAGCCGCCGCCCATCGCGGGCCGCGCGGCGCATGTCCAGCATTGCTATGTCCTTGAATATCAGCTTGCGATCTTCCATTGTAATGCCCTCCTGTTATAATCTGGTCGGTGCCAGTCGTGTCATATCTCGCCGCGCCGCCTGAGCTCGCGCAACCTGAGCCGCGCTGCGCGCAATCGCGTGCGCACCGTGGGCGCGGGTATGCCCAGCGCCCGCGCTATCTCGACCGACGTCATGCCGCCCAGCGCGCTCATC
>CAWVGT010000026.1:0-13312 GCA_963928645.1 Candidatus Fimadaptatus sp.
CGCGCCGGCGCGCCAGGACGCCTCGGCATGTGAATGCGGTGCAGCACGGCCACGCGCGTCAAGCGTCCGGATATGCCGGTACGGCGCCCGGCCCCGCTTCGCCCAACCGCCCAAGCCTGTTCAATACGCCAGGATGCGCCGCGCCCGCTCAACCGCGCCGGCGCGCCAGGACGCCTCGGCATGTGAATGCGGCGCACCACGGCCACGCGCGTCAAAAGTCCGGATATGCCTGTACGGCGCGCCTGGCCCCGCTGCGCCCAACCGCCCAATCCATTCAATACGCCAGAATCCGCCGCGCCCACTCAACCGCGCCGGCGCGCCAGGACGCCTCGGCATGTGAATGTGGCGCACCACGGCCACGCGCGTCAAGCATCCGGACATGCCTGTACGGCGCCCGGCTCCGATGTGCCCAACCGCCCAATTCGTTCAATACGCCAGAATCCGCCGCGCCCGCTCAACCGCGCCGGCGCGCTACCCCGCGGCCTGACGCGCGCCGGCGCGCGTAGCTGGGCGAGTTCTTTATGCCGGTGAACACCAGATAGCCATCTATCTCGTCTATCTTTACGCCGCCAAAGACCGATATGAACTTGTTCTTATACCAGTCGCAGCGCTTGGTCACCATTATCATGCGCCCGCCCAGCCTGAGCCGGTTGAACCCCTTTTCGATGAACCGGCGCGCGACCGCAAAGTCGGCGTGATAGGGCGGGTTGGACAGTATCAGGTCAAATCCGGCGTCGTCCAGCGCGTCGTACGCGTCGCTGACGATGGGTTTCAGCGCGTCCAGGCCGTTCAGCGCGCAGTTGCGGCGCGCGCAGTCCACGGCTGCCGGGTCGACATCCAGCATCGTCACATATCCCGGCCCCCACATCAGCGCGCAGTATATGCCCACCAGCCCCCAGCCGCAGACCAGGTCCAGCACCTTCTGCGGCGCGTCCGGCTCCAGCTGCGCGGCGCTGAGCATCGCCAGCGTGCCCCTGTCGGCGGCGTCCGGCGAAAACACGCCCGGGCATGGTTCGAACGCGATATCCCGACCCAGTACATCTATCTGCATAAACTCCTCCCGGCGCCAGGGCGCGGCGCGCCCATTGAACTTAATCAATATTATAGCACTGTGACGCGCGGCGGCGCAACCGCATATTATGCAGTGACGCGCAATGTCCAGGTGCCTGGAGGCGCGCAAGCATTGCCGCGCCTTTTAAGGCGGCATAGGAGGAGAAGGCGAATGAAGCTGAAAATGGAGCTGGGCGACAAGAGCGCAAGCGAGCTCAAATTCTTTGCGGACGCGGTGGTCTGGAGCGGCGAGGCGCTGGCGCAGGAGGTAAAGGGCCGCATGACGCTGGAGGACATGGTGCCCGATCCGGGCGACAGGTGCCCCGAGCTGAAGCGGCTGAGCGTGATGGACGAGTGCGCCCGCGCGACGTGCGCGCGCGTGGAGTTTGGCCAGGACGGCACGGCGCGGGTGCTGGGGCGGCTGGAGCTGCCGCTGGAGGCCGAGTTTGCGGACAACTGCGGCAATACATACTTCTGCAAGGGCGCGGCCGCGTACAACGTCGCGCTGGACGCGCCCGACATATCGCGCAGCGACTGCGGCGAGATAGTGTTCAGATGCGAGGCGCGGGAGCTGACGGTGCAGGCCACCAGCCGCGAGTGCATAGCGTACCTGCTGGTGCTCGACGTGCACGCGTACCTGGTGCGCCGGGAGCTGATCGAGCTGGAGCTGGACGACGACGAGTGCGCGCAGCCGCCGAGCCGCCCCTGCCGGCCCAACCGGCCCAGGCCGTGCGACCCGTGCAGGCCCTGCAAGCCCTGCGACCCGTGCGACCCGTGCAAGCCGAGCTGCCCGTGCCGGCCGCAGCCGCGCGCGCAGGCGTCCGCCGCCGACGCGGACGAGGGCGGCCCGGAGCTGGGCGAGGCGGCGCGCGCGAGCCTGGCGCAGGCCACGCAGGTCGGCTGCACGCTCAACTCGCTGGCGGCGGGCGCGGCGCGCAGCTGCGGCGCGCGGCCCATGCCGGCGCCGGCGCAGCCCGCGGCGGCCGCGTCGGACGAGGACGACGACGACGCGTATCGCACGGTGGTGAAGCTGCCGGTGCACCGCCGGCGCAGGTGCGGCGGGCGCAACTGAACCGCGGCCCGCGCGGCCGGGCATAAATCGGGGGCCATGGCGCACTGCATCGCGCCATGGCCCCTCAGTCTGTTTGCAAAGTATGCCGCACATTGCATGTTTGACCGAGCGTGCAATGACGGTCGAAAGGACTTGCAAATCTAAGCGGTACAACATGTATGCCATACCTGTTTTGCAACATTGCTCATATGCCATTTCAAAAACTGATGGGAGGCAAACCCGCTGTCCCACCGCCGGGCTTTGCAGACAGCCTGAGGGGCCCGGGCGCGCTGTTCTGCGCCCGGGCCATTTGAACGCAGATGTGATACGATACGCGGTGCAGCAAGCGCCGTCTCACACGCGTTTGCAGTCTCATGCCGCCATGCCGAATGACCGCCAATGCCTCACAGCATATAAGCACCACAACGGCACGCCGGGCCAAACTGCCGGCGCGAGGCCGCTTTGCCATATGACGGGGCCAAGGCGCGCAGTCCTGCGCCCGGGCCCCTGAATGCAGGCGGGATACGAAACGCAGTGCAGCGCGTGCCGTTTTGCACGCGTGTGCAGTCGGCGTCGCCCTGCCATGCCGAATGACCGCCAATGCCCCGCAGCATATAAGCACCACAACGGCACGCCGGGCCACACTGCCGGCGCGAGGCCGCTTTGCCATATGACGGGGCCAGGGCGCGCAGTCCTGCGCCCGGGCCCCATCGTCCGTATGCACTCAATCCCGGCCGTACTTCGCGCGCAGCTTGACCGCGGCCTCATGGCGGCCGGTGCGCTCGAGCCGCTCGATGTAGCCGTCCAGCGCGCCCCAGGTGTGGAACGGGCCGTTCTCGCGCATGACCGTCCACATCGGGTCGGAGTCGACGTCGTTCTTGAGCATCTGATCCTCCTGCCAGGTGAGTATCAGCCGCGCGCCCTGCGCGCACAGGTCGGGCCGGCCCGGGGCGAGGTTGTTGAGCTCGTGCGGGTCGTCGACGACGTTGAACAGCATCTCCCGCTCGAACAGGTGGAAGCCGTCGTGCACGGTGCGCATGTAGATGTAGTCGCCAAAGCGCGCGCTGCGCTGGCAGACGTGGGCCATCTGGGAGACTACCAGGCTGTCGCGGCCCTGCGGCGCGCCGGTGCGCAGCGTGTCCGCATACGACTGGCCGTCCCACCACGGCGTGGGCGCCACGCCCAGCAGCTCGCACATCGTCGGGCCCAGGTCGAGGCTGTAGTGCAGCTGGTCGTCCACGCCGCGCGCGCCGCCGGGCCACTTGACTATCATCGGTATGCGGCAGGTTATGTTGTCGGCTGTGCCGTGCTCGGCGTACAGGCCCAGCTCGCCCAGGTTCTCGCCGTGGTCGGAGGTCAGTATTATCGCGGCGTCGTCGTATATGCCCATGTCGCGCATCGCGTCCAGCAGCCGGCCTATCAGCATGTCGGCGTAGCGCACGCCGCAGTCGTAGCCGTCGAACACGCGCCGGAGCTCGTCATAGGTGCGTATGCTGCCGGGGTGCTTGGGATAGCGGGGGTTCTCGGCGTCGTCGAACATGTTGATCTCGTTGGCGCCGTGGGGCGAGGCCATGCGCTTGTGCTGGGCGAATATCTCGGGGGTTATCCAGTCGGGTATCGGCGCGTCGGCGAACGGGTTGTCGAAGTCGGCGGGCGTGCGGTAGGGCGTGTGCGGGTCCCACAGGTGCACGTGCAGGAACCAGTCGTCGCGCGCGCCGTTGCGGCGCAGCCAGTCCAGCGCGACCGGCAGCACCTCCTCGCCCGATTCGTTGCCGCACTTGCCCACGTTGTACGTCTCGTTGAACCCGGCGCTGAACCAGAACGACGAGTGCCGCTCCGGGAACGTGCTGACCGACGCCGTGTGCATGCCGGCCTTGCGGAACACGTTGTGCAGGTTGCCGTCGTTGACCTGGTCGCGGAAGCCGCGCGTGGCCCCGACCAGCTTGCGGTCGCCCGCGGTGCCGCCGTGGCCCACCGCGCCGTTGCGTATGCCGAACATGCCGGTCACCAGCGCCGCCCGCGACGGCAGGCACGGCGCGTCCGAGCAGTAGTAGTTGTCAAACCGCATGCCCTCGGCGCACAGCGCGTCCAGGTTGGGTGTGGTGTTGCGGAAGTAGCCGTAGCAGCCCATGTGGTCGGGCCGCAGCGTGTCTATGTCTATGAACAGTATGCGCATGATGTCCTCCTGTCGTATGTGTCTGGGGGGGAACGGCGTCAGTTGTGCGCCACGCCCAGCGCGTCCAGCGCGCCGCGCAGGTAGCCCAGCGATTGCGCCATGCAACAGAATGCGTCGCACTGCCAGGACTCCTGCTCGGCCAGCACGACCTTCACGCCCGCGCCCTCGCACGCGCGCAGCACCGGCAGGAAGTCTATCGCGCCCGCGCCCACCGGCGTGAGCGGCGCGCCCGGCTCGGCCGCGGCGGAGTCCTTTATGTGCACCAGGTCGACCCGGCCGGCCAGCCGGCGCATAAGCGCGACCGTGTCCACATGGCTCACGGCGGTGTGGTACGCGTCCAGCGTCAGCTGCATATCGGGCACCAGCTCCAGCAGGCGCTCGGTCACGGTCGCGCCGTCCCAGCGCACGTACTCCTGCCGGCGCGGGTGGAACGTGAGTATCAGGCCGCGCTCGGCCAGCCGGCGGCAGGTCGCGCGCAGCTCACCGGCCATCGCCTCCAGCCCCTCGGGCGACATGAACCGCTCCGGCACGCCGCTTACGCAGATGTAGCGCGCGCCATACAGGCCCGCGGCCTCTATCTCGTAGTCCAACCGGCCCATCACCACGTCGTAGTAGTCCTGCGTGCCCCAGCAGCGCAGCCCCTGCGCGCGCAGCTGCTCGGCCAGGAACGCGCTGTCCACCTCGGGCCCGGTCCACTGCAGCTGCACGTCCTCGTAGCCCAGCTCGCGCACGCGCCGGAGCGTGTCGGCCGTGTCGGCGCAAGTCTGAATATACTTTTTTAAACTCGATATCTGCAGGCCAATGCGCATCGGCATCCCTCCGTTAATTATTTCATCAAGTAAGTTATACCCCGGCGCGCGCGTTTTGTCAATATCGGCGGGTGAATATTTTTTATATAACATTGGCGCTACGCATTGACTAAAATGAATAAACCTGTTAAAATAAACTTACGAATTATTTCAGCGCGCGGCCGGGAATCGCGCGCTTTGACATAGCGGGAGGCGCGAATGTATATGAAGATTGACCGGCGCGTCGCGTTGGCGGTGATATGCGCACTGGCACTGTGCCTGGCGGGGCTGACGGTGTGGGACGGCGTGTACAGCATACGGCGCGCCGAGCGCGGGCAGCTGCTGGAGCAGCTCAGCGAGACGTCGGACTACGCGAGCCACTATGTGCGCGCATACTTCGACAACCTGATGCAGCTGAGCGAGGATGCGGCGCTGCTGATAGCGCAAAACGGCGACATGCTGGGCGAAAACGTGCTGGCGTCGCTGAGGGAGGTGGGCGCGCGCGCAGGCGCACGGGAGATAGTGGTGACGCGCGCCAACGGCGAATACGCGAGCACTACGGGCCGCAGCGGCTGGTTGGAGGCGGGCGGGGCCACGACCGGCCGGGGCAGCATAGCGCTGACGGGCGAGGACGAGCAACGCACGATCTGCGTGATCACGCCGATAGTGCGCGACGGCCAGGCCATTGGCCGGCTGTCGTGGCTGTACGACGCGGACGCGGTCGACGGCGCGGTGGATATGCGCCAGCTCAACCTGGCCGGCGAGTTCCACGTGTTCGCGCCGGACGGAGGTTACGTGGTGGGTTCCGGCGCGCCGGACGACGGGCCCAACTACGCGCTGAACGAGGCCGAGTTCGTGGCCGACTCGAGCCTGGAGGCGCTCATGGCCGACATAAAGGCCGGGCGCAGCAACACCGTGGACTTCATAGCGCCCCAAGGCGAGCGCATGCTGGGCTATTACACGCTGCTGGGCATAAACGACTGGTACATAATGTCGGTGATATCCGAGCGCGAGTGGCGCTACCAGTCCGCCGAGCACGAGAGCGTGCTGCTGCTGACGGCGCTCAAGCTGGCGCTGCTGGGCGGCGCGCTGGCGGCGGCGATAATGGAGCTGAATCACAGGCGTGCGCGCGCGCTGGGCGAGCGGCTGGGCGCGCTGGCGGCGCGCGTGCGCAAGCAGGACGTGGCGCTGGAGGCGCTGGGATTGCCGCCGTTTGAGTTTGACCTGCACGCGCTGGAGGCGCGGCCGATCGACCCGGGCGACCGCGCGCACGCGTGGCTCATGGAGCGCATACTCACGCCCGAGCGCGCGGGCGAGATAGTGGACGCGCGCGACGAGGCGGCGTATCTGAAGCTGTGCGACGCGCTGCTGAGCGCGCGGGGCGTGCTGTCGGGCGACTTCCGGCTGCGCGCGAGCGAGGGCGCGCCTACGCGCATGTACCGGCTGGTGCTCAGCGCGCCCGAGCGCACCGCCGATACCGACTGCACGATAGCGACGCTGATCGACCTGGACGACGTGGCTCAGCGCATGGAGGCGCTGCGCCGGCGCGCCGCGCGCGACGAGCTGACCGGGCTGGACACGGCGTCCGAGTTCGAGCTCAGGGCGGGCGCGCTGCTGGAGCGGCCGCTTCACCGCTGCGGCGCGCTGTGCGTGGCGCGGGCCGACAACGCCGACGCCGTGCTGGACGGCTCGGGCATGACGCGGCTGGAGCTGATACGGCAGTGCGGCGCGCTGGTGCGCGCGGCGCTGGGCGAGTGCGACGTGCTGGCGCGCGGCGTGGGCTGCGAGTTTTGGGCATTTTCGGGCGACCAGACCGGCCTGGACATAATCCAAAAGGGCATAGGCGCAGTATTGGACAGCGCGCTGGGCGCGCCGAGCGCGACGCTGACGTTCAGCTGCGGCATAGCGCATGCCGACCCGGGCGACGACATAGAGGCGCTGATGCGGCGCGCGCACGCGGCGGCGCAGGCGGCGCACGCGGAGGGCGGCAATCGCGTGCAGCACGGCTGAGCGGCGCCCGCGGCGGCGCCGGCGGTCGTGCGGCAGCCGGTTGGCGGGCGGAGCTTGCGGCGCTTATGCGGGGTAAGGTTGGATGAGGGCATTGATATGGGCTCAGTGGGCGGTCGCCTGTTGGGCCTGTTTGTTTGGGTGAGCGGGTAAGGGTTGCGCTTTCAATTGGGTGAAGGCCGCGCCGGCGCAAGATCGAATTGCGGGCGTTGTGAGATATGGGCGATTGGGAGATGCACTGCATATAAAGCGCAGAGATTGGCTCAATGGGCAGTTGCTCGTTGGGCCTGTTTGTTTGGCTGATTAAGCAGATGAAGGTTGTGAATGTTACGTTCGCTAATGTGGATAAAGCCGCGTCGGTGTAAGATCGAATTGCGAGCGCAGTGAGATATGGGCGATAGGGCGATGCGCTGATCATGCAGAGCTTTCACAAGCTCAATGGGCGGTCGCTCGTTGGGCCTGTTTATTTGACTGATAAAGCAAATGAAGGTTGTGAAGGTTACGTTCGCTAATGTGGATAAAGCCGCGTCGGTGTAAAATCGAATTGCGAGCGCAGTGAGATATGGGCGATAGGGCGATGCGCTGGCAATGTTGTGCTGTCACAGGCTCAATGGGCGGTCGCTTGTTGTGCCTGTTTATTTGACTGAGCGAGTGAAAGTTGCGCTTGCCAATTGGGTGAAAGCCGCGTCTCCGTAAGACTGAATTGTGGGCACTGTGAGATATGGGCGATAGGGCGATGCGCTGTTCACGCAGAGCTTTCACAGGTTCAATGGGCGAATTGCTCGTTGGGCCTGTTTGTTTGGTTTATTAAGCACATGAAAGTTGTGAAGGTTACGTTCGCCAATGTGGATAAAGCCGCGTCGATGCAATATCGAATTGCATGCGCTGCCGTATAAGAACAGCCATGCGATATGCAGGCAATACAACGCTGCCACGAGCTAAATTCAGTTTGTCGACAAAGCCGTTCACACACAGACAGCCCGGCTTCGGTTGCTATAGTCATGATCTGAATCTGCATATTGTATCTTATCTATCCAACACCATGGCGCCATTTCGCATAATCCGATATATAAACAAATCAAAACGAGTTTGGCGAAACTTGCAGCATCCGGCGGCAAGGGCTTTGCCAACGCTCTGAATTGGCTGTTGCCCATTCAGACTGTTGACAAAGCCCGGCGGTAGGACGGCTCAATTAACTTCAAACGGTTTTTGCAAAATCTCATTGACGATGCTGCAAAGCATGCCTAATACAAGCGGGATATCACTTTGATTTACATGATGCGCCGGTTTCTGTTGCATTTTGGTCAAGCGGAAGGTGTGCGGCATGCTTGTCAATAGCTTGAATTGTCTGTTGCCAATCGGGCCTGTTTGCGTGGCTGAATGAGCAGGCTTCACCCCAACCCAGGCGCAGCGGCCGCCGCCTCCACCGGCGTACCCCAGCCCTCGCTCATCAAAACCGGCCCAATACCCGCCAAAACGCCCCGCGCCGCAAGCAATCCGGCGCGGGGCAAGTTCTGGCGCTCAGCCGGCGCCTCAGATCACAGCTTCGACGATCATGCGCATGAGCCGCTGGCAGTCGGCCGCGGCGCGATGGCTCATGTCGGTCACTTCCTCGTGGGTCAGCGGCTGGTCGCAGATGCCGGCCGCCATGTTGGTTATGCAGCTTATGCCCAGCACGCGCGCGCCCATCTGCCGCGCGGCGATCACCTCGGGCACCGTGGACATGCCCACCGCGTCTACGCCCAGCGCGCGCAGCATGCGTATCTCGGCCGGCGTCTCGTAGCTGGGGCCGGGCAGCCACGCGTATACGCCCTGGCGCAGCCCCATGCCCAGCCGTGAGGCGCTCTCCAGCGCCAGCGCGCGCAGCTCGCGGTCGTACGCGCGCGTCATGTCGGGGAAGCGCGGGCCCAGCTCGGGCTCCTCGGGGCCGATCAGCGGGTTGCGGCCGGTCAGGTTCACGTGGTCGTTTATCAGCATCAGGTCGCCGGGGCGGAAGTTCAGGTTCACGCCGCCGGCGGCGTTGGTCAGCATCAGCCGCTGCGCGCCGGCGCGTATCAGCGCGCGCACCGGCAGCACTACGTCCGCCAGCGCGTGGCCCTCGTACACGTGGAACCGCCCGCTCAGCGCCGCCACCAGCTTGCCCTGCGCGCGGCCTATCAGCAGCTCGCCCGTGTGCCCCGAGACCGTGGGCGTCAGAAAGCCGGGTATCTGGGAATAGGGCACGCGCTGCTCTATGTCCAGGAAATCCAGCGCGTTGCTCAGGCCCGAGCCCAGCACAATCGCAAGCGCCGGCCGGCCGCCGGCTATCTCCTCTATGCGGCGCGCCGCGCCGTCAATGCGGTTCATCATATCGCTCATATTCAATCCTCCGTAATAAGCGCGCTCAGCGCAGGCAGGACTCGCCCGGCAGCGCGTGCGCGGGCAGGTCGAGCGCGTCCAGCACAGTGGCCGCGACGTCGCAGAACGACGCGCGCGTGCCCAGCGGCCCGGGTGCGAGCCGGGGCGAGTAGATCAGCAGCGGCACGTATTCGCGCGTGTGATCGGTGCCGGCGTGGCGCGGGTCGCAGCCGTGGTCGGCGGTTATTATCACAAGGTCGTGCGGCGTCAGCTCGTCCAGCAGCCCGCCCAGCCACTCGTCGAACTCGCCCAGCGCGCGCGCATAGCCGGCCGGATCGCGCCGGTGCCCGTACATCGCGTCAAAGTCGACCAGGTTCACGAACTCCAGCCCCTCGTAGCCCAACCGGAACGCGTTCAGCGCGCTGCTCATGCAGTTCTGGTTGCCCGCGGCGTGATCCGAATAGGTTATGCCGCGCTGGGCGAATATGTCCTCGATCTTGCCTATCGCCACCACGTCCAGCCCGGCGCGCGATATCAGATCGAGCATGGTGTCGCCGGGCATCTCGGCCGAGAAGTCGCGCCGGTTGCCGGTGCGCACGAACGCGCCGGGCTCGCCCACGAACGGGCGCGCGATCACGCGGCCCACGCACAGGTCGCCGGTGAGCAGCTCGCGCGCGCAGCGGCAGTACTGCCACAGCTGCTGGGGCGGCACGATCCGCTCGTGCGCGGCCACCTGGAACACGCTGTCGGCGGAGGTGTACACTATCAGCTTGCCGGTGCGCAGGTGCTCCGGGCCCAGGCGCTCGATTATCTCGGTGCCCGAGGCCGGCTCGTTGCCCAGCGCGCCGCGCCCGGTGCGCCGGCAGAACTCGGCCATCAGCTCGGGCGGGAAGCCGTTGGGGAACACCGGGAACGGCTTGCTCAGCGGCAGCCCGGCGATCTCCCAGTGACCGGTGGTGGTGTCCTTGCCGGGCGATATCTCGGTCATGCGGCCATAGCGCCCCTTGGGATGCTCCGGGCCCGGGCCCAGCGATGCGCCGGGTATGTCGTACAGGCCCAGCGCGCGCAGCGTGGGCAGCTCCACGCCGCTGCCCTCCAGCGCATGCCTGAGCGTGTGCGCGCCCGCGTCGCCGTATGCGGCCGAGTCGGGCTGCGCGCCTATGCCGACCGAGTCCAGCACTATCAGCAGCACGCGCCGATACTTTGCCAAATCAATCACCTCCGGGTATGTACTCGCCGCCGTGGCGCAACTTGTCCACCATGCGCGCTATGAATTCCGAATTGGTGGGCTTGCCGCGGTCGCCGTCGATCGTGTTGCCGAACTCGCGCTGCAGCACGCTCAGGCTGATGTGCGCCCACGCGGTCTCCACGGCGTGGCGTATCGAGCGCTCCACGCAGCTGGCGGTAGTGTTGTATCGCCGGGCGACGGCCGGATAGAGCCGCTTTGAGAAGTTGCGCTCGTAGTGGTCGTCGCACAGCACCAGGCGCACCGACTCCATTATGTACTTGAACCCGTCCAGATGCCGGGGCACGCCCAGCTCCAGCAGCGCCGCGTACAGCCGCGCCTCCTGCTGCGCGTTCCACGCGGCGTCGGGCGCGGGCCCGCTCGCCAGCTGGCGCAGCATCCGGGGCAGGTTGGCGCGCTCCAGCTCGCGCTTTTCTATCGCCAGATGCGCGCCCAGCGCGAGCGCGGCGCCGGCCAGCGCCTGTTGGCCGGCTTCCAACATAACCACTATACGGGGCATTTGCGGCATATGTATGGCTTTTAGGTAGCGCAGTATGTTCAGCGCGTCCATGCCGGGCATGACCATGTCCAGCAGCACCAGGTCGGGCGCGTTTTTGAGCAGCGACGATATGGCCTCTATGCCGTCGGTGGCGGAGAATATCTCGGCGCCCAGCAGCTGCCTGAGGTCGCGGCGCAGCGCGGCCAGCTCCAGCGCGTCGTCATTGCAGATCAGCACCCGGTTGGGATGATACGGCGCCTGTGTCCGGAATGCGTTCATCTATATTATACCTCCCGCGGGGGTTCGCGTCCAGCGCGGAGGTGGCGGAGCGCGCGTGGTACGCGGTGGTTTGAGCGGTGCGGGGCTATGCGGCGGCGGGCTGGTCGGCGGCCGGCTGATCGGCGGCGTCCAGCATCCAGTCTATGTATATGCCGTAGCCCTGAGTGGGATCGTTTACGAACACGTGGGTGATGGCGCCGATAAGCATGCCGTCCTGCAGCAGCGGGCTGCCGCTCATGCCCTGGACTATGCCGCCGGTGCGCTCGATCAGCTCGGGGTCGGTTATCCTGACGACCATGCTGCGCGTGGAGGGCGAGTCCTGGCGGAACACGCGGGTTATCTCGCAGTCATAGGCGCGAATGCCCTGGCTGTCCAGCGTGGTCAGCAGCTGCGCGGGGCCGGTGTGCACCAGCGTGCGGTTGGACACGGTCACGCCGTCGGGGTAGAGCGGGTTTTCGATGTCGGAATACATGCTGCCGTATATGCCGCAGGAGAGGTTTTCGGTGATCGCGCCCAGGCGCAGCGCCTGCTCTATGAAGGCGCCGTGGAGCTCGCCGGGCGCGCCGCGCTCGCCCTCGCGTATCGACACTATGTCGCTTTTGAGTATCTCGCCGTCGGACACGGACAGCACGTCGCCGGTGTCCACGTCGCAGATAGCGTGGCCCAGCGCGCCATAGCGCGAGGTCGCGGGGTCGTAAAACGACAGCGTGCCCACGCCGGCGGTCGAGTCGCGCACCCACGCGCCCAGCCGGTAGCTGTTGTCGTGCGGATCGAGCACGGGCGTCACGCTGGCGGTGCGCACGCCGTCCTCGCCGCTGATCGTCAGCTCGACCGGCGCGCCGGCGGCCTGCGCCAGCAGGCTGGTGAACTCGTCGACCGAGTTGACGGCCTGGCCGTTGATCTCGTCTATGCTCTCGCCGGCGCGCAGCTCGGCGCTGCGCGCGGGGCAGACCGCGCCGGACTCGGTGTTTATGTCGGACACGCCCACGACCAGCACGCCCTTTGTGCGCAGCGCGACGCCTATCGAGTGGCCGCCGGGTATCACGCGCCGGGGCTGGGTCACGCTCAGCGTAACGCTGCGCACCGGCACGCCCATCAGGCTCAGCGTGAGCTGGCTCTGGGCCGGGGCGCTGAGCTGCTCGTCGTAGCTGTTGGTCGCGGCGGCGTAGGCCTCGCCTTGCGGCAGTATGTCGTCCAGCGCCTGCTCCTGGCCGGCGGGCAGCACTATCTCGTCGGGCAGCGCGGCTATCTGGCGCGCGCGCGGCGTGAACGACAAAAGCAGGCCCGCGCTGAGCAATCCTGCCGCCACGCGCCTTATGATCGCTTGTTTCATGGGTATCAGATCATCCTTTCGCGCAGATTATGCACTTAAGATAACCTGTCCGGCCGTGCGCTATGCGCACGGGTCGGAGCTGCATGTTTATGCGAAAAGTAGATTCGGAAGAGCTTTTGTGAATTGAGTCCCAGCCCGGCGACAACGCGGACGAGTCCGCGCGGCGCCCGGCGCATGCGGCGCGGATCCGGGCGGACGCGCGCGCTCCGGGGACTTCATTTGTATTTGCTCACATGTATATCTGCTGCATTACGTGCATATTATACCACGCGCACAGGTGCGTGTCCATAGCGAATTTGCGCCGCGCGCCGATTTTTGGGCGGGCGCGATAAAGCCGCGCGAGCATCGCTCGCGCGGCCATGGCAGTCAATCAGGTGATCCAGGGACGCGGGGAGTTATTGGCCTCTGCGCGCCGCGTAGCACTCACTGCAATATATGGGACGGTCGTTCTTGGGAATAAAGGGCACGCGCGTCGGGCGGCCGCACTCAGCGCACACGGTCTCGTACATCTCACGCTGGCCATTGCTGGCGCCACGGCTGGCCTTGCGGGCATCGCGGCATTCCTTG
>CAWVGT010000027.1:0-21700 GCA_963928645.1 Candidatus Fimadaptatus sp.
GTGACTTTTTTGTATAACTTTTTGTTGCCCACCCGCATAGCGGGTGGTTGCCTGTTTCGCTTCGCTCAACTGCCTAAAGGCATTAACACAAACGCCCGCCGCAGACTCACACGCGAGTCCGCGGCGGGCGCAAAACTGCCCTCATGAGTTGTTCAAGCCTGTCCGGTCAGCGCGCGTATCATGCTGGAGGCCAGCGATATCGCGTACGGTATGCGATCCAGGAACGCGTACTCGCCCTTAGTGTGCGCGCCTACGCCCTCCAGGCCCAGCCCGTCTAGCACCGGCGCGCCCGCCAGCGCCGCTATCGATATGTCGCCCGCGCCGCCGGTGCGCTCGTGGTAGACCTCGGTGCCCAGCGCGCGCGCGTACTTCTGCGCCAGCTCGAACAGCCGCTGGCTGCCCGGCGTCAGCTTGGCCGCGGGGTGCGTCGCGCCGAACTCGACCTCGGTCGTGCAGCCCTCCACGCCCGGCTCGGCGCAGATGCGGCGTATCGCTTCCATTATCTCGGGCTTGTACGCCATGTCGAAGTAGCGGAACTCGCCGTGCGCGACCGCGGTGTCGGCCACCACGTTCTCGGCGGTGCCGCCCTCTATCGTGCCTATGTTTATCGATATGTCGCGCGCGTCGTCGCGCAGCGTGTAGAGCCGGGTTATGCGCTGGCACAGCTCCTGTATCGCGCTGTGGCACTTGAGATAGGCCGAGCCCGCATGGCCGCGCACGCCGCCGCACCTGACGGTAAACGACGTCACGCCCTTGCGCTCGCAGACCAGCCCACCGCCCGGCCGCGCCGGCTCAAAGCTCAGGCACGCCTTTGCGCCGGTCGCGGTCGAGTATATCAGCTCGTGGCTGAACGGCGAGCCCAGCTCCTCGTCGGGGTTGATTATGACCTTCAGCTCGTACCTGTCCGGGTCTATGCCGGGCAGCGTGGCCGCCAGCGCGCGGTTCATTATCGCCAGCCCGCCCTTCATGTCCATAACGCCCGAGCCGTACGTCAGGTTGCCCTCGATGCGGAACGGCTCGTAGTCGCGGCGCGGGAACACCGTGTCCATGTGGCCCAGCAGCATTATGCGCTCGGGGCCGTGGCCGTATGTGGCCTCTATCGCGGGGCCGTACTGGTCGCCGCGGTGCAGCGTCACCTGCAGCCCCAGCGCCTCGAGATCGCGCGCTATCTCCTCGGCCAGCGCGGTCACGTCGGCCGCGTCCAGCGAGCCGCTGGGCATCGATACGTACTTTTTGAGCAATTCAATGGCTTCCATATTTGCCTCCTGCTGCGCCGGCTGAGCCGGCCCGTATATGTGTATATTACAGCACCTTGCGCAGGAAGTCCTGCGTGCGGGGCTGCTTTGCGGCGCGGAATATCTCCTCGGGCGTGCCCTCCTCGACTATCACGCCGTCGTCCATGAACAGCACGCGGTCGCCGACCTCGCGCGCAAAGCCCATTTCGTGCGTGACGACTATCATAGTCATGCCGCCCAATGCGAGCTGCTTCATGACCTCGAGCACCTCGCCGACCATCTCGGGGTCGAGCGCGCTGGTGGGCTCGTCGAACAGCATCACGTCCGGGTCCATCGCCAGCGCGCGCACTATCGCCACGCGCTGCTTCTGGCCGCCGGACAGCTTGCCGGGCCAGGCGTCGGCCTTGTCGCTCAGGCCCACGCGCTCCAGCAGCTCGCGCGCCTTGCGCTCGGCCTCGTCGCGCGCCATGCCCTTGACCTTGATCGGCGCGATCGTTATGTTGTCCAGCACGCGCAGGTGCGGGAACAGGTTGAACTGCTGGAACACCATGCCCATGCGCTCGCGCAGCTCGCGGGTCTTGTGGGCGTCGGCCATTATGTCCTGGCCCTCTACGGTTATCGTGCCGCCGTTGGGCCTTTCGAGCAGGTTGAGCGAGCGCAGGAACGTGCTCTTGCCGCTGCCGCTGGGGCCGATTATCACGACGACCTCGCCCCGGCGCACCTGCAGGTCCACGCCCTTGAGCACCTCCAGCCGGCCAAAGTGCTTCTTTAGGCCCTTTACGTCTATGAGCACCTCGCCCAGTTGCTTTTGATGTACATTATTGGAGCTCACCGCGCCTCATCCTCCTCTCAAGCAGTCCCAGCAGGCGCGACGTCGTGGACGTCAGCACGAAGTATATCAGCGCCGCGACTATCATCGTCTCGATATAGTAGTAGTTTGTGGCCGCGAGTTTGGTGGCCTGGTACGTGAGCTCGAACAGTCCGGCCGCGTACAGCAGCGACGACTCCTTGATTATCGACACGAACTCGTTGCCCATCGCCGGCAGCGTGGTCTTGACCGCCTGCGGCAGCACTATGTAGAGCATGTTCTGCTTGCGCGTCATGCCCAGCGACAGCGCGGCCTCGGTCTGGCCGTGGTCTATCGACTGTATGCCGGCGCGCACTATCTCGGACATGTACGCCGACGAGTTGATGACCAGCGCGATTATCGCAAGTATCTTGCGATCGAGCTTTATGCCCAGCGAGGGCAGGCCGTATATGACTATCAGCGCCTGCACCAGCAGCGGCGTGCCGCGCAGGAACTCGACGTACAGCACGGTCAACCAGCGCAGCGGCGGGAACTTGACGCGCCGCAACAGCGACACGATTATGCCCAGCGCCGTGCCCAGCAGCACCGTATAGAACGCCAGCTCCAGCGTCAGCAGCGTGCCTTCGGCGAAGCTGTCCAGGTTCTTGAAGAATATCTCGGGTATCTTTTCCAGCTTGATCATTCGCGCCCTCCCCGCGCCATGGCGTTATACCGCTTTAGCGCACTGAATCGGATATGTAAGATTATACAGCGCCACATGCTGCGAATCAAGCATATTAGTATAAATTTGCGCAAAAACCGCGCGCTGTTGCGCATCTTTAATCGGATGGCGCGATGCGGCGCGGCAGGGCGGGGCGGCTGTGCGCGGGCGACGGGGCGCGCGGGGATGAGCGCGCATGCGGTCGTGCGGCGCGGTACGATCGCATGCGGTCTGCGGCTCACCGCGCAGGGAGGAGCGCGTCACGTTGCACACGCGCGTGTTGTTAAAATGTGCGGTTGTTGTCCGGCGTGTATGCGGCCCTTGCGCACGGAGACGATCGCCCGCATACTGTGGCACGGTTGGCGCGTATTCAGCGCTGTGCTTAGCAGGCGCGCAACATTGAGCACATGCCATTCGCAAGTGTGCATGCTGACCTTGACGCGCGGTCGTCGTCTGACGTATATACAGCCTTCAACGCGAGGACTATTGCTTTCGCGCTGCGGCACGTTTGGCACGTATTTTGTGCAGCTCAAGGCTACCGCACTGCAATGAGCAAGTACCGTTCGCAAGTGCGCATGTTGACATAATGCGCGGGCATCGTCCGGCGTGCATGCACTCCTTCCTCGCAGAGCCGCTCGCCCGCGCGCCGCAGCCCGGTCGGCGCGAACTCACTCCCCCATTTACCCGCCGCCGCGCGCTTTCCGCCAATCACACCCGTGCAAAACCCGCCCGCATGTGGTAAAATATACCCATCACACAGCGGAGGTAACTGCATGAGATACGCAAGCATACCCGGCGTGAGCCGGCCCGCATCGGTCATATGCCTGGGCACGGCCATGTTCGACGGCGCGTTCGACGCCGCGCTCGCCCGGCGCATTATGGACATGTACCTGGACATCGGCGGCAACTTCATCGATACCGCGCGCGTGTACGGCCTCACCGCCGACGGGCATTCGCTCAGCGAGCAGTGCGTGGGCGAGTGGCTCAGCGCGCGCCGCAATCGCGACCGCGTCATACTGGCCACCAAGGGCGGCCACTACGACCTGGCCACGCGCGCCCGCCGGCTCGGCCCCGCCGACATTGCCGCCGATTGCGAGGCCAGCCTGCGCGACCTGGGCGTTGACTTCATCGACCTGTACTGGCTGCACCGCGACGACGTGGAGCGCCCGGTCGAGGAGATCGTAGACGCGCTGAACGCGCTGCGCCGCCGCGGGCTGATAGGCGCACTGGGCGCTAGCAACTGGAGCCCCGCCCGCCTCGCCGCCGCCAACGACTACGCCCGCCGCTCCGGGCAGGCCGGCTTCGTCGCCGATCAGCCCCAGTGGAGCCTGGCGCGCCAGTTCACCGTGGACGACGCCACGCTCGTGCAGATGGACCGCGAGCTCTACGCGTTCCACGCCCGCACCGGCATGCCGGTCGTGCCGTACTCGTCGCAGGCCAAGGGGTTCTACTCCAAGCTGGCCCAGGGCGGCGAAGCCGCACTCAGCGCCGGCGTGCGCGCGGCCTACGCCCACGACGCCAATCTGCGCAAGCTGCCCGCGCTGCTGGACATGGCGCGCGCGCACGGCACAACTCCCGGCGCGGTCGCGCTGAGCTACCTCACGAGCCAGCCGTTCCCGGTGTTCCCGATAGTCGGCATAACGCGCGAGCGCTACATCGATGACGCGCGCGCCGCCGGCGAGCTCCGGCTCTCGGCCGACGAGCTGCGCCGGCTCGACCAGGGCTGAGCCGGCCGCGGCGCCCGCGCATCGCGCCCCGTCCGCGCCGGGTTGCGCCGCCGACATCCCCGGCGATCGGTCGACCGCGCCGGCGCTGCAGGTTGATGCAGCTTTGAACCACGCGCTTAACCATCAGCGCCTCGACAGCGCGCGCATGCGGTGTTAGAATGAGGCGAATATAGTTTATGGAGGCGGCAGATGAGACACATCAAGCAGATCGCGGCGTTGATAGCGGCGCTGGCGCTGGCACTGGCGCTGAGCGCGTGCTCAGGCAACTCGGCGCCCGACAAGTACAGCCTGGCCGACGCCGGCATAGAGCTGGATTCGCTGACCAAGGTGGTCGGCGCGCGCAACTACTCCGACGGGTCTACGGGTTCGTCCGAGATCAAGGCCAACTATACCGGCGTCGAAAACGTGCAGTCCGATTTGGACGCCTATCACGCATACCTCGAATCGCAGGGCTTTGTGGACTACTTCGGGCTTGACGGCGTGCGCATGGCGATGGTGCTGCGCCGGGACGACAGCGCCGTGCTGGTCAGCGCCACCAGCGATGCGGACGCGCTGACGCTCACGGTGAGCTGGCGCGAGCAGCTGGAGCTGATGTTCGGCGACACGCAGTACGTGTCGGGCACCAGCCTGGCGATACTGCCCAGCTCGGACATGGTCGTGTTCGAATACCCGGTGATGGGCGAGCAGCTGGCCACGCAGTCCCAGGTCGACCAGCTGATACTCGACGGCGTCAACCAGATGATACAGTATGCGGCCGAGCTGGCTGCCGGCCAGCCGTACAAGCTCAATGGCGATTACGAGCTGACCAGCCGGTTGGCCAGCAACGTGACGGTCAACCTGACCGGCACGCTGACCGTGGGCGAGAGCGAGTACGCTCTGAGCTCCAGCATGACGATAACCGGCATATTGGACGCGCCCGTGGCGCAGTATACGCCGGTCACGGCGCAGTGAGTTAACGCGGGGCGCGCGCTCCGCGATACGGAAGGTGTGTTGTTTATATGAAGCTGGGCGTAGTCGGCCTGCCCAACGTGGGCAAGAGCACGCTGTTTAACGCGATCACCTGCGCCGGCGCGCAGGCTGCCAACTATCCGTTCTGCACGATCGAGCCCAACACCGGCGTGGTGCCGGTGCCCGACGAGCGGCTGGACGTGCTGTGCCGCATGTACGAGCCCCAGAAGCGCACCCCGGCGATGCTGGAGTTCGTAGACATTGCCGGGCTGGTCAAGGGCGCGAGCCAGGGCGAGGGGTTGGGCAACAAGTTCCTCTCGCACATACGCGAGGTCGACGCCGTGGTGCACGTGGTGCGCTGCTTTGAGGACGACAACGTGATACACGTCGAGGGCAGTGTGGATCCGGCGCGCGACATCCAGATTATCGAAACCGAGCTGATACTGGCCGACATCGAGACGCTGCAAAAGCGCGCCGACAAGGCCGTAAAGCTCAAGAAGAACGGCGACGCGCGCTATGCGGCCGAGGCCGAGCTCGCCACCGCGGTGCTCGAGCACCTGAACGAGGGCAAGCCAGCGCGCACGTTCCCGGCCACCGACGCGCAGCGCGAGCTGATGCGCGACTGGTTCCTGCTGACGGGCAAGCCGGTGATCTACGCCGCCAACATAGGCGAGGGCGACCTGGGCGGCGACGTGGACGCGCTGCCGCTGGTCAGGCAGGTGCGCCAGATCGCCGACGCACAGCGCGCGCAGGTGCTGGTCATCTGCGCCAGCGTCGAGGAGGAGATCGCGCAGATGGAGCCCGACGAGCGCCAGGAGTTCCTGAGCGAGCTGGGCATAGGCCGCAGCGGCCTGGACCGGCTGGTGTCGGCGTGCTACAGCCTGCTGGGGCTGATAAGCTACCTGACCGCGGGCCCCAAGGAGGTGCGCGCCTGGACGATCGAGGCCGGCACCAAGGCGCCTCAGGCCGCGGGCAAGATACACAGCGACTTCGAGCGCGGCTTCATTCGCGCCGAGGTCGTATCCTACGACACGCTGGTCGCCGAGGGCTCCATGGCCGCGTGCAAGGACAAGGGCCTGGTGCGCTCCGAGGGCAAGGACTATGTCATGAAGGACGGCGACGTGGTGCTGTTCAGGTTTAACGTGTGACGCGCATGCAGCGTGCTGCGCCGGGCGTGCTCCGATTGGGAGCGCGCCCGGCGCAGTTGTTTTTGGGCGGGCGCCGCGCGCCTGAGCCAGCGCTGCTTTCAGTGAGTTAGTCGGTGGTCAGGGCTTTGCAATGGTTCGTTTTGGCGGACTTGCTTTGGCCTTGCTCGTCCGGTATGCTGGGCTTTTCGACGCACGGCATGCTGCCCGGTGACATAGTACGCAACGCCGTTTGAGACGACGCTGGCGGGTGCGGTTCAGCAATAGGCTATTGCCGGCTATAGCTCTTATGCGAGTATGCGCCGGGCAGCGCCGCTCTTAGCGAGTTTGCCAGCGGTCAATGCTTGGGCAATGGTTCGATTTGGCAGACTTGCCTCGCCCGTGCGCGTCCGGCATGCTGGGCTTATTCGCCGCGCGGAATGCTGGCTGACATGTTGGGTTGATATGCTTCACGGTGATAAAGCGTGCAACGTCGTTTGAGTCAACGCTGGCGAGTGCGGATCAGCAATAGGCCCCTATGTACTTATGCGAATATGAGATGGAGAGCATCGCATACGCGCCTGAGCCAGCGCCGCTCTCAGCGAGTTTGCTGGCGATCTGGACCTGGGCAATGGTTCGATTTGGCGGACTTGCTGCGCCCGTGCGTGTCCGGCATGCCGGGCTTATTCGCCGCGCGGCATGCTGGCTGACATGTTGGGTTGATATGCTGCCCGGTGATAAAGCGCGCAACGTCGTTTGGGTCAACGCTGGCGAGTGCGGATCAGCAATAGGCCCCTATGTACTTATGCGAATATGAGATGGAGAGCATCGCATACGCGCCTGAGTCAACGCCGCTCTCAGCGAGTTTGCTGGCGATCTGGGCCTGGGTAATGGTTCGATTCGGCGGACTTGCTGCGCCCGCGCGTGTCCGGCATGCCGGGCTTATTCACCGCTCGGCATGCTGGCTGACAGTCGGGTCAGTATACCGCCCGGCGACCAGTGCACAACGCCGTTTTACCTGACGCTGGCGGGTGCGGTTCGGCAATAGGCCCTTTCCGGCTGCAGCTCTTACGCGAGTCTGCGCCGGACATCATTGACATGCAGACGCGCCGGGCGCGCTCCGAGAGGGGCGCGACCGGCGCGTTTTTTGTGCCGCGCGGGCCGGTTCACATGCCCCGCGGCGCGTTCGGATCGATATTGAACAGCCTCAAACCATTTTCCAGGCACTGCGCGCCAAACTCATCGGCGTCCACGCCGCGCAGCTCGGCTATGCGCGCCGCGGTGTGGCGCACGAACGCGGGCTCGTTGCGCCGGCCGCGCATGGGCACCGGCGCCATGTACGGGCTGTCGGTCTCCACGAGTATGCGATCCGCGGGCACATAGCGCGCGACCTCGGGCAGCCGCGCGGCGTTTTTGAACGTCACCGCGCCCGCAAACGATATGTAAAACCCCATGTCCAGATAGGTGCGCGCGGTCTCGACGCTGCCTGAGAAGCAGTGCATCACGCCCGCGGGCAGCTCGGCCCTGTGCGCGCGCAGCAGCTCGGTCGCGTCGCCATGCGCGTCGCGTATGTGCATTATCGCGGGGCGCTCCAGCTCGCGAGCCAGCACCAGCTGCCTGAGGAACACATCCAGCTGCAGCGCATGCGGCGCGTTGTCGTAATAGTAATCCAGCCCTATCTCGCCCAGCGCCACGGCCTTGGGAAGCGCCATGCAGCGGCGCAGGCGCGCGAGCGTGGCCTCGTCAAAGCGCAGCACGTCCTGCGGGTGCACGCCGGTAGCGGCATACAGGCCCGGGTGGGCCGCGGCCAGCTCGAACGCGGGCTGCGCCTCGGCAGCGCCGTCGCCCACGTTGACGGCCAGCTCCACGCCCGCGGCGCGCATCGCCTCGAACACCGCGTCAAGCGCGCCCTCGAAGCGCTCGTCGCACAGGTGACAGTGCGTATCAAACAGCATATGCTCATCCTCGCAATCAGAATTTGCCGCGCGGGGCGGCCTGATGCGATTGTACCGCCGCGCGCGTCGCCGCGCAAGCAGCGTTTTGATAATTTGCACGCGCCTCGCAGGTGGGGCGTCGGGTTAAGTATTTGACCAATGGCGAATGCGGCGTTCATCGCGGACAGGCCGTTTTGCGGTCTGGATTTGTCCGGAGCATGTCGCGGCTCTGTGAGGCGCGGGCGGGCATTTGGGGGTAATCATCTAACCGGCAATAGTTGCGGACATGCCGTACTGCGGTCGGGATTCGGCTTGAGCATGTCGCGGCGCTGGGAAGCGCGGGCGGAGCATATTGCCGTTGAGACCTATCCGGCAGCGGGTGCATTGTTTGGCGGTCGCACCGCAGGCGGGCCGGCCTTAAGTCAAGCCTCGTCAGTCATCGGCTTCCTCGCCAAATCGCGCGCGGCTTATGCGGCACAGCGTGACGCGCGGTCTGGCCCGCTCCCCTTTGCAGGCCCATGGCGTGCCGGATTGTCTGCGCAGCCGCCCGGCCTGGCAGCGCCAGCAACCATACTGTGATGCGCCGCATATGAATTGTGCTAGTAACGACTCATTGCATCAGAGCCCATCCAGCATTTACGTCCCCTTATCTGCACGCCGGGCGGGCGCGACGGTTCAAACGCCTCCGTCCCGCCAACAATAAACTGCGCTGCCCCACATCGGAGCGCCGCGCCATGTTTGCCGATTGCCGCCTTACTGCGCCTGTATTCGCGAGTTGAGCGCCGATACGCTGGTGTTCAGTGCCGTCTGCACCGCCGCATTATGGTCGGGACCAGCGCGGCTGGTACCATGCAGCGGTCGGTAAAGTGTTTATGCTCGCACGCACATCCATTGCCCCGCAAGGCATGCCAACTCACCATGCCAAATCCACCTCCGTCCCGCCAACAAAAAACCGCGGCGCCCCACATCGGAGCGCCGCGCCATGTTTGCCGATTGCCGCCTTACTGCGCCTGTATTCGCGAGTTGAGCGCCGACACGCTGGTGTTCAGTGCCGTCTGCACCGCCGCCTGGTGGTCGGGATCAACGCGGTTGGTGCCGTGCGTGCGGCTGTTGGTGAAGTGTATGCACGAGTGGCCTACGAAGTTGTTGTTGGTTATCGACTCGCCGCCGTGCGGCATGCCGTTTATCGAGGCCGCTATGTTCTTGCCGCCGATCGTGACCACGACCGCGCGCCGCGTCCACGACCAGTTCTTGTTGTATATCCGGTACATCTGCCACGCGTCGAACGCCGTCAGCGGCTCCACGTCGGCGTGGTTGCTGCCGCCTATGCGGCGCACGGTGTAGGTTATGCCGGTCTTTACGTCGGTCACCAGCGCCGTCGCGCCTGCACGGAACGTGCCGCTGGAGCGGTTGAAGAACCCGTCGACATTCTCAAACCAGTCCATCTCGATTATCTCGCCGATCACCGGCTTCTGCGGCGTGCCCGAGACCTGGGTCGGATAGTTGGACTCCACGTCGGCCGAATCGCCGGCCTCCTCCTTGGATATCGCGTCGCTCGAATACAGCCGCGTCTGCGTCTGCACGCCCGCCGCGCCGTCCACGCTGAGCGAGTTGGCCTTCTGGAAGCTCTTGACCGCGTCCTGGGTCGCGGTATCGTAAGTGTCGTCTATCGTGCCCTCGTAGTAGCCCAGCTCGCTGAGCCGCTGCTTGAGCAGGCGCACGTCCTCGCCGGTCGAGCCGACCTTGAGCGTGCGGTACGCCGTGGGCGTCGCGCTGGGATCGGGTGTGGCGTTCGGATCGGGCGTGGCGCTGGCTGCGGGCGTCGCCGTGGGCAGCGGGGTCACCTGCGCGCTGGAGTCCTTGCTCGGCGCGTCGGCGCGATAGAGCTCTATCTGCGTCTGCGAGTCGGCTATGCCGGTCGCGCTCAGGCCCAGCTTGATCTGAAACGACTTGACCGCGGTCGCGGTCTTGGCGCCATACGCGCCGTCCGCCTTGTCGTTGAGGTAGCCCAGCTCTATCAGCCGCTGTTGCAGCGCCTTGACCTGGGCGCCGACCGAGCCGTTCTTGAGCGTCGGATAGGCGGTCGCCACCGGCGTCGGCGCGGGTGTGGCCTCGGGCGTCGGGCTGGCCCCGGGCGTGAGCGCGCCGTCCATGAACAGCTGCTGCTGCGTGACCACGTCGGCCACGCCGGTCACGCTCAAACCGGCCTGCTGCTGGAACGCGGACACGGCCGCCGCAGTGGCCGCGCCATAAGCGCCGTCCACGCTGCCGGTCAGGTAGCCCAGCTCCTTGAGCCGTTGCTGCAGCCGCTTTACGTCGGCGCCCTGATCGCCCGGGCGGAGCTCGGTATAGTCGCTCTCGTCGTAGTCCTTGTACGGCGCGTCGGCCGAATACAGTATGTCATAGGTCGCGCGATCCAGCACGCCGCTGCGCGTCAGCCCCGCCGCCTGCTGGAAGTCCATCAGCGCCGCCTCGGTCAGCTCGCCGAAGTTGCCCAGCAGCGAGCCATTGAAGTAGCCCAGCTCCTTGAGCCGCTGCTGCAGCGTCCTGACCGCGTCGCCGCTCATGCCCTTGCTGAGCTCGGTGAACGCATCGCCGTCGGGCCTATCGCCCTGCGAGTTTGAGTACAGCGCGTTGTGGGTCTTTTCGTCGACCTCGCCGGTCACGCTCATGCCCTTTGCGCCCTGGAACGCCTTGACCGCGTTGCGGGTGTCGTTGCCGAACACGCCGTCCACGCTGCCGGTCAGATAGCCCAGCTCGACCAGCCGGCTCTGCAGCGCCTTGACCGCATCGCCGCGGCTGCCGTACTTGAGCAGCCCCGGATACGCCGCGCTCGGCGCCTGGGTGGGCGCGGGCGTCGCGGGCGCGGGACTGGGCGTCGCGGGCGCGGCGGTGGGCGTAGCGTCCGGCGTGGGCGCGGCGGTCGGTATCGGGGTCGCGCTCACGTTGGCCGCGGGCGCGTCGTCGGAGTACAGCCGTATATGCGTCTCGAAGTTGATCGCGCCGTCCACGCTTATGCCGCAGCGTATCTGGAACGCGCGCACCGCGGCCGCGGTGCCCGAGCCGAATATGCCGTCGGCGCTGCCGGCCAGGTAGCCCAGCGCCTTGAGCCGCTGCTGCGCGCGCTTCACGGCGTCGCCACGGCTGCCGCTGGAAAGTATGCCCTCGAAATCGGGCGTGCCGCCGGAGCTGACCGAATCGGACTGGTTGCCCTGGTTCGAGTCGGCGGGCGCCTGGGTCGGCGCGGGCTGCGTGGGCGCCTGGGTCGGCTGGCTCGCCGTGCTGGCCATCGGCGCGTCGTCGGAGAACAGCCGCTCATACGTCAGCTGGCCCGCCATGCCGTCGACCTCCAGCCCACAGCGCCGCTGAAACGCCATGACTGCCTCGCGCGTCACCGAGCCGAAGTTGCCGGTCACAGACGCGGTGAAGTAGCCCAGCTCAGCCAGGCGCTGCTGCAGCTCCCTGACCTCGTCGCCCTTGTCGCCCTGCTTGAGCAGCCGGTATGCAAACATGTCCACGCCGTAGAGCCCCACAGGCGCGACCTCGGGTTGCGCGGTCGGCTCCAGCGCGGGCTCGGCCTGCGCCTGATCCGGCAGCGCGGTCTCATCCGCCTGCTCAGCGAGAGTCGGCATGGGCATCGCCCATATCAGCGCCGCCGCCAGCAGGCTGGCCATAGCGCTTCGCCCGGCCTTGCGTATCTTCATAATCGCTAACACCTCTATAAATACTGCGCATGGTCGTAAAGTGCATAGTTCCGCCTCGTTGATCTCAGTCTATTATATTGCAAAAGTATTACATCTGTCAAGCGCACGGGCGTTTCGGGCGCTTGAAATACTGTTAATCCTGGCGTATTGCGCTCGATATGCGCATATCTTAACGTCAAATCGGGCAGTGATTGCGCCAGCCGCTCATGTTTTGTAACATTTGGTCACAATCTTGTGCCGCGAATATTTGCTGTTGCCGCGGCGCCCCGCGGGGGTGTATAATTGGTATATATAGCCGCGCAATCGCGCGGGCATGGAGGTTGGGCCGTATGACCGAGTTCATGAGCGCGCTGGAGAGTACGCTGGAGATAATCATAACGCTGAGCATACACGTGCTGGAGTGCATGGGCATAGCGATAATACTCGTGGGCGCGTTCAAGGCGATGTACGGGCTGGCGCGCCACAAGCCGGGCGTGCGGCTCAAGCTGGCCGAGAGCATGGCGCTGGC
The DNA here is from genome assembly GCA_963928645.1 of Candidatus Fimadaptatus sp. GTDB lineage: Bacteria > Bacillota > Clostridia > Christensenellales > Aristaeellaceae > Fimadaptatus. The sequence continues at coordinate 12,689 of CAWVGT010000027.1, forward strand.
GCTGGAGTTCAAGCTGGGCGGCGAGATACTGCGCACGGTGCAGGTGCGCGCCTGGAGCGAGATCGCGATAGTGGGCGCTATAATACTGCTGCGCGGCGTGCTGAACCTGCTGATACATCACGAGATAAAGGTCGAGGAGGAGCGAGACGATCGCATGCGCGCGCTGGAGGGCGAGGCTGTGCCCGCGCCCGCACCCGTGTGTGGGGCGGCGCGCTGCGTGTTCCCCGTGCCCGACGTGGAGCGCACCGCGCAGTGGTATCGCCGCTGCCTGGGCTGCGACGCCACGCGCACGGGCGACGGCATCGCGCTGAGCAGCGCGGGCGTGGACATACTGCTCACGCCCACCGACGGCAGTCCGGTGCGGCCCAACCGCATGATATACGGCGGCGGCAGCGACGCGCTGATACGCGTGCGCGACATTGAGGCGCTGGAGCGCGCGCTGATGGCTCAGGGCGTGAGCATACCCCGCGCGCTGGACGGCGACGGCTTTACCGCCGAGGACGCCGACGGGCGCTGGTTGCGCTTTGAGCGCACGCGCGACGCCTGAGCGGGCGCGGCGCACGGGTTCTATCACAACGCGCCTGGCGGCGCGGGGCTTTGGAGGTGGATATGGCTCAGCTCAGGATACTGCTGGTGGACGACGATCCCAACATACGCCAGCTGCTCAACCTTTACCTGACCAAGGAGGGCTATCAGGTCGAGATGGCCGAGCGCGGCGACGCGGCGGTCACGATGTTCAAACAAAACCCGCCCAACCTGATGCTGCTGGACGTGATGCTGCCCGGCATGGACGGCTGGCAGGTGCTGCGCGAGGTGCGCAAGGTATCCAATATACCCATAATAATGCTCACCGCCAAGGACGAGACCTTCGACAAGGTGCTGGGGCTGGAGCTGGGCGCGGACGACTACATAGTAAAGCCCTTCGACCCCAAGGAGGTCACCGCGCGCATCAAGGCGGTGTGCCGCCGCTTCCAGACCGGCGACAGCGCGCCCGCCAAGGAGCTGGTGTTCCCGGGGCTGAGCGTCAACCTGACCCAGTACGAGGTCGTGTACCGCGGCCAGCGCCTGGAGGTGCCGCCCAAGGAGCTGGAGCTGCTCTACTTCCTGTGCAGCCACCAGAACCAGGTGTTCACGCGCGAGCAGCTGCTCGAGCAGGTCTGGGGCTACGAGTTCTTCGGCGACAGCCGCACCGTGGACGTGCACATAAAGCGGCTGCGCGAAAAGCTCGCGGGCTGCGAGGAGCTGGGCTGGACTATCAAGACCGTGTGGAGCGTGGGCTACAAGTTTGAGGTAAAGTGATGCGCCAGCCTTTGTTTTTCAGGGTGCTGCTGTCGATACTGGCCACGGTGCTGGTCACGCTGGCGGTGCTCTCGTTCACGATGATGGGCTTTCTGCGCGCCAACAGCGTGGCCCAGCGCCAGGAGCTGTTGCGCGAACAGGCGCGCGACGTGGCCTCGATGATGTCCCAGCGCGACGCCAACTACCTGTGGTCGGTCACGACCAACTGGGACAACGTGATACGCGACAAGATAGTCTCGATCAGCGACAGCAAGGACGCCACGATCTGGCTGGTCGACCGCAACGGCTTTGTGCTGAGCCTGTCCAGCGACGACGGCGCGCTGGCGCGGCGGCTGCAGGACGAGACCGTGCTCGAGCAGCTGCACCGGGTGCTCTCGGGCGAGGAGATACAGGTGCAGGGGCTGTTCACCGAGCTGGGCGGCCAGATAGTGACGGTGGGCGTGCCGTGGGAGGACAGGTTCGGCGACGTGGGCGGCGCGGTGCTGCTGCACACCGACGTGAGCAATCTGGACGTGGGCTTTGGCGAGGTGGGCCGGCAGCTGGGCTGGGCGGCGATAGCGGCGCTGGTGCTGGGCGTGCTGCTGGCGTACTGCATGACGCGCTCGCTGACCCGCCCGATAACCAAGATATCCAACGCCGTGGCGCGCTTTGCCAAGGGCGAGCTGGACAGCCGCGTGACGATCAACCGCCGCGACGAGCTGGGCGAGCTGGCGCAGGCGTTCAACTCGATGGCCGAGGACCTGAGCCAGCTCGAGTCGCTGCGGCGCGGGTTCGTGGCCAACGTCTCGCACGAGCTGCGCTCGCCGATGACCAGCATGCAGGGCTATGTGCAGGGCATGCTCGACGGCACGATACCCGCCGAGGAGTACCCGCGCTACCTGGGCGTGGTGCTCAGCGAGACCAAGCGGCTCAACAAGCTCATAAGCGAGCTGCTCGACCTGTCGCGCATAGAGTCGGGCAAGTTCCCGCTCAAGTACCAGCGCTTCGACGCCAACGAGCTGATAGCGCGCATAATGTTCCAGTACGAGGGCCGCATAGAGGAAAAGCACATAAACGTGGACATAGCGTTCCGCCAGGAGCAGTGCATGGTCTGGGCCGACCCCGACCGGATAAGCCAGGTCGTGGTCAACCTGATAGACAACGCGGTCAAGTTCCTGCCCGAGGGCGGCACGCTGACGGTGTGGACGCTGGCCGACGAGGACCACGCGATAGTCACGATCAAGGACGACGGCCCCGGCATAGACGCCGACGACCTGCCCTACATATTCGACCGGTTCTACAAGGCCGACAAGGCGCACTCGGGCCGCGGCACCGGGCTGGGCCTGTCGATCGTAAAGAAGATACTCGAGCAGCACGGCCAGGAGATAAAGTGCACCTCCACGCCGGGCCAGGGCGCCACGTTCATGTTCACGCTCGAGAAGTACACCCCCGGCATGGAGCAGACGCGCGCCGCCGACGCGCCGCCCGCACAGCGCACCTCCCTGCGCGCCGCGCCGGGCGACGATGCGCCGGGCGACGCCGCACCGGGCGCCCCTAGCGACGAGAAGGAGTGAGATCTGATGAATGTGCAGAGCCTGCTGGCGCTGTTGCTCAGCGCAGTGATGAGCTGCGGCGCGGCCATATCGACCGACGCGGCGCAGCTGCCGGCCCCGGTGAGCGCGCTTGAAGCCGGCGCGGCCGGCGTGGATGGCGCGGATGAGGACGCCGCCTTGGACGGCGAAACCGATGTAGGCAGCGATGCCGTGGATGAGGCCGACGGCGCTGCGGACGCCGACGCCGTGGATGAGGCCGGCAACGCTGCGGACGCCGACGCCGTGGATGAGGCCGACGACGATGCGGACGCCGACGCTGCGGACGCCGACGCCGCGCGCGGCTACTCGCGGCTGTTCACCGACAACCCGGTGCCGGACGTGGCCGAGCGCTGTCTGGGCAGCGTGGTCGGCGTGATAAACCTTATGTCGTCGTTCGACTTCGACACGCGCGAGGTCACGAGCGAGGAGTACGGCTACGGCTCGGGCGTGGTGATAGACGACGCGGGCCACATAGTGACCAACGCGCACGTCGTGCAGGGCGCGGATGAGCTGCGCGTGCTGCTGGACGACGGCACCGAGCTGGACGCGGAGCTGGTGGGGCTGGACTCGGACACCGATCTGGCGGTGCTGTACGTGGACGGGCTGGAGCTGGAGCCGGTCGCGATAGGCGACTCGGCGGCGCTGCGCGTGGGCGACCTGCTGATCGCGATAGGCAATCCGGGCGGCTACTACGGCACGGTATCGGTGGGCGTGGTAAGCGCGCTGGAGCGCGACATAGAGACATTTGCGCGGCCGATGGACATAATCCAGACCGACGCCGCGATGAGCCCGGGCATATCGGGCGGCGCGCTGCTCAACGCCGACGGCGAGCTGGTGGGCATACCCACGCTGGGCGTGATGCTGTACGAGGGGCTGAACTTCGCGATACCGTCCAACACTATGCGCGAGGTCGTGGACGAGCTGATAGCCCACGGCAAGGTGCGCAAGCCCGGCATGGGCATATACTACCAGGTGCAGGACGGCCCGGACGAGCCGCTGCGCAGCACGCTGCCGGCGGGGCTGCTGGTGGTCGAGGTCGGCGTCGACACGCCCGCCGAGGCCGCGGGCATGCGCGTAGGCGACGTGATATGCGAGATCAACGGCCAGCGCGTCAAGACCGCGCGCGACCTGACGGTGGCCACGCAGGGCTGCGAGGCCGGCGACGCGCTCGACGTGCGCGTGTACCGCCACACGTATCAGGAGCGGCCGGTCGATCAGAACTTCGTCGACATGCAGGTCACGCTGGAGTACATCGAATAGCGCGGGCGACGCGGCAGGGCGCGGCCCGCGGGCGGCTTGACGCCAGTGGGCCGAGAATACAGCGTGTGGCCGCCGTGATGTCGGCGCGGCCTGGGTGCGCGGGGTGCGTACTTTGTGGCGGGGCTTGAGTGTCTGCCGCGCCTACTACGCTGCGATGCAGCGTGGCCTGGGCGCACGGGGCGCGTCATTTGCGGCGTGGCTCGAGCGCATGCTGTGCGTCATTCGCGGCGCGGTACAGGCTGAGCGCTGCTGTGCGTCATTCGCGGCGTGACCTGAGTGTCCGGGGTGTGCTCATAGCAGTACGGCCCGAATGCCCGCCGCGTGCACATATTAACATGGCTCAAGCGCCCGCTATGTGCTAATAGCAGCGTAACCCGAGCGCCCGCCGCGTGTCCATAGCAGTGTGGCTTGAGTGTCCGGCGCGTGCTCATAACAGCATAGCCCGAACGCCCGCCGCGTGCTCTTAGTAACATAGCCCGAGCGCCCGCCGCGTGCTCTTAGCAGCTTGGCCAGAGCATCCACCGCGTGCTCATAACAGCATGGCCCGAGCACGCACCGTGTGCTCTTAGCAGTGTAACTCGAGCGCCCGCCGCGTGCTCTTAGCAGCATAGCCCGAGTATCCGCCGCGTGCTCTTAGCAGTGTAACTCGAGCGCCCGCCGTGTGCTCATAGCAATGTGACCCGAACGACCGCCGCGTGCTCTTAGCAGCATGGCCAGAGCACCTGCCGCAAGCTCATAACAGCATGGCCCGAGTGTCCATTGTGTGCCCATTGCAGCATGGCCCGAGCATCTGCCGTATGCCCATGGCAGCACAGCCCGAGCATCTGCCGTATGCCCATGCAGCGTGGCCCGAGCATCTGCCGTATGCCCATGCAGCGTGGCCTGAGCATCCGCCGCATGCCCATAGCAGCATGGCCCGAGCGCCCGCCGTGTGCTCATAGCAGCATGGCCCGGGCGCCCGCCGCGTGCTCTTAGCAACATGGCCCGAGCATCCGCCGCTTGCTCATAGCAGCATAGCCCGCGCGCTCACCCCAGCGCCGGCTCGCCGGTCGCCGCTGTAACCAGAAATAAACTTGACTATGCGCGCTCGTGGCCTTAAACTTAATAGTTATACGGGTAGTAATCGCCGCGCGGGCGTTTGGGCGCACGCCGCGGATCTGAGTCGCGTGCGCCGGGCAGCCAGCCCGGCCCGCTTTTGTACTGGAGGATGACGTTATGCAGGATTATAGATTCGATACGCTGGCAGTGCGCGCCGGGCAGCAGCCCGACCCCGCAACCGGCGCCTGCGCGGTGCCGATTTATCAGACCAGCTCCTATGTGTTCGACGACGCCCAGGCCGCCGCCGACATATTCGCGCTCGAACGCGCCGGGTTCATATACTCGCGCATCGACAACCCCACCGTGGACGTGTTCGAAAAGCGCATGGCCGCGCTCGAAAAGGGCGTGGGCGCGGTCGCGCTGGCCAGCGGCATGGCCGCGATAACCTACGCGCTGCTCAACATAATGCGCGCCGGCGACGAGGTCGTGGCCGCGACCACGCTCTACGGCGGCACGTACACGCTGCTGACCCACACCATCGAAAACTGGGGCATGAAGGCGCACCTGGTCAACCCCGACGACCCCGAGAACTTCCGCCGCGAGATTAACGAGCACACCCGCGCGCTGTACATAGAGACGCTGGGCAACCCCGGCATAAACCTGGTCGACATACAGGCCGTGGCCGACATAGCCCATGAAAACGGCCTGCCGCTGATAATAGACAACACGTTCGGCACGCCGTACCTGATAAACCCGGTCGACTTCGGCGCAGACATTGTGGTGCACTCGGCGACCAAGTACATAGGCGGGCATGGCTCGTCGATAGGCGGCGTGGTCGTGGACGGGGGCCGGTTCGACTGGCGCGCGTCGGGCAAGTTCCCGATGCTGACCGAGCCCGACCCGGCGTACCACGGCATATCGTATACCGACAAGTTCGGCAGCGCCGCGTACATAACCAAGCTGCGCGCGCAGATGCTGCGCGATACCGGCGCGTGCATGTCGCCTTTTAACGCGTTCATGCTGCTGCAGGGGCTGGAGACGCTGCCGCTGCGCGTGCGCAAGCACGTCGACAACACCCGGCGCATAATCGACCACCTGAGCCACCACCCCGCCGTGAGCTGGATAAACTACCCCGAGCTGCCCGACAGCCGCTATAACGCGCTGTGCCGCAAGTACCTGCCGCGCGGCGCGGGCGGGATATTCACTTTCGGCATAAAGGGCGGCGTCGAGGCCGGCCGCATATTCGTCAATTCGACCAGGCTGTTCCTGCTGCTGGCCAACGTGGCCGACGCGCGCTCGCTGGTCATACACCCCGCCTCGACCACGCACGGCCAGATGAGCGAGGAGGAACTGCGCGGCGCCGGCGTGCTGCCCGACATGATACGCGTGTCGGTCGGCATAGAGGACGCCGACGACCTGATAGCCGATATCGATCAGGCGCTTGAGCGCGCTACCCGCGCCTGACACCCGGCGCGACTAACTCGGAGGTAAAGCTATGCCAGTAAGGATACCTAACAGCCTGCCCGCGGCGCAGGTGCTCAAGGATGAAAACATATTCGTGATGACCGAGCGGCGCGCCCGCATACAGGAGATCCGCCCGCTCAGGATAGCGATACTAAACCTGATGCCCACCAAGGAGGTCACCGAGACCCAGCTGCTGCGCCTGATAGGCAACTCGCCGCTGCAGATAGACATAACGCTGCTGCGCACCGCCAGCTATCAGGCCCGCAACGTGTCCAGCGCACACCTGGACACCTTCTACAAGACCTTCGACGAGGTGCGCGACAACAAGTTCGACGGACTGATAATCACCGGCGCGCCCGTCGAGATGCTCGAGTTCGAGGAGGTTCAGTACTGGAACGAGCTGACCCGCATAATGGACTGGGCCGAAAACCACGTGTTCTCGACGCTGTACATCTGCTGGGCCGCGCAGGCCGGCATGTACTACCGCTACGGCGTGCCCAAGTACGAGCTGCCGCGCAAGTGCTCGGGCGTGTACCGGCACAGGCTCCTGTACAAGAATTTCCCGCTGCTGCGCGGGTTCGACGACTACTTCTTCGCGCCGCACTCGCGCCACACCGAGGTGCGCGCCGAGGACATCGCCAAGGTGCCCGAGCTGCAGCTGCTCTGCGACAGCGTCAAGGCGGGCGTGTACCTGGTCGCCAGCCGCGACGGCAAGCACGTGTTCGTGACCGGCCACTGCGAGTACGACGCCAACACGCTCAAGTACGAATACGAGCGCGACCTGGCGCGCGGGCTTAACCCCGACATACCCTACAACTACTTCCCCGACGACAACCCCGAAAACGAGCCCATGGTGCGCTGGCGCTCGCATGGCAACCTGCTGTTCACCAACTGGCTCAACTACTACGTGTACCAGGAGACCCCCTACGACATCGAACAGATCGGCCGGCGCTGAGCGCAGGGCCATGGGCCGCAACCGCCGCGCAGTCCGCGCCGCACGCTGCGGCCCTTTCCATACAGGACGCATGTGAAGGGGTGAACGCGATGCAATTCGTAGGCGATTACCGGAACAACGCCGCGCTGAGCGAGCTGTTCTTCGATCTGGCAAGCGACAGCTTCGGGCTCGATCTGCGCAGCTGGGCGCGGCGCGGCAACTGGGGCGAGAGCTACGTATGCTATTCGCTGGTGGACGCGGGCCGCATGGTGGCCAACGCCTCGGTCACGCGCATGGAACTGCTGGGCGCGGAGCCGCGCCCCGTCTGGCAGATAGGCACGGTCTGCACCCGCCCCGAGTACCGCGGCCGGGGCTGCGCGCGCGAGCTGCTCAGCCGCATAATCGACGCCGCGCGCGGACAGGGGCTGTTCCTGTTCGCCAACCCGGCGGCGCGCGGGCTGTATGAGAAGCTGGGCTTTGCGCCCGGCCGGCGTGAAGTTGCGCCGCGCATCGCGCTGGCCGAGGCGCACGCGCTGAACGCGCATACATGCGCAAGTCAGACCTCGCAAGCCGCGCAGCCGTATGTGTTCCGCAAGGGAAGCGTCGCGGAAGCCGTGGACGCCGCCGCGCACAACGCCGTCTATTCGAACGCGTTCGACGTGAGGACGCTGCCCAGTCTGGCCGAGCTGTACCTGCACGACTTCCACAACGAGGACATATGGATCTGCGACGAGGCCGGGATATGCGCGGTATGGTCGCGCGAGGGCGACGGGCTGCTGGTGCACGCGCTGTACGGCGAGCGGCCCGGCGACCCGGCGCGGCTGCTGGGCGCAATGGTCGCGACCGGCGCGGCGCAGGCCGAGTTCGAGTTCATGCCCGACGGCTGGGGCCTGGCCGCCGAGCTGCATGACAACGGGCCGGATGAGATGTTCACAATGGGACTCGAGCTGCCCGCGCGCATTGCGTTTCCGGGTATGATGCGGGCGTGAGATTCAGCTTTCGCCGGTTTAGCTTTTCGTGTATTGGATGTCGAGCCGCTCGCTGGCGTTGAACAGCGAGCGGCTCGTTTTGGGTGGGGCTTGGGCGTTTTAGGTAATTTGCTATTTGGGGTTGGGGTGGAGGTTTGGGTTAGGTGGTTGCGTTTCGTGCGCGATCTGATTTATGGTGTGCGCGAACTTGTGGAGTTGCGTATTCGGGGTTTGGGGGACGGATAGCTGCGTTTCGCACGCGCTCTAATTTATGGCGCGCGCGAAATAGTTGAGTTGCGTATTCGGGGTTTGGGGGTGGTTGGATGCGTTTTGCGCGCGCTCTGATTTAATGGCGCGCGCGAAATAGTTGAGTTGCGCATTCGGGGTTTGGGGGACGGATAGCTGCGTTTCGCGCGCGCTCTAATTTATGGCATGCGCGAAATAGTTGAGTTGCGCATTCGGGGTTTGGGGGACGGAT
>CAWVGT010000028.1:0-5045 GCA_963928645.1 Candidatus Fimadaptatus sp.
TCCTTTAAGTGGTGGCTTTATTATAGCATTTGACGTAAAGAATTGGAAGAATTACTTTTCAAAGATTCAAAAAGGCGCTATAATGACTGTGCGGGCGCGTATGAGCTAAACGCGACCCGCGCGGTATTACCTGTATCCTGCCCGGTTGCCATATGTCAGGTATCGCGAGCGAACTTGAACGGAGGTAATTTGAAATGACTGCTGACCGGAACTTCTCTACTCATGCACAGGTGCGGCGGCTGACGGTGTGCGCCATGCTGACCGCGATAATCTGGCTGCTTACGGTGTCGCCGATAGGGTTCACGCTGCCCTTCTTCGGCATATCGATGACGTTCAACCACATACCGATGATAATCGGCACGCTGATGGAGGGCCTGGGCGTGGGCTGCGTGCTGGCGGCCATGTTCGGGCTGAGCAGCCTGTACAACTCCTACGCGCGCCCGACGTACTACTCGCCGCTGTTCCAGAACCCGCTGGTGTCGGTGCTGCCGCGGCTGCTGACCGCGCCGGTGACGTACTTTGTGTACAAGGGCGTCAGGAAGCTCTGCCCGAGCAAGCCGGTGCTCGCATGGGGCGCGGCGGCGATCGCGGGCACGCTGGCCAATACGCTGTTCACGCTGGGCGCGATGGCGATATGCGTCCGCGTGAACCCGGGCGCGCTGGGGCTGGAGCCCGACGCGGTCGGCGGAGCGGTCGCGGTGATATGGGGGCTGTCGATAAACAGCCCGTTTGAGTGCATATCTTCGGTGATACTGTCCACCGCGGTGATGGGCGCGCTGAGCCGCTACACCCGGGGCCGGCGTGCGTAACCAAATAACGATTGGGGTTTTAGGCAATGATACTGACGCTGGATATAGGCAATACAAATATCAAGGCGGGCGTGTTTAACGGCAGCGAGCTGGTCAACTACTGGCGCATATCGACCGATCGCTCCAAGAGCAGCGACGAGTACGGCATGCTGCTGCTGAGCCTGTTTGCACACTCGCACATCGACCCGGCGCTGGACGGCATAATAATGTCGTCGGTCGTGCCGACGATAAACTTTACGATTGAACACATGTGCTCGACATACTTCAACCTCACGCCGATGCAGGTGGTGCCGGGCATCAAGACCGGCATAAACCTAAAGTACGAGAATCCGCGCGAGCTGGGCAGCGACCGCATAGTAAACGCGGTGGCGGCATACGAGCTGTACGGCGGGCCGTGCATATTCATAGACTTCGGCACGGCGACGACGTTCGGCGTGGTGTCGCAAAGGGGCGAGTTCCTGGGCGGCGCGATCTGCCCGGGCATCAAGCTGGCCAGCGAGGCGCTGACCGAGCGCACCAGCCGGCTGCCCAAGATAGAGCTGGCCAAGCCCGAGAGCGTGATAGGCCGCAACACGGTGTCCAACATGCAGTCGGGCCTGGTGTACGGCTACATCGGCCAGGTCAAGTACCTGGTCGAGCAGATGCGCGCCGAGCTGGGCGCGCCGGACGCGCGCGTGATAGCGACTGGCGGCATGTCGCGGCTGATAGCGTCGGGCACCGACGTGATAGACGAGATAGACGGCCTGCTCACGCTCAAGGGCCTCAGGATAATCTACGAGCGCAATCAGCCGCGCGCCTGAAGCGCGGCGCGAGAAGGGATTTGACGGTATGGGCGATATACACGAGGTGACGATAGGCTTTCTGGGCTGCGGCAACATAGGCGGCGGCGTGTGGCGGCTGATAAACGAGATGGCGCACGCGATAGAGCATCGCGACCGCGTGCGGCTGCGCGTCAAGCGCATGCTGGTGCGCAACCTGAACAAGTCGCGACCCGACGTGCCGCGCGAGCTGCTGACGACCGACCCGGACGAGGTGCTGGGCGACCCGGAGATATCGATAGTGGCCGAGTTCATGGGCGGCGCGGAGCCGGCCAGCACGTACATGCAGCGCGCGCTGGCCGCGGGCAAGACGGTGGTCACCGCCAACAAGATGGCGCTGGCGCTGAACTGGTCCAAGCTCCAGGCCACGGCGGCGGCCAGCGGCGCGGGGCTGTTCTACGAGGCCAGCGTGTGCGGCGGCATACCGATAATCCGCACTATAACCACGTCGCTGCAGGCCAACCGCTTCAGCCGCGTGGTGGGCATAATAAACGGCACCACCAACTACATACTCTCCGAGATGACGACAAAGGGCCTGGACTACGCCGAGGCGCTCGAGCAGGCGCAGCGGCTGGGCCTGGCCGAGCCCGACCCAAGCGCCGACGTGAACGGCCTGGACGCGGCGTACAAGCTGTCGATACTGTCCACGCTGGCGTTCCACGCGCGCATACCGTTCGACCGGATATACTGCGAGGGCATAACCGGCGTCGCGGCCGAGGACATAGAGTTCGGGCGCAGCGCGGGCTACACGGTCAAGCTGCTGGCGATAGCCAAGCGCGTGGGCCAGACCGTCGAGGCGCGGGTGCACCCGGCGTTCATACCGTCCGACCATCCGCTGGCGTCGGTCAGCGGCTCATACAACGCGGTGTTCCTGACCGGCAACGCGGTCGACGACCTGATGCTGTACGGCCGGGGCGCGGGCGACATGCCCACGGCCAGCGCGGTCGTGTCCGATTTGATAAACGCATCCAAGGCGCGGCACTTTGAGCAGCCCACGTTCCTGAACCGGCCGATACCGCCGGACGACCTGACGATAGACCCCGACTTCAAGTCGCGGTTCTACGTGCGCATGAGCGTGGCCGACCGCGTGGGCGTGCTGGAGGCGCTGGCGGGCGCGTTCGCGCGGCAGAACGTGTCGATAGCCTCGATGGGCCAGACCAAGCATGGCCCGGGTCGCGTGCCGCTGACGGTCACGACCCATGAAACCTGCGAATCCGCGATGCGCGCGGCGCTTGATAGCATAAGCGAGGAAACTGCGATAGTGCGCAGCGTTATAAGAATTGAGGAATTGGGGGAGAGCAGATGATTACGCGCAAAGACGAACAGACAATCGAGATACGCGAGCATATGCGCGGCGGCGCCAAGCAGGTCGAGATACGCAATCTGGCGCGCGAGCTGCCGGCCAAGGCGCGGCTGTTTGGGCGGCTGCGGCTGATACCGGGCGCGTCGATAGGCTACCATGTGCACGAGGGCGAGACCGAGCTGTTCTACTTCCTGAGCGGCGCGGGGCGCGTGCGCGACGGCGAGCAGTGGTACGACGTGCAGCCGGGCGACGTGCTGTCCACCGGCAACGGCAACGGCCACGCGGTCGAGAACACCGGCGACGAGGATCTGGTGTTCGTGGCGGTCATAGTCAAGGATTGACGCATTCAAAGCGGCATACGAGTGCCGGGCCCGTCGGCGTGTGAAGCGCTGCGGGCCCGGCGCTCCGCTGTTTTGGCCGGCGGTTGACGGCTGAATATGTACATATATAATATGCTCTTGCCGGGCGCCGCGCATATTGCGCATGTACCGCGACAAGGCGCGCGCCATGCAGCCCGGTAACATGGGCGGCATGGCGCGCTGTCGCTTGTGATGATCTGCGAGCGGTTGCGGCGATTTGATGCCCGGCCCAAGTGCGGCCGCCCTGCGCGCAGCGCGACCGGCGCTCAGTACCGCCCGGCAAACCACGCCCGGGCCAGCGCGGTGCAGCGCGCGACGAACTCGCCCTTGCGTTCGGTGTAGCCGTCGCGATCGTGCTCGTACTGATGCCAGAGCGCGAGCTTGAGCTACTCATACTCATGCGCCAGCGCGGGCTCGGCGTTCATCAGGTCGCGGAAGTACAGCTCGTCGTTGTCGCCCAAGCGCCGCAGGTGCAGGTGGAACACGCGCTCGGCAAAGCCCTCGGGTGTATAGCCGAGGTTGAACGAGGCGCGCTCAGCGTCGCGCGACATCAGCGCGTATCCGGCGGCCTGTATGGCGCGCGCCAGCGCGTCAAGGTCGCGCCCGCGCGGCGCCTCGAGCAGCATGTCCACGGTGGGCTTGGCCCATATACCGCGTATGGCGGTGCTGCCTATGTGGCTCAGATGCAGCTCATCCGCGCCGGGCAGTGCCGCCATCAGCCGCGCCGACTCCTGCGCGTACCAGTCCGGCCACGCCGGGTTGGGCGCGGTCAGGATTATCGGAAAGAGCTGCCATAGCTCCTGGAGTGTCATATCGGATAAGTCCTTTGCCATTTGCGACCTCCTGTATGCCGGTGCGGCTGGCCAGCGAGCACTGCTGCGCCGCCGCTCGGGCGCGCATTGTCCTGCATCGGATGAGCTGGCCGCGCACTCGCGGAGCCCTGGCGCGCAGCGTCATCGATAACTGCGCTGTTGCGCGTGCTCAGCGCCGCATTTTAGTATATGAAACTGTCCGGTATAGTTGCATTGGCGCATGCAGATGCGTTCAGGCGCGGCAGGCTCTCACCGCGCCGCCGCCCGCGCGCTCAGTGCCGCATTGTCTGACTGGAGGATCGAACGTTACAGAAGCTGGGACGCTTGCGGATGCGCGCAGCCGCGCCGTCAGTTGTCGCCGCGACGCTTTGTCGCACGGTGCTGCACCACCAGGCTGGGAAATCAGCTGGTGCAGTATCCTGTGCATGAGCAAATGCACTCAAGCGCGCCGTAAGCTGTCGCCGCGTTGCGCGTACGCACAGAGCTGCATCACCAGACTGAAGAACCGGCTGATGCAGCATCCTGGGTGTGAGCAAATACGCTCAAGCGCGCCGTCAGCCGTCGCCGCGTCGCGCGTACGCACAGCGCTACATCACCAGACTGAAGAATCGGCTGATGCAGTATCCTGGGTGTGAGCAATTACACTCAAGCGCGCCGTCAGCTGTCGCCGCGTCGCGCGTACGCACAGCGCTGTATCACCAGACTGAAGAACCAGCTGATGCAGCAGCCTGGGCGTGAGCAAATACGCTCAAGCACGCCGTCAGCTGTCGCTGCGTTGCGCGTACGCACAGCGCTGCATCACCAGACTGAAGAACCGGCTGATACAGTATCCTGGGCGTGAGCAAATACGCTCAAGCGCGCCGCCAGCTGTCGCCGCGTCACGCGTGCGCACAGCGCTACATCACCAGACTGAAGAACCGGCTGATGCAGTATCCTGGGCGTGA
>CAWVGT010000029.1:0-3069 GCA_963928645.1 Candidatus Fimadaptatus sp.
AGTATGGTCTTGCCGGGCAGTATCTCGGCGGCCATCGCGGCAGAGTGGGTCATGCCCGAGCAGCCCAGCGTCTCGACCAGCGCCTCATGGATGACGCCCTTTTTGATGTTCAGCGAGAGCTTACACGCGCCCTGCTGCGGCGCGCACCAGCCCACGCCGTGAGTGAAGCCGGATATGTCGGTTATCTCCTTGGCCTGTATCCACTGGCCCTCCTCCGGGATAGGCGCGGGGCCGTGGTTGGGGCCCTTCGCCACGCATACCATCTGCTCGACTTCATGCGAGTATTGCATATTATTCGTCCTCCTTGCATTCGGGTATTATACCGCACCCGCAATAGGTGGTCTGAGCTTATTATAGCATATATACGCCAATTTTCAAATATTGCTTGCGTGAATTTTTAATATCCTGCGGGCGTGCGATGTTAAAATCGCCAGCGGAGCATAACACGCCCGCCGCGGCGCGGGATGGGCAAGCCCCTCTCCGTGCGCCGCGCGCCGGCAGCGCGAGCCATCGCTCACCGACGGCGCAAGCTTGCCCGCTGCGCCGCGCAGACTGCCGCGCCTCTCGGCAGCGCAATGCGCCGCGCTGGAACGGAGGCGTGATTGCTACTCCCATTCCAGTGCGGCGCGGTGATGCTGCATACACACCCGCCCCGTTCGCCGCTCATCGCCCCCGGGTGACCCGGCAAAGCGCATGCCCACGGCAATGCAAAGCGCCGCGCCAGAACAGAGGCGCAACTGCTCCCCCATCCCAGCGCGGCGCGCATGCGGCACGTCGGCCTGTATCTCCTGCGGCGGCGCGGTGATGCTCCATACACACCCGCCCCGTTCGCCGCCCATTGCCCCGGGTGACCCGGCAAAGCGCATGCCCCCGGCAATGCAAAGCGCCGCGCTGGAACAGCGGCGCGATTGCTCCACCATCCCAGCGCGGCGCATACTGCAACCTAGTCAGGCGCTCACAGCCCCTGCGCGGCGCGCGCGGTGTCTATCAGCGCGCGCAGGTTCTCATACGGCACGTCGGTCTGTATCTCCTGCGACGGCGCGGTGATGTAGCCGCCGTTCCGGCTCATCAGCGCGATCGTATCCTCGGTCTCCTTGACGACCTCGGCGGGCGTGCCGTACGGCAGCGTCTTTTGCGTGCTTATGCCGCCGAAATAGGTTATCTCCGGATACGTCTCCTTGAGGAACTTCAGATCCATGCACTCGGGCTGAACCGGGTTGAGCACGTCCACGCCCAGCTCCACCAGGTCGGGCATTATCTTGAGTATGCAGCCGCACGAGTGCACGAACACATGCTTGCCATAGCGCTTCACCAGGTCGTACTCCTGCTTCTCGCCGGGCTTGAGCATCTGCCTGAAGCACCGGGGCGACATTATCAGGTCGCGCTGCGTGCCCCAGTCCGAGCCCAGCAGTATCGCGTCGCTGCACGCCGCCGGCAGTATGTTCTCCAGCATAACGATGTTCTTCCGGATTATCATGTCCAGCAGCCGCTGCGCCCACTCCGGCGAGCCCGCCAGGTCGTACAGGAAGTTCTCTATGCCGCGCGCGAAGTACGCCTTCTCCCAGTGGCTGCCCCAGATCGTGACTACCTGATACACGTCGTAGTTGGCCTTTATGTACTCGCTGCTCTCAAAGAACCGCTCGTAGCTGCCCGACGCCTTGGCGTCCGGCAGGTCCTCGGGCGTGTCCTCACACTTGGTGAACCTGTCCGGCAGGTTGTACCAGTTCCACCACGGGCAGCTCGTGTACAGCACGTTGTTGCCTATCGTCAGCGACACCGCCTGCTCAAACGTTATATGCCCCGCCTTCAGGTCGGCGCGCACCTGCGCGTTGGGGTAGTCCTCCAGCAGCCGCTCGCCATACGCCTTGTAGCCCTCGCCGGTCAGGTTGATCGCCTGCGGCGTATGGCTGCTTGCCTTGTGCGCTATTGCCGAATATACCAGTTCCCGCTTCGTCATTTTCCGCCTCCCCGGCCCGCCGCGCGCGCCGTTTTTCCACATCGTTTTCCACATGCCGCGCAATTTGCACAGCGTTTTCCACATCCTGTGCGCAATTCGTCCACATCGCGCGTTTTGGCGCTATTTCCGAACATTAGTCGGCGTATAGCGTCATTTCCTGCCCATTTTCGAGATTAACTACCGTAAATCCGTCCACATATTCGGCATTTTCGCCCCTCAGCGGAACGTTCGCGCGCAGCCTGACCGCGCCCGCGCGCCGTGCGCGCAGCTTTACGCGCCGCGGCGCGCCGTTTTCCCACACGATATCCACAGAGTATCCGCCCCGCGCGCGCAGCCCGGTCACCTCGCCCGCGCGCCACGCCCCGGGCAGCGCCGGCAGCAGGTCTATGCAGCCCTGATGGCTCTGCAGCAGCATCTCGGCCACGCCCGCGGTCGCGCCGAAGTTGCCGTCGATCTGGAACGGCGGATGCCGGTCGAACAGGTTGTCATAGGTCGACTGGGTCAGCAGCCGGGCCAGGTGCTCATGCGCCGCGTCGCCGTCGCGCAGCCGGGCGCTCAGCGCGATCAGCCACGCGCGCGACCAGCCGGTGTGGCCGCCGCCGGCGCTGAGCCGCAGCTCCATAGTGCGGCGGCAGGCCTCGACCAGCTCGGGCGTGGAGTCGGTCGCGATGTCGCGGCCCGGGTACAGCCCGAACAGGTGGCTCATGTGGCGATGGCCGGGCTCGACCTCCTGGTACTCCTCGGCCCACTCGAGCAGCTGGCCGCGCGAGCCTATGCGGTACGGCGCGAGCCGCGCCCGGGCCGCGCTCACCTCGGCAATCAGCGCGTCCTGGCCGCCCAGCACGCGCGCCGCGCCCAGCGTGGCGTCAAACAGCGCGCGCAGTATCGCGTTGTCCATCGTGCAGGTGCGCGCGATCGAGCCCCGCTCGCCATTGGGCAGTATGTACGAGTTCTCGGGCGACTGCGTGAGCCCGGTTATTAGATACCCGCGCTCATCCTCGATCAGGTAGTCCAGGAAGAACCGGGTCGCGTCGCGCAGCAGCGGGAAGTTGCGCCGGAGCATGGCCTCGTCCAGCGTGTACTCGTAGTGCTCCCACACCTGCAGGCTCAGC
>CAWVGT010000030.1:0-7787 GCA_963928645.1 Candidatus Fimadaptatus sp.
CGCCCTGCTGTATCGCCTCAGGCGCTGCTTGCTTGTATATGCGACTTGCGCGGATTCGCGCTTACAAATGATGCCCCGGCGCGCTGGCCGCTCTGGTCTGCGCGCCGGGGCACTACAATATCGGCTGCTCAGCCTATGAACTCGATCACGTGCGTGTGTATGCGGCGCTCGCTCGGCTCAAGCGCGATTATGCCCGGCTTGTGCGTTATGTCCTTGTCCGCATCCACCCAGTCCTGGAAGTTGCACCAGGGCTCTATGCAGATGTACGGCGCGCCCGGCTTGGTCCAGAACAGCAGGTAGTCAAACCCCGGAAACTCCACGCGCACCTGCCGGTCGTGCGCCTTCGACTTGAGCGTCACGCCGCGCGAGTTGATGCCGCGGAACACTATCGCGTCCACCGCAAAATAATCGTACTTCAGCGGCAGCAGCGTCGAGTTCTCGCTGAGCTTTATCGTCTCGTGGCCCAGCAGGTTGCCGTGCAGCACGTTGCTGTTGAGCGTCTCGGGCTCGTCGAATTCGGCGTAGTACTGCTCGATGCCCTCGGGCGTGGCATACGCCTCGTGCGCGCCTATGCCGTAGTACATCGTGCGCGCATCCAGGTTGTCCACCACGTACGCCACCGTAAGCCGCCGCCCGTTCAGCGCGTACTTGACCCGCAGCTCGTACTCATACGGGAAGCCCGCGTCGCGCGCCTGCTCGCCGCGCAGCACGTACGTCGCACGGTCCGCGCCCGCGCTCTCCAGCTCGAACGCGCGCAGCTTGGCAAACCCGTGCTTGGGCATGGGATACGCCTTGCCGTCCAGCAGGTACTCGTCGTCGCGCAGCCCGCCCGCCACCGGGAACAGCAGCGGCGCATGGCTCTTCCACCACTTGGGATCGCCGTCGTGCATGCGCTCCACGCCGCCCGCGTCCACCACCGACTGTATCTCCGCGCCCAGATCGGATATCGTGACGCTCAGCGCCTCGTTCTTTATCACCGTGTTCATGTGCATCTTCCTCCTTATCGCTCGGCCGCGCTTGCCGCGCGCCCGTCAATCAGTTGCATAGCCGTCGGGTTCGCCGCGCAGCTCCGGCCCCGCCCACGCGTCCAGCGCGGCGCGCGCACACCAGCCCACATAGCACAGCGCGCCCGCGAACCTGTCCGGCGCCAGCGCGTACGCCGTCAGCCGCGAATGGCCCTCCAGCAGCACCAGCCGCGGCGCCGCGCTGTACAGCGCGATCAGCGGCGCAAACTGCCCGCCCGCGCGCAGCCGCTCCGCACCCGCAATGAACGCCGCGTTCGACACGCCGAACACCTCACGCCCCGCGCACACGCTGTCCGCGGCCCGCCGCGCCCGGCCCGTCCAGCACGTTAGCTCGTCCCAGTAGCTGTACCTGATGTACCGTATCGCGTCCAGGTCGCCCGGCTCGCAGCGCGCCAGCTGCCAGCGCACCCGCGCCGGAAACCGCTCAAACAGCCCCGCGCCGCCCCAGCCCCGGTACGCCGCCAGCACGCGCCGCCGCGCGTCGCACTGCCGCGCGTCGTCCAGTCGCGCGTCCAGCAGATACTGCGCCGGGCATCCCTCCCGGCGCATCGCCGCGCGCAGCTCGCCGCCAAACCGCGCCGAATCGTACTCGCCGCGCAAAAACGCGAGTATCATCTCTGCCTGCGAGGCGTCGCGCAGGTACTTCATCCGCCCGCCTCCCGCGTCACGCTCTGAATATCGGCTCGGCGCTCACCTGCGCCGCGCGCTCGCGCAGCAGCGCCCACTCATCGTCGCTGAGCGGCTCGGTGGCCACGCGGTCTATGTACTTGAGCATCAGCCGGAAGTGGTGTATGTTGCCCGGCGGTATCAGCGTGGCCGCGCCCTTGTAGATGCCGTACTTCATCGCGGCTATCGCCAGCGCGTCGTCCTCGTGTATCGGCCGGCACCAGGACTTGGGATAGATCCGCTCCTCGCCCTCGCGCCAGGTGCGCAGTATCAGCGTCTTCATCGCCAGCAGGCCCGCGCCGCTGCGCTTCACGCGCTCGCTTATCCGGTCGCCCCAGCCCCGGTTTATGCCCAGCGCCCAGTTCATCGGGAACAGCACGCTGTCAAAGTCATACATGTCCAGCAGCTTGACCGCGATGTCCTCGCTGTGCGCCGAGAAGCCTATGTTGCGCACCAGCCCCTCTCGCTTTGCCCACTCGAACGTCTCCATCGCGCCGCCCGGCCCGAATGCCTCGGCCACGTCGGCCTCGGTGGTCATGCTGTGCAGCTGGTACACGTCGAAGTGGTCGGTCTCAAGCCGCTTGAGCGAGGCCAGCAGCTCCGCGCGCGCGCCGGCCGCGTCGCGCTTGCCGGTCTTGCATGCCAGGTTCACGTCCCGGCGGAACGGCTTGAGCGCCGGGCCCAGCCGCTCCTCGGCGTTGCCGTACGACGGCGCCACGTCGAAGTAGTTCACGCCCTGCTCAATCGCGTACGCCACATAGCGCGCCGCGTCCTCGGGCGTCTCGTCCATGTCTATTATGCCGCCGAAGGTCGCGCGGCTCACCCTGAGTCCGGTCTTGCCCAGCGTAGTGTATACCATGATTCCTCCCATCCCGCCGCACGCGCGGCGCAATCGCTTTGCGCTATACCCGCTCCACCAGCAGCGCCATGTCCTCCTCGCCCGGCAGCTCCAGGTCGCAGTTGCCCTCGAGCACGCCCAGCTCGCGATACTCCATGCCCCAGGTGTCCACGAGCGTGGCGCGGTACTTCGCGCCCGGCTCAAACCGGAACACCTGGTCGGCCGGCCGCGCCGCGCCAAAGTAGTACAGCCGCCATGCGCCGTCGTCCGCGCGGCCGTCGTCGGGTATCGAGTAG
The DNA here is from genome assembly GCA_963928645.1 of Candidatus Fimadaptatus sp. GTDB lineage: Bacteria > Bacillota > Clostridia > Christensenellales > Aristaeellaceae > Fimadaptatus. The sequence continues at coordinate 2,826 of CAWVGT010000030.1, forward strand.
TACCTGAGCGCCCTGAGCGCGCAGCCCGGCACGCGCGTCTCCACGAACTCGCGCATGAACGCCAGCCGCGCCACGCTCTCGCCGCGCAGCTCGCCGCCGTGCGACCACCACAGGTTGTCGCCCGGCTGTATATACGTCTCGCTGTGGCCCGGCCACGCGCCCTTGGTCAGCGCCGTCCAGCAGCGCCGCGTCAGCTCGCGCCCGCTTATGTTGCCCCAGCCATAGCGCACGTTGCCCTCGTAGCACATCTCGTCTATCACGACCGGCTTTTTGTATATCGCCAGGTAATCCGGTATCGCGCTGAGCTCGTGGTAGCCCTCTATGCGCTGCACCGAACAGTGCGTGATCCATGGCCGCGAGTGGTCGAACATCACAAAGCAGTTGTGCACGCCCAGCATGTGCCTGTACGGATCCTCGGCGGTGACGATTTGGCCGAACCGCTCCCAGTCCGCCGCCGTCTTGTGCTTCATGAAGTCGAACTCGTTGGCCAGCGACCACCACACGTTCGAATACGCCGCCAGCCGCGCGACCGCGTACCTCAGGTACAGATCGTCGGCCCACGCCGGCATGCGCGAAAAGCCCCACCTGTCGTACGGGTGCATGAGTATCACGTCGGCCTCTATGCCCAGCTCGCGCAGCCGCGCCACGCAGCGCTCGAACCGCCTGAAGTGCGCGACGTTGAACCGGCTGAAGTCCCACTCGTTGCCGGGCGTGTCCGGGTTGTAATCTGAAAACGTATACTTGTCTATCGCCGAGTTGTCGCACGGCGTGCCCTCGTACGGGAACGACACCGGGTCGCGGTAGTTGTAGTCGTAGTGCTTGGGGAATATGCAAAAGCGCATCTTGTTGAACGGCCCGCGCGCGAGCGACCCGAGCGTGCGCTCGACCATGGCGTCGCTCTGCCAGGGCCACACGTAGCAGGTCGTGCCTATGTCCACATGCGGCGTGCCGTCGGCGTAATACAGCCGCGTGCCCTGCGCGCGCACCGGGCCGTGCGAGCCGGGCCGCGCCGGCGTCACCTCAAAGCTGCCCGCGCAGTCGCCGCCGTCCGCGCAGTTGCCGCTTATCCGGAAGCTGTACTCGCCCTCAAACGAGGGCATGAACCGCACCCGGTACACCCCGTCGCCATCGTAAAACCCGCGCACGCGCTTGCGCTCATGCGCGCCCACAAACTCGCCGAACACCTCGCGCTCGGTGAACGGATTGCCGCCCGACTCGCCCCTGAGCGCTATCTCCTGCAGGCCATAGCGCTCGACCTGCGCCCTGTACTCCATCAGTGCCTCGCCTCCTCGCCTTTGCTCACGCAGCCGCGCAGCTTTTCAAACAGCTCCGGCGCCTCCCTGCGCAGCGATATCACGCGCCCCTGCGGGTTTATGAAGCAGTGCGTGCTCGCGCCCACCGCGCACAGCTCGCCGCTCGCCGCGTCCCGCACCTCGTACTCAAACCCATAGAGTATGTTGCCGAACTCGACCAGCCGCGGCGCTATCTCGACCGTCTGGCCAAACCTCACGGCCTTGAGGAACTTGCTCTGCACCGTGCGCACCGGGCTGATGAAACCGCGCGCCTCCATCGCGTCGTACGGCGCGCCCACCTGCTCCATGAACCATATGCGCGCCTCCTCGAACCAGCGGATATAGTTCGAATGGTGCACGAATGCCATCTGATCGGTCTCGTAGTATTGCACCTTGTGCGTATACGCCCGCATGCCACCGCCTCCGCGTCAGTTTGCCTCATTATAGCATATATTCGCGCCGCGCGGAAGCGGTTTTGAGCGGCGCGGCGCGCAAAACCGCGCAAAAAAACAAGCGGCCGGACAAACGGGCCGCCTGCGCGGGTACATATGCCGTCGCGTGTCAGGCGCGCATGGGCGCGCTCACTGATCATAAACTGGGTAATATACATCGAAGTATATCACCCCGTCGACGGTCGCCTCTATTGTAACCGACGCAGTAGCGTAGTCCTGCTGCGCGCCCGAGATCGAGTATATGTAGACCGTGGCGCTGTCGGCGTAGTACTCATCGCCGTACGCCGCGAGCACATCCTGCGCGCTGTCGCCAATGCGTATGCCGCGCGAGGTCTCAAAACCCTCGCCGTCCACGAATATCTCGTACCACACGTCCACGCCGTCCACCGGATGCGTGTACACCGAGCCGAACTCGTATATAAACTCCTTGTCGTAGTAGTCGGGGTGAATCACGCTGTCGGTCAGCACCACCTCCAGCGGCTCACCCAGCGCCGCGCTCAGCTCGCCAAAGTCGCGCAGTATCGGATACCAGCTGTCGCCCACCGCTATGCCGGCGTCGCCCGCCACGCTGAACGGCTCGCCCGGCTGCGGGGCCATGAAGTCGTCCAGCGGTATGCGCGCGGGCAGCTCGTAGGGCGCCGGCGTCCGGTCGGGCGGCGCGCTCGCATCCGGCGCGGCGGTCGACCCGGTCGACACCAGCGTCGCGCCCGGCACGTACACCGTCGCGCCCGGCGCGGCCTGCGCCCCGGCCGCAAGCGCCAGCAAAACAAGTGCGAGTACCGCAAGCCATCTCCTCATCTGTCAGGCTCCTTTCGACTTGATATGGGATATAAATATATATATGTCAGCGGCGCGGCACATATGCGCGCCCGGCGCGGTTCACCTGGGCTGAACATCGAGCTGCTCGGGCAGCGTTGCGGTGCGGCGCGCCTCGTCCAGCAGCGCCGCGTCGCACTCCACGCCGCGTGCGCGCGCCAGCTTGTGCGCACACAGGCTGAACCACAGCTCGGGCAGCACGGACTCGCCCACGCGCGCGTCGGGCAGCTTGATGCCGCCCCGCAGCACCTCCTCGGCGTGCGCGAGCATGCCGACCTCTATCAGCGCCGCGCAGTACTCCGCCCGGATGCGGCCCCGCGCGCGCACCGTATGCGGCAGGTTGCTGTACACGTCTATCATGGCCATATAGCGCCGGAGCCGCCTGAGCGCGGCCAGCGCCTCGAGCGCTATGTGGTACTCGGGCTTGAGCGCCACGGCCTGCTGCAGCCGCCGGGCCGCGCCCTCTGCGTCGCCAGCCCAGCCGTCCATCAGCGCCAGGCAGCGCAGCGCCCACGGGTTCAGATCGGCCGCGAGCGACTTTTCAAAGCAGTCGCGCGCGCCATCCGCGTCGCCCGCGTGCGCGCGCAGCACGCCCAGCTGGTAGTAGCAGTACCAGTGCCCCCCGCCGCGCGCTATAGACTTCAGCAGCCGCTCCTGCCAGTGCGCGCCGATCTGGTAGCCCAGCGGCTCGTCCAGCGGATGCGGCCGGGGCAGCGTGCCGCGCTCTATCAGCGCCAGCCACTGCCGCTCCGGCTGGCGCAGCGACTTTATCGGGAAGCGCAGCCCATGCGCGTCGAACTCGCCGTCCAGCGCCTCCTGCTCCAGCCGCGCCCAGCCCGCGCCCAGCTGCCTGAGCTCGCCCTGCTGCTCGTCCAGCTCGGCCGCGCAGCGCTCATGCAGCGCGTCCAGCCCGGCGCGCGGACAGCACGCCTCCAGCGCGCGCGCGACCTCGGCCTGCGCCGCGGCCCAGTCATGCGAGTGCGCGCGCGCCGCGTCCACGCATATCGGCCCGTAAGCCTCGAGCCAGGACAGCGTGGCGCCCGCGTCCAGCGGCAGCTGCTCCAGCTGAGCGCGCGTGAGGCCCGCCTGCATCTCGATATACCGGCAGCCCTCTGCCGCGAGGAACGCCTGCCAGTCGCGCCCGCGCGCGCCCCTGCCCCACGCAAACAGCCCGCGCCCCCTGAGCAGGTCGGTCGAGGTCTGCACGAGCCCGCGCCCGTCGCCATCCACCGCGCATATCCAGCGCCTCGGGCTGCGCCGGCGCGCCGATCTGCCCGCGTCCAGGTCGAAGCAGAGGCCCTCCGGCTGCGGCAGCCGGGCCGGATAGCTGACGTCCAGCCCGTCCCCGGCCGGCACAGGCAGACTGTCGCTCGCGCCGCAGCCGGGCCTGCACGCCCCGCTCGCCGGCGCTATCACGCGCAGATCATCGCGTTCGGCTACCGCGATATTGCTCCACCAGCACGCCGCCGCCGTGCGCCTGAGCGCGTTGTCCAGGCGCACGCGCACGTACAGCTGCCGCGCGCCCTCGGGCAGGAACGCCTCCACGCGGTAGATCAACCCCCGCGCCCGCTCGTACTGATACATGCGCACCACCGGCGTGCCGTCGCTCAGGCTCAGCTGCTCACAGTACATGCGGTCGCAGGTATACGGCGCGTGGCCGCCGCCGCAGCTCCACTCGACGCCGCCCGCAAACCACGCGTTGCGCGGCGCCAGGTTGCAAGGCTGGAACACCGGATTGCGGTACAGCAGCTCCCGCCCGGCGCGCTTGTCGTACAGCGACCAGAGCCGCCCGCCCAGCTGCGGCAGGAACACCGCGCGCAGGTTTTCGTTCTCCAGTATCGCCGCGTGCCACCTGTGCGGCTTCCTGACGCGGTCATAGCCGTCCTGAATCAGGTACGGCAGTATCGAATCGGCCCTAGCCCAGCCCATGTAGCGGCGTTCCTCCTCGGTCACGGTACCTGCGTCTATCGCTATATCGGCATGCGCGTCGCCGCCCGGGCCCAGGTCGGGCAGCGGATCCAGCTTGCCCAACTTGGCCGAAGGTATCTCATAGTCCTCAAATCTCAAACTCACATCTGCGCCCTCCCGCCATGAGCTTTTGCATTTAAATTTATAATACTCCGTCTGCATGCGCCTGTCAACAGCCGCGGCCGGGCCGCGCAGCGCGAGCGCCGCCGCGCGCTCAGCCTATAAACGCCTGCACCTGATAGTTCCACTGCAGTATGCCCGAAACCACCACCAGCTCTAGAGTGTGTTTCTAAATTCATACAAACAGGGATTATGCAAGCAATATACGAATGCAGGCAAGGAAAACAAAGCCCAGGAACCTGCGTGCCAGCTTGTCGTAGCGAGTAGCAACGCGACGAAACTCTTTGAGCTTGAGAAAGAAGTTTTCGACAAGA
>CAWVGT010000031.1:0-5037 GCA_963928645.1 Candidatus Fimadaptatus sp.
CGCCGCCGATACGCCGCCGCCCAGCGCTATGACCTCCGGGTCGAGCACGTTTATTATCGACACTATGCCCACCGCCAGGTAGTGCACGTACTTGCGGAACACCTCCAGCGCCGCCGCGTCACCGGCCTTGGCCGCGTCCATCACATGGCGCGCGGTGAGCTTGTCCGGGTCGCCGCCGCAGGCCGCGCCCATCGCGCTGTCGGGCGTCGCGGCCAGCGCCTCGCGGCCCATGCGTATCATCGCCGTGGCGCTGGTGTAGCGCTCCCAGCAGCCGCGGTTGCCGCAGGTGCACAGCTCGCCGTCGGCCTGCACTATCATGTGGCCCAGCTCGCTGCCTATGCCGTGCGTGCCCGAGTAGACCTGGCCGTTTATCACTATGCCCCCGCCCACGCCGGTGCCCAGCGTTATGAACACGCTGTTGGCCACGCCGCGCGACACGCCCGCCACGCTCTCGGCCAGGCCCGCCACCGTCGCGTCGTTGCCTATGTGCACCGGCAGGTTGATCGACTTGTTCATCAGCTCCCTGAGCGGCACCTTGTGCCAGTACAGGTTGGTGCAGAACTCGACTATGCCATTGCTGGGATGGCATATGCCCGGCACGCCCACGCCTATCGCCTTGATGTCCGATATCGCATGGCCGGTCTCCTCCAGCAGCCGCCAGCACAGCTTGGCCATATCGGCTATGACCGCCTCGGCGCCGCGCTCCACCCCGGTGGGGCTGGAACATTTGTGCAGTATCCTGCCTTCCCCGTCGACCAGGCCCACGGCTATGTTGGTGCCCCCCAGATCAACGCCTATGTACAACATGCTCCGATTCCTCCTTGCGCGTATTATGCGTTGTTAAGTGTCATCCTGCGTCGTTCAGGCCCGTCAGATATCCTCGTCGTCGCCGCCGCGCGCCATGCGGTTCATCAGCCGGTTGTCCAGCTCGCGCGCCGCGTTGTAGCCCTGCTGCTTGAGCCGGTAGTTGCGCGCCGCGACCTCCAGCACTATCGCCACGTTGCGCCCCGGGCGTATCGGCAGCTCCAGCAGCGGCACCTTCACGTCGAGTATCTCGGTGAACTCCTCGGTCAGGCCCAGCCGGTCGTACTCCTTGTCCTTTTTCCAGAGCTCCAGGTTTACCACCATGTCGATCGACTTGGAGTGTATGACCGAGCCTATGCCGTACATCGCCGATATGTCGATTATGCCTATGCCGCGTATCTCCATGAAGTGGCGCACGACCTCGGGCGATTCGCCTATCAGCCGTTTATCGGACACGCGCTTTATGTCGACCACGTCGTCGGCGACCAGCCGGTGGCCGCGCTTTACCAGCTCCAGCGCCGCCTCGCTCTTGCCCACGCCGCTCTCGCCGGTTATCAGTATGCCCACGCCGTACACGTCCACCAGCACGCCATGGCGCGTTATGCGCGGCGCGAGCCGGTTGTTCAGGTAGTTGGTCAGGTTGAGCACCAGGCGGCTGGTGGGCAGCGCCGACGAGAACACCCACACGTCGCGCTCGCGCGCAAGCTTGAGCATCTCCTGCGGGCAGCGTATGCTGCGGCAGATGATTATGCACGGCGGGTCGTAGGACATGAACCGCTTGAGCCGCTCATATCTGAGCAGCGGCTCGAGCTGTTCCAGATAGGTCATCTCGACCTTGCCCAGCACCTGCGGGCGCTCGTGCGGGAAGTAATCCCAGAACCCGGCCAGCTGCAGCCCGGGGCGGTTTATGTCGCTGAACTCTATGTTCAGGCGCTTGTTGGAGCCGGCGTGTATCAGCTCCAGCTCGAGCGAGCTCCTTATGTCGGCTGCGCTTATCACCGCGCCTCACCTCCGGCGGGCGCCGTCATGCGCTCTATCAGCTGTGCTATGCCCTCGTCCTGGTTGGACGGGCAGACCACGTCGGCCTGCGCGCGCACCTCCTCGCGCGCGTTGGCCACGACCACGCCCAGCCCCGCCAGCCGTATCATGCCCAGATCGTTGAGCCCGTCGCCGCACGCCATGACCTCGCGCGGCTCCACGCCCACCAGGCCGCACAGCCGGCCCAGCGCCGCGCCCTTGTTGGCGTCGGGATGCGTCAGCTCTATGTACATGGGCTTGGATATCGCCACCTCAAGCCTTCCCTCAAAGCGCGCCCTGATCTCGGGCAGCAGCTCGCGCGTGCGCTCGGGGGTGTTTATGACCACTATCTTGGGCGACAGCTCGCCCACGCTCTCGCTGAGCGGCCGGCCGGTCTCCACGCCCTGCACGCCCGACACGCGCGCGTAGTACCGGCTGAACTCGCACTCGTGCGAAAAGAAGTAGCCCTGCTCGTCATACGACTGCGCGTAAAGCCCCATCCGCTCGAACAGCTCCAGCGCCTCGCGCGCCAGCTCGCGCGGTATGAACCGGCGATCCAGCGGCGCGCCGGTCGCGGTGTCCACTATCATCGCGCCGTTGAGCGTTATCGCGGGCGCGCTGACGCCCAGCTGCGCCACATACCGGCGCATCGCCGAGTACATCCGGCCCGACGCCAGCGCGATCGTCACGCCGCGCTCCGCCAGCGCCCGCAATGCCCGCTCGGTGCGCGCGCCTATCGTCTGATCGTCGCGCAGCAGCGAGTCGTCCAGATCCGATATAAACAGCTTTATAGCCACAGACAACCTCCCAATCGCTTCGCCTTGGCGTATTTACAGCATAATTATAATACACTCCGCGCGTCTTTTAAAGTACCGCGGTGAAAAAAATGCCGCGCGCGGGGCGAGCGCCGCGCCAGCCCGCCCGCTGCGGGCCTCAGCCGTCGCCCAGGTCGCCCAGCCACGACTCGACCCGCCGGCCCACGACCAGCCGGCCGTCCTGCACGAAGCCCTCGGGCCGGTCGGCCAGCTCGGCTATCAGCGCGGCGCGCAGCTCGGCTATGCGCGCGGCGTGCGCCGGATCGGCTATCGCGTTGTGCGCCTCGTCGGGATCGCGCTCCAGGTCGAAGTACTGCTCCGAGCCCAGCGGCGAATCGGCCTGCGAGAACCAGACGTACTTGTCGCGCGGCGTGACTATGAAGTGGTTGCTCAGCGCGCCGTACACGTGCTCGCCGTGTATGTAGTCGCGCGCTATCGGCGTGCCGGCGCGCAGCTCGGCGGCCAGCGACATGCCCTCTACCGACTCGGGCGCGCGGCCCCCGCCCAGCTCGACCAGCGTGGGCAGCACGTCGCGCAGCTCGACCACGCTGCGGCTGACCGCGCCGCGCCTGAGGCCCGGCCCGCTGACTATGAACGGTATGCCTATCGAGCCGCGGTACGGCAGCGACTTGCGTATGAAGCAGTGGTCGCTGAGCATCTCGCCGTGGTCGCTTATGAACATTATTATCGTATCGTTCAGCGAACCGTCGTCGGTGAGCGTCTGTATCAGCCGGCCGATCTGGTAGTCTATATGGGTTATGCACGCGTAGTAGCCCACGCGCTGATAGGCGACCTGCGCCGCGTCCAGCGGGCCGTAGATGTTGTTGAACTCGCGGCCGTGCGCCTGAAGCGCGGCCGCGTCGTCCCAGTCGCCCGCAAGCGGCGGCGCGAGCCGCTTGTCGCGGTACATGTCGAAGTAGACCTGCGGCGCGTCGTAGGGCGCGTGCGGCCGCACGTACGAAGTCATCAGGAAGAACGGCTTGTCCCGGTCGCGCCGGCGCAGGAAGTCTATCGAGCGGTCGGTCGCCCAGTTGGTCGGATGCAGCCGCTCCTCGTAGCACCACGGCCGCGCGACCCACGAGTTGCACTCCAGCCCGGTGTCTATCACGTCGGCCTGCGCGCCCAGCTCGCACTTGAGGAAGTGCATGTAGTCGTCCGCGAAGTACTGGTTCTCGCGCAGCGGCACGTCGTGGCCGCGATAGGCGTGCAGATAGCCGTCGTGCAGCTCCACGCCCATGAACCCCTGCAGCGAGCGCAGCGGGTGCACGTGCATCTTGCCCACGACCTGCGTCTGATAGCCCAGCCGGGTCAGCTCGCCGCCCAGCGTGACCGGGTAGTCCCAGCGCACGCGGTCCTTGTAGCCCACGCGCCCGTGCGAGCGCGGGCTGAGCCCGGTCATCAGCGAGGCGCGCGCCGCGATGCAGCTCGGGCACGCTGTCACCGCGTTTTCAAACAGCGTGCCGCGCGCCGCCAGCGTGTCCAGATAGGGCGTCTTGACGTCGGGATTGCGCACGCCCAGGCAGTCGCCGCGCATCTCGTCGGTCATAATCAGCAGTATGTTGGGTCTATTCAAGCCTGTCACCTCCGCGCGTAGTATCATATATTCTGATTATACCATATCGCAGGCCCCTGCGCGAGGGGGGCGGCGCCATTTAGCCTCCGGAAATGCACAAAATCCGCCGGCGCCCGCGCCGCGATTTGACCCTGAACAAACCGCGCCGCAAGCGCCGCCCGACCATGTATTTGCAATTGCCATTTACAGGCCGGTCACGCCGCGCGACCCGGCCAGCGCCCCATGCCACAATGCAGTTATCGATCGCAGCGCCACGGATGATATGCCTGTGCGGCAAGTTGCGTTCCAGGCATCGACATGCCGGGTTCCGCGCGCAAATCGGAGGCATGGCGCGCGGCTTCAGCCGGGAGCGACCTGATGCGGCCCTTGCCGGCCCATATGCCGACAATGGACGGCGAGGCTACGGCGTCTCAGCCCATTGACAAGGTATGCAGCGCACAGTCTGCATGGCCAAACGCTCAATAGCAGCCGGTAAGGCATGCACATAAACGGAATATCGCTTGCATTTGACGGATTTTACGATATTACCGACAGGATGATACAAAAACCGGTTAGAGTAAGGCTGGCTGTCCAGCCGCCGGGGTTTGCCAACGGACTGAACTGTATATAAGCGCGGTTTGCTGCATTGCGCATATGCCGTTTCAAAAGCCGTTCGGCCTAGACCCGCTGTCCCGCCGCTGTACTTTGTCAACGGCCCGCAACGCTACGGCGTCCGTCACTCTCACGTCATGTGCGGCGACGCGCTGCATGCGCCGCCCGGCGGCGGCCTACCGGCATGCGGCCCGCCGATCGCCAAATGCGGCCCAAAGCGAATCGCGGGGGGGGCCG
>CAWVGT010000032.1:0-2697 GCA_963928645.1 Candidatus Fimadaptatus sp.
GTACGATTACTTCGTGCAAGTGGCCACCAACGGCGGCAGGCTGAACATGCGCCGGACGCCCGGCGGCGCGCGCATTGCGCAGATACCTAACGGCACCCGGCTCGTGATCGTCGATGTGGTCGGCGAATGGAGCCTGGTCGAGTACGACGGCCTGCGCGGATATGTCAGCAATGACTATATCAAGCCCGTTATATTTGATGCCGGCTGACATTTGAGCCGCCTGAGTTCCCGGCGATGCCGCGAAGGCGGCCGACGTCCAATCGAATGATGCCCTGCGCGCGCGGCCATGCGGTTGTGCGCGCAGGGTCTTTTGCGTCTACTGCTACGGCGGCGCGCGGTCTTGCACGCGCCTACTTTACAATCTGGCAAACAAGTGGTATACTATATATACAGGTTATTATATCTATGAAACAGGTGATGCCATTGGCGCAGAAGATACCGCTGACCTGAAGCGAACACTGCGGAGTTTGAAGGAGGCATTGAAGCATTATGAAGCGAATTGCGGCATGTATACTGGCGGCGCTGATGCTGTGCCTGGCGCTCGCCCCCGCGCTGGCGGACGCGGAGTCTATCGCGCCGCTGGACGCCGCGCTGGCCGCGCTTGACGAGGCGTACGGCGCGCTTGAAGGCGGCAGCGTGGCGATAACCCACGCGTACCTGCTCGAGGTCGCCGACCGCGACGCGCTCAGCGAGCACGGCGCGGCGCTGTTTGGCGAGGCCGACGCGTGCGTGTATCTGATCGCCGAGCAGGCGGTGGACGGCTTTGCGATACCGTACATAATGGAGCTGTGCTATCTGATCGGCGCGGACGGCGCGGCGCAGCTCGTGCCCGACGGCCTGACGGCGCTGGACGCGTACGCCTGGCAGGCCGAGTACGCCGGCATAGCGATAACCGACGTGACCGAGGCGGCGCAGGCGGGCTGGCCGGCAGCCGCCGAATGAGCGCAGAGCAAACCCGGGGCACTGAAGGCAGCGGTTCATGGAGCCGCTGCTTTTTAATTCGCCCGCGCGGGCCGCGCTTCACAGGCCGACGCCCCGGCCACAAGCGGGCTCAGCGCCCGCACTGCCGCGCGAGCGACTCCAGATACCGCTCGACGTCCAGGCGCGTATGCAGCACGATCAGCCTGTCCGAAAACCGCTGCGCCCGCGCCCGCGTGCCGTCCGCGCCGGTCTCATAATTGCGCGTCCAGCAGAACATCGCCCGCAGCATCGCCGGCCGCGGGCGATAACCGCAGCGCTCCAGCCCCAGGTTCTGCCGCACCCAGCGCCGGACTATCCGCCAGCATCGCACGCGCGCCGGCGGCTCCAGCAGCACTACCGAGTCGGCCTGCGCCATGGCCTCTACGAAGCAGTCGCGCCCTGCGTCCTCGACTATGTAGTCGGGCGCGGCGAGTATCGCGGCAAACAGCGCATCGCGCTCAGCCGGCGGGCGCTTGCGGTTGCCCCAGGGGTCGGTCGGGTCGGCTACATATACCACGTCGTCCAGATGGTGGCAGCGCACGCCGGTCAGCGCGGATATGCGCCGCGCGAACGTGGTCTTGCCGCTGCCGACCGGGCCGGTTATGTAGAGTCGCATGTGGATCGCCTCAATCCTGAGTGGTTATCATATCGGGCCGGGGCGTCTCGCGCAGGAACCGCGCCAGCGCCGCGCCGGAGTCGACCCAGTCGGGCGCAAATATGCCGCCGCGCGCTATGTCCGGTGTCTGGTGCGCATCCGAGCCGGACGACATGCGCAGCCCGTTGTCGGCGGCGAAGCGCAGCGCCAGGTCGTTGTGGCTGTCATGGCGGGGATTGCCGTTATAGACCTCCACGCCGTCGAGGTCGGCCGGTGCGGCGGCGCGCAGCCCGGGCCGGAACGGGTGTGCCTGGTATATCAGGCAGTCCATTCGGCGCATCAGCGCATGGCACTCCGCGGGCGAGTCGGGCAGCGCGCGCGCCAGCTCCAGGTACTTGCGCTCGTCCAGCCCCAGCAGCAGGTAGTCCTCGCTGCCCTGTGTAAAGCGTATCTCGGCGCCCAGCAGCACGTTCAGGCGGCCGCGGGCATGTTCGCGCGCGGCGACGTAGCCGCGCAGCTGGCGCTCGAACACGTCCTCGGGCGCGAGCTGCGCTTCGAATATGCGATCCAGCAGCAGGTGATCGGTTATGATTATGGCGTCATAGCCCGCGGCGACGTAGCTGTCTACGATCTGCGCTGCGGTCAGCTTGCCGCAGGGGCTCACCTCGCTGGTGTGAACGTGGGTATCTATCTTCTTCATCTGGCTGCACTCCTTTTCTTCTCGGTGCGGGCAGAGTCTTCTGATTCGATTATACACCTGTGTGTGGGTGAGCTCGTTTTTAGTGTGTGCTATTTACGTTAAGTTGAGCTTCAGTAGTGTGCGACAAATGTTTTAGGGATCACTTCTTACGCATTCTATTGCGTATCGATTCTTGATTTTCGTGTTTCATAATTCGATTTATCCACAGCCGGATTACAAAGTTGTGGGTATCGTTAGCTGTATTATTACTCAGTTTTGTAAGATCGCTTTACTTCTGTAGTTCACAATTACAAAAACCCCCTGCATCCAAATTAGCAGAGGGCCTATATCGCCAAAAACAAAAAACCGGCGACGACCTATCCTCCCAGGCCGTTGCCAGCCAAGTACTTTCGGCGCTATGAGGCTTAACTTCTGTGTTCGGTATGGGAACAGGTGGAACCCT
>CAWVGT010000033.1:0-7910 GCA_963928645.1 Candidatus Fimadaptatus sp.
GCGGATTATCTCGCCAAAGCCCAGCGTGATTATCGCCAGATAGTCGCCCTTGAGCCTGAGCGCCGGTATGCCTATCGCTATGCCGAACACCGCCGCGATTATGCCGCCTATCACCAGCGCCACCGGGAACGACACCCCGCTGGGCAGCCCCGAGTACATCGTAAACAGCGCCGCGCCGTACGCGCCCACCGACATGAACCCCGCGTGGCCCAATGCCAGCTGGCCCAGGTAGCCGGTCGTCAGGTTCAGGCTGGCCGTCAGTATCACGTTTATGCCCACCATCATCACTATGCCGGTGTAGTAGCGCGACAACATGCCCGACGACGTGAGCAGCTGGCCGCCTATGAACAGCGCGACTATCGCGATGGTGTTTACCACATATGCCCCGATCTTATCTCTCTTCATACTATATCACACCTTCTCGCTGCTCTTTTTGCCCATTATGCCGGCGGGTTTGACCAGCAGCACCACTATCAGTATGCCGAACACGACCGCGTCGGCAAACTGCGAGGATATGAAGCCCTTGGTCAGGCTCTCGGCTATGCCCATCACGAAGCCGCCCAGCATCGCGCCGGGTATCACGCCTATGCCGCCCAGCACTGCGGCGATAAACGCCTTGAGGCCGGGCATAGAGCCCATGTACGGCTGCACCTGCGGGTACGCGGCGCAGTAGAGTATCGCGCCTATCGCGGCCAGCGCCGAGCCTATCGCGAAGGTTATCGATATAGTAGTATTGGTGTTTATGCCCATCAGCTGCGCGGCCTCCATGTTCTCGGACACCGCGCGCATGGCCTTGCCGGTGCGGGTGCGCTTTATGAACAGCTGCAGCGCCACCATCAGCAGCGCCGACACCGCTATCGTGATTATGGTCGTCGCGCTTATCTTGAGCTCGCCCAGCGTGACCGCGGGCAGGTTGATTATCGACGGATAGGGCTGCGGGCTGGGCGACATTATCAGCATGAACAGGTTCTGCAGCAGCATGCTGACGCCTATCGCGGTTATCAGCGCGCTAATGCGGGGCGTGGGCTTGCCGCCCTCGCCGGTGTGGCGCTCGGGCAGGTGCAGCGCGCGGCGGGTGCGGTCGCCGGCGCGCGCCATCATCTCGGTCAGCGCGGCCGCGTTGCGCAGCGGGCGGTAGGCCACGTACTCAATCAGCACACCCGACGCGGCGCACAGCAGCATAGACACCGGTATAACCACGTACAGCGGCCAGCCCAGCGCCGTCAGCAGCAGCAGCGATATGTACGCGCCCACCATTATGATATCGCCGTGCGCGAAGTTTATTAGCTTGACTATGCCATAGACCATGGTATACCCCAGCGCTATCAGCGCGTATATGCTGCCCACATGCAGTCCGTTGATGAGCTGATTGACAAAGCTCATTGTAGCGACCCCCTTAACTTCTGCGCTCATATGGATGCGGGAGGCACCGGACGCGCTTCGCCCGGAGCCCCCCGCGCAATATGCTTAACCTGTCCGGGCTTATTCGGCCGCGGCCTCATCCTCCAGCTCAGGGTTGAACTTTTCGACCAGCTTCATCTCGCCGCCCTCGAAGGTTATCATGGCGACGTCCTTCTGAGGATCGCGATGCTCGTCGTAGGTGATGTGACCGGTCACGCCGTCGATGTCGGTGGCGGCCATGGCGTCGACTATCGCCTGAGCGTCGGTAGAACCGGCGGTCTCTATGGCGGTGAACAGTATCTTGGCCGCGTCATAGCCCAGCGCGCTGAACGACACGGGCGTCTCGTCGTACTTCTCGGTGTAGCTGGTCAGGAAGTTCTGCACGTTCTCGTCCGGGTCGTCGGTCGAGTAGTGGTTGCAGAAGTAGCAGCCGTCCAGTATCGAGGGATCGTCCACGACGGTCAGCAGGCCGTCCCAGCCGTCCGCGCCCAGGAACGTCATGTCCAGGCCGGCCTCGCGCGCCTGCTTGGCGATCATGGCGACTATGTTGTAGTAGTCGGGCATGAATATGACGTCGGGGTTCTTGCTGGCGATGTTGGTCAGCTGCGACTTGAAGTCGATATCGGACGCGCCGTACGCCTCATAGGCCACCACGGTGCCGCCCAGCTCCTCGAACTTGGCCTTGAACGACTCGGCCAGGCCGGTGGAGTAGTCGTCGGCTATGTTGTATATTACCGCGGCGCTTTGCTTGCCCAGGTTTTCAGCGGCGTACACGGCCATCGTGTTGCCCTGATACGGATCCAGGAAGCACGCGCGGAATATGTTCGCGCCGGGCGTGGTCACGTCGTACGCGGTCGCCGTCGCGGATATCATGGGCATGTTGTCCAGCGCGGCCAGCTCGGCCACCGCGATCGTGGGCTTGCTGGTGACGTCGCCTATCAGCGCCACGACGTCGCCCACCAGGCGGTTGTACGCGTTTACGGCCTCAGCCGCGTCGCCCTTCTCATCGTACCATACCATCTCGACCTGCTTGCCCAGCACGCCGCCCGCGGCGTTTATCTGCTCGACGTACAGGTCGACGCCGCGCTGCGTGGCCACGCCGTACACTGCCACGCTGCCGGTCAGCGGCGCCAGGCCGCCTATGCGTATCGTCTCGGAGTCCGCGCTGCCGATTATCGGCATCGCCAGCAGCAGCATCGCGGCCAGCACAAGTGCAACTATGCGCTTCATAGAGAAATCCCCTCTCCATATGAATTTATATTAGCGGATCAGAGCCGTTAATACCGGTTTAACCCAGTTAAGACCGTCTTGGCGGGCGCGCCATTGCGTCCCAGAGCGGTCTTTAGCAGATTATATACCACATCGCCGCGCCGATGCAAGTGTATTTTGAATCAATTTGTTAAATATCTACCTGATTTTGAGCAAATTCTGATTTCACGCGCCGGAATATGACAGTTCTGGCACAGCCAGCGTCACAATCCGCAGCCCGGGGCGCACGGGCCGGCGCGCAGGCAGTCCACAGGGCGCGCGGGCGGCCTAGGCTTTCGCGGTCTGGCTGGCGCGGAGGGTGACGCCGACATATGCACGAACGGCTACTATACAATGCGCGCGAGCTGTTCCAGTGCAGCAGCGCAAACCCGCGCAAGCCGCTTGCCCATACCCGCGTTCGACCGCCGCGCGCAAAAGCGGCTCCATGCAATGCACAGGAGCCGCTCCATTGCAGCAGCGCACCACCGCCGCAAGCCGCACGCCCATACCCTCGCTAAACCGCCGCGCGCAAAGCGGCCCATACCATGCACAGAGTCGCTCCATTGCAGCAGCGCAACCCCGCGCAAGCCGCACATTCAACCCATGGCAGCCAATATAAACAAAAGCGGCCCATACCATGCACAGAGCCGCTCCATTGCCGCAGCGCAACCCCGCGCGAGCCGCATGCCAGCCACCCGATCCCTCACAGACCCGCAAGCCGCATCACGCCCGAAGCCGCGCTCAGCACCGCCAACACCAGGCACAGCATCCAGTAGCCGCGCATGCGCTCGTCGCCCCGGAACCGGAACGCCAGCGTGCCCATCAGCGCCGCCAGCAGGAAGTTGTCCACGCCGTACGTGTTGAACGGCACAAAGAAGTTGATCACGTTGATAACCACGCACAGCACAGCCAGCCCCAGCGCCAGCCGGCTCAGCTTAAGCCCATCCATTCGATATACCTCCCGCGCGGCGCGCGCCGCCTTGCCGTCGCCGCGCGCCCAACATCGCCGCACCCGCGGCTCGCCGCCTACACCGGCCTGGCGCGCTTTGGCCTGCGCCGCGCCGGCGCGAGCGGCTTCTTGCGCACCGAAAAGCCGAAGTGGCCCAGCTGCTCGCCCGGCGCGAAGTAGCCACCGTGGCTGTAGCTGACAAGCCGCGCGCGCTCCAGCATGAGCTTGCCGCCCGCGTCCAGCAGCGCCTCCTCGGCGCGCACGCACAGTATCCGCGCCAGGAACATGTGGTGGCTGCCCAGCTCCAGCCGCTCGACCACGCGGCACTCCAGCTGTACCGGGCACTCGGCCACGCCCGGGCACGCGACCTTGCTCATGCGCTCGCGCGTCAGCCCGGCGCGCGCGAACTTGTCGCCGTCGCGCCCCGACGTCACGCCGCACAGGTCGCACGCCCGCGCCAGCGCCGCGGGCACCAGGTTTATCACGAACTCGCCGCTCTGCGCGATCAGCTCGTACGAATACCGCTCGGGCCGCACCGACACGTACGTCATCGCCGGCTCGGTGCACGCTATGCCGGTCCACGCGACCGTGAACACGTTGTCGCGCCCCTGCGCGCCGCAGCTCACCAGCACCGCCGGCAGCGGGTAGAGCATAGTGCCGCTCTTCCAGATCTGCTTTGCCACGCCTTCATGCTCCCGTCAGCGCGGCGCGCGGACGCCTGCCGCCCGCGCGCCGGTAATGATCACTTCTCGTCGCCGAACCTTATGCCTATGTTGCGCGCTATCTGCACCATCTGGTGCTCCGGCGGCACGAACTTGGTTATGCCGGCCACCTCGCGCAGCGGGTTGTGCACGACCTCGTCGCCCTTGAGCGCCACCGACACGCCGTACACCTCGTCGCGTATCAGCTGCGCCGCGTGCACGCCGAACCGCGTCGCCAGCACCCGGTCGTATGCCGACGGGCTGCCGCCGCGCTGTATGTGCCCCGGCACCACCGAGCGCGTCTCTATGCCGGTCTTTTGCTCTATCTGCTTGGCTATGCGCGCCGATACCGTCGTGAAGCCCTCGGCCGCGCGCGCCGCCGTGCGCTCCTTGCGCTTCATCTCGGCCTCCTTCTTGTCCATCGCGCCCTCGGCCACCGCGATTATCGAGAAGGACTTGTTCTGCTTGGCCCGGTCGTTGACCGCGCGCACCACGCGGTCTATGTCGTAGGGTATCTCGGGCAGCAGCACCACGTCCGCGCCGCCCGCTATGCCGCTGTACAGCGTCAGCCAGCCCGCCTTGTTGCCCATTATCTCGATCACCATCACGCGGCCGTGGCTGGTCGCGGTGGTGTGTATGCGGTCTATCACGTCGGTGGCTATGTCGACCGCCGTGTGGAAGCCGAACGTCACCTCGGTGCCCCAGATGTCGTTGTCGATCGTCTTGGGCAGGCCGATCACGTTCAGGCCCTCCTCGGAGAGCAGGTTGGCGGTCTTGTGCGTGCCGTTGCCGCCCAGCGTGACCAGGCAGTCCAGCTTGAGCTTCTTGTAGTTGGACTTCATCTCGGCGACCTTGTCGAGGTTGTCCTCGCCTATCACGCGCATGTACTTGTACGGCTGGCGGCTGGTGCCCAGTATCGTGCCGCCCAGCGTGAGTATGCCCGAGAAGTCGGGGCGGCTCATCTCGCGGTACTCGCCCTGTATCAGCCCCCGGTAGCCGTCCACAATGCCTATTATCTCCGCGTCGAACATCTCATACGCCGCGCGCGCCACGCCCCGTATCGCGGCGTTCAGGCCCGGGCAGTCGCCGCCACTGGTCAATATACCTATCCTGCGCTTCATCAGCATACCCCTCCTTATCATTGTATCGCCGTCAGTTGCCCTCGGGCGCCTCGTCCAGATTGACAATGTCGTAATCGTGCCCCAGCGGGCCGCGGCACAGCGCGAGCACGTCGGCCGTGTCCATCGCCAGCGAGGCCGTCGAATCGCCGGGGTGCAGGCACACCCGCGGCCAGCGCGCCACCGCCGCGTCCACGACCAGCCTGATCCGGCCCGCCGGATCGCCCAGCAGCGCCAGCGGCGACGCCGCGCCCGGCTCCACGCCCAGCAGCGCGGGCATGTCCTCGCCCGGCACGAAGCTGAGCCGGCTCACGCCCAGCTCGCGCGACAGCCGCGCCGTGCGAAACGGCTTTGAGTCGGTCAGCAGCAGGTAGAACCGCGTGTGCTGGCGGTTGGTCAGCAGCAGGTTCTTGCAGTGCGGCGCGCCCAGCGCCCGGCCGATGGGCTCGCAGTCGGCCATCGTGAACACGCGCGCGTGCTCCAGCCAGCGATAGCGCGCGCCCTGCGCGTCCAGGAACGCGCGCACGCGCGCCTTCATGTCCGGTATCATATCCGCCATATCACTTGTCCACCGCCCACAGCTTTATCAGCGGCAGCACTTCCTCCGGGCTCTTTATCAGCGCCAGCGCGCCGTTTTCGAGCAGCTCGTCGGCGGGCCGGAAGCCCCACAGCACGCCCACGCCGCGCGCGCCGGCCGCGTCCGCGGTCTGCATGTCCACGCCCGAATCCCCGAAGTACGCGCACTCCTCGGGCCTTACGCCCATCCGCTCCATGGCCTCGAACGCCGTCGTCGGGTCGGGCTTGATCGGCCGGCCCTCCATCTGGCCTATAACCGCGCTGAACAGCCCCGCGCCAAACATGCGCTCCACCAGCAGCTGCGCCGACTGGTCGGGCTTGTTGGTCAGCACCGCCAGGCGTATGCCGCGGGCCTTGAGCTGCTGCAGCATCCAGTTTATGCCCGGATACGGCCGGGTGGAGTCCATGCCGTGCTCCATGTAGTAGCTCTGGAACACCTGCCTCAGCGTGCGCACCTGTTCGGGCGTGCGCGCGTACTGCGGCAGCGCGCGCTCGCACAGCCGCGTCACTCCGTTGCCGACCATGTACTTGTACTCATCCAGCGTATGCACCGGATAGCCGCGCTCCATCAGCGCGTAGTTGGCGCTGGCGGCCAGATCCTCCAGCGAATTGATCAGCGTGCCGTCCAGATCGAACAGGCAGCCGCGCACAGGCATCCTAATAATCGAAGGTCACGCTCCTTAATATAGACGCGCTCGCGCTGGAGGGCGCCCAGCAGTCGAGGTATAATTTACAATATTCTATAAAATTATGCCCCAATTCCTGCAAGCAAAATGTTAAATGTCGATATCGCGGCAAAATTTAAGCAAATTTGGCGCTGGCACGCTCATCCGGGCCGCGCGCCGGCAGATAGAAAAACAGCGCCTGCTCGCCGCGCGCGTGCGGGAAGGCGTCGTACAGCCGCGCGTCCACGCCGCAAAGCTCAAAGCCGTACTTAATATAGAACCGGCAAGCCAAAATGTTCCAGTCCTGCGTCTCCAGCGACGCGCCGCACAGCCCCTGCGCGCGGCCCCATTCGACCGCCGCGTCCATAAGCCGCGTGCCCACGCCCCGGCCCCGCCACGCCCGGTCGACCTTTATATCCTCTATGAACGCGGTGCGGTTCCACCTGCGGCACACCCGCACGCTGCCTATGCGCGCGCCGTCCGCCAGCGCCAGGAACGCCGCGCGCTCGGCCGAGTCGATGTAGGCGCGGGGATCGTACCCGTCGTCGGGGTAGGTGTGCAGGCGCGGTTCAGGCAGCAGCTCCTCGGCCCAGCTCCAGCGCGCCCCGTCAAAGCGCGCTATGAACCGCCCGGGCACGTCTATGGGCTGTTCGGGCTGCGGCAGCAGGTTGAGGTTTTGCTCGGTAAAGCGGACTATGGCCAGCATTGCGCCGCCTCCTTTGGGTTTTTTTTGAATATATCATGTTTGGGCACGGCTTGTCAATGCGCGCGGTTCGGGGTGGCTGCGCGGCGCCTGCGGCTGACATTCGCGACGGCCTGCCGTGGTCATGGCCATGTGGATGTGGCTGCGCGCCATGCGCATCAGGGCGGTTATTCTATCGCCTGCGGCTGACATTTGCATAAGCCTGCTCCATGAACATATGGCAAGAGCCGGACGCTCACACGCATCCGGCCTGTTCTTCCATTGCCCGTGGCAGACTTTCGCGCACGCCTATAACTATGACCACATGACAAGCGCCGAACGCTCAACTGCTTCCGGCCCGTTCCTCCGTCGCCCGCGGCAGACCTTTGCGCAAGCCCGCCACCATGATTATATGACAAGAGCCGGACGCTCAACTGCTTCCGGCTCGTTCCTCCATTGACCGCAACAGATCTTCGCGCAAGTCTGCCACCATTGTCCCAAGAGAACAACCGGACACTCAACTGCTCTCGTTCATCCATCGCCCGCAGCTGACCTTCGCACAAGCCAGTC
>CAWVGT010000034.1:0-12713 GCA_963928645.1 Candidatus Fimadaptatus sp.
CGCGTGCGATCGTGGCGGAATTGGCATACGCGCACGTTTGAGGGGCGTGTCCGATGAGGGTACGGGTTCAAGTCCCGTCGATCGCACTTGTTGATCCGAATCGCTTTGCTGAGCGGTTCGGATTTTTTGTTGTATGGCGCATGCGACCCGGCGCGCCCTGTATGCGCCCAAATCGGCAAAACGCATATCCTGCGTCGCCCTATTGGGTTTACAGTCCAGCCCTCCAAAGCATACAGCGGCTTTGACATGAGAACTTGCGCAGCGCGTTATGAACGCGTCAGGCCGCAAGCCGCCGCAGCGACGCCGCATGAGCAGCGCGTCTGCAGTCGGCTCGCCGGGCGACGCTGACGGCATGCGAGCGCATATGGCGCCGCCTGCCGCGCCTCACGATTCAACCGCGCCACCCCGTCCAGCGGCGCAGCGCCTCCCACCGGCCGGCATACTCGCGCTCGACCGCCGCGCGCGCCTCCGCGCCCTCAAATATCGCGATGTCGCCCTGGGCGCGCGCGCGGCGCACCTGCGCCTCGGTCGCGAGCGTCCACGCGGCGCAGGGCACGCCCTGGCGCCGCCACGCGGCTATGCCGGGGCTGCGCGCGTCCGCCTGCACGGCCGCCAGCGCCGGCCGCGACACCCGGTTCAGCAGCAGGTTGCCCAGCAATCCCGCCAGCGCCCCGCCGCACCAGCGCCGCATGTCGGCAGGGCCCGCGACCAGCTGCCCGCGCAGCACGTCCGGCCGCAGCCGCCCGAACGCCCTGAGCGCCCGCGGGTCGAACGACAGCACGCAGTATGGCCCCGCATACCCGTCCAGCGCCTGCGCCGCGGCGCGCGCCAGCCTGCCCGCGCCGCGCAGCCCGTCGCTCTTGAGCTCGACCGCCACCGGCACCCGCCCGGCGAGCTGCGCCAGCGCCTGCTCGAGCGTGGGCGCGCAGCCCTCCGGCAGCGCCGCCCTCAGCTCGGCGCGCGTCATGCCGCGCACCCGCCGCACGCCGTCTGCGCACTGCACCTCCCGGTCGTGCAGCACCGCCAGCCCGTCCCGGCACAGCCGCACGTCCAGCTCCACGCCATAGCCGCCGCGCGCCGCCCGCTTAAACGCCTCCAGCGAGTTGCCCGGCGCGCCCGGGCCGGCCAGCCCCTGATGCGCCAGCGGCACCTCGCGCCAGCGCCCGGCCTCCTCAAACGCCATGCCCGGCCGGGTCAGCGCGTCCAGCAGCCGCTCCCTGAGCGCCATTCAGACCCCCAGCACGCGCGCCGCCATGACCGCGCCCAGCAGCGTCTTGGCGTCGGTCAGCTCGCCGCGCATCACGCGCCCCACCAGCTCGCCCAGCGGCAGCTTCTCCACGCGCAGGAACTCGTCGTCGTCCAGCTCGGTCTCGCCCTGGCTCAGCCCGCGCGCCAGGAACAGCGCTATCCGCTCGGTCAGGTAGCCCGGCGACGGCGTTATGTCGCACAGCTTCAGCCAGGTGTCGGCTGTCAGCCCGGTCTCCTCGCGCAGCTCGCGCTGCGCCGCCTCCAGCTCGGGCTCGTCGGGCGAATCCAGCAGCCCCGCCGGTATCTCCAGCATCGCGCGCCCCACCGCCGGCCGGTACTGCCTGACCAGCGTCACATTGCCGTCCGCATCCACCGGCACCACCGCCACCGCCGCGCCGTGCACTACTATCTCGCGCAGCGCCGTACGCCCGTCGGGCAGCTCGACCTGCCAGTGCTCCACGTCCAGCAGCTTGCCGCTGAACATCGTCTCGCCGCTGAGCTTGCGCTCCATTATATCCTCGTTGGCCATCATATCGCTCCTTTCGGCCTGCCCGTGTGAAAATGAAAGCGGGCGGCGGACTCCGGTATGCCCGGGCCCGCCGCCCATGCCGCGCGCGCTTACAGCGCCAGCGATCCCATCGGATCCCACGGCTCGAGCACTATAGGCTCCTGCTTGAGCTGCGCGCGCTCCTCGTCGGTCAGGTACTTCTCGTCGACGACCACCTGGTAGGTGAACTCGTCGAACCACTTGTCGCTCATTATGTAGTAGCCATCCTTGCCGGCGTCCTTGCCCCAGCTGTTCTCGACGCGCCAGCGGGTGGGCTTGCCGTCCTCGTCCAGGTTGACGCCCATCAGCACCATCGCGTGGGTCATCAGGCTCTCGCCGTAGTCCAGGCGCTGCGCCTTGTCCAGCGGGAAGTCGGTGTCAAACAGCTGCCCCAGCTCCAGCACGTTCATGTCCATCAGGCCGCCCTGGCGCACCAGCCACTGGCCCACGTCCGAGCCGAACCACACCGGCTGGCCGTCCTTGAGCTGCGCTATCGCCGCGCGCTTGAGCGCCGCGCTGGGCAGGTTCAGGTACTTGACCGGCCGGCCCTCGTGCACGCTGCCCAGGAAGCGCACGGTGAACGTGCGGCCATAGGGCTTGTCGGCGGTGGGCGCGTTTATCAGGCTGACGTACTTATTGAGGTCCCAGCCCACGTACTTCTTGAAGAACTCCTGCGGGGTCAGTCCGGCGTCGCGTATGAACTTGTCGTCCTTGTCGCGCGCCTCGAGCGTTACGGTCCTGGGCGGCTCGCCCAGGCAGATGCACAGCATGCGGTATATCGTGGACAGCATGGCGTCCTTCTCGCCGGCCAGCTCCTGGGCCGACTTGCCCTGGGCGTGCTGCGCGCGCAGCTGGCACGCATACTCGCGCAGCTTGAGCGTGAGGAACTTGTCCATCTCGCCGGTGGCGCTGGAGCACGCGGTCTCGGGCATGGCGTCCTTGGGCACGACGCCGTACTTGTCGACCAGCGCGCAGAACATGTCCCACTGGCCGCCGTCGCCCAGCGGCGCCGACAGCAGCCACGCTATCAGCCGGCCATTGGTGGGCTCGTCGAGCGTGGCCAGTATGTTCTCCAGGAAGTAGTTCGCCTTTTCGAGCTTGTCCCAGAACAGCGGGTAGTTCTGCGACAGCTCGTACGTCTCCAGGTTCAGCTTTTTGATGATCTCAAAGCGCATCGTGTTCAGCGCCGCGAACATCCAGCAGCGCCCCGACGACTTCTGATTGGTTATCTCGCCCTGCTTGAGGTTTATCGAGAACTGATGCACGTCCTCGCGCAGCGCCGCCTGCGACACCGCAGACTTGGTCACGCCGTTTTGCGTCACCGCGTTCATCGCTATGCGATGGCACTTGTCGGCGTTGAAGTCGGCCGAAAAGCGGTTCAACATTTCATTAGTTATCATTGGTCGCTCACTCTCCTTACGCGCAAAGCGTTAGATGATGTGCTTTCATTGTACTCCTGTTTGGCCAAAAGCGCAAGCCGGCAATTCGCGGCGCGCGGCCGCGTCAGCCCTGGCCGTCCTCCTGCGCGCGCGCGGGCAGCTCGGCCACTATCAGCTCGGTGCCGGCCTCGCGGCAGGCGCGCTCGTACTCGGGCGCGGGCATGCGCTCGGTCACTATCGCGTCGAAGTCGGATATCCGCGCGTACGTCAGCAGCGCGGTGCGGCCGAACTTCTCGCTGTCCAGCAGCAGCACGCTCTTTTCGGAGCGCTGCATCGCGGTCATCTTGATCTCGTACTCCAGCGGCGAGGAGTTGGACACGCCGTGCTCCAGCGAGAACGCCGACGCGCCCATGAACGCGACCGATATGTTGTACGTCTTGAGGAACCGTATCACGTCCAAGCCGGTAAACGAGCTGGTCTTGCGGTACAGCTGGCCGGGCAGCGAGATTATGTTCAGGTTCTGATACGGCAGCGCGGCCAGCATCGCCTGCAGCGAGTGGGTGACTATCGTGACGTTGTGCAGCGCCGACAGGTTGTCCAGCACGTGCAGCGTGGTCGTGCCGCTGTCCAGGAACACCGTGTCGTTGTCGTGCACGAACTGCGCCGCGCGCGCGGCTATGGCCGCCTTGGCCTCGCGCCCCTTTATCCGGCGCACGTCGAACGGGGTCAGCTGTTCGCCCTTGCGCGCGGTCACCCCGCCGTATATCTTTTCGATCGTGCCCTTGCGCTGCAGCTGCGCTATGTCGCGGCGCACCGTTATCATCGACACCTTGAACTGCTGGCACAGCTGCTCCATCGACACCGATTCGTTTTGCAGTATATATTTCTCCATCTCATCGAGCCGGGTATTTCTCATGTAGACTGCCTCCATATCCTTGAAATGCACGGCGCTCCATATGATAATTATATGAGTAATTTGTGCAAATGTAAAGAGTAAAATGCTGTTTGTTATGAATTTTTACAGCGCAAAAAGCCGCCGCCGCATACATGATGCGACGGCGGCCAGTCAGGCGCTCCGGGCTGCGCGCGGGCTATTCGGCGTTGGCCAGCTCGCGCTTGCCGCGGAAGTCCTCCTTGTCGACTATGCCGTTTTCGAGCGCCTCGCGCTTGAGCATTACGTAGCACATGGCGTGCACGCCCACGCGGTAGGGCATCAGCAGGTACATTATCAGCAGCGCCACGACCAGCAGCACGCCCAGCGTGATTATCAGCCCCAGCTGGCCCATGTTCAGCGCGTTCATGCCCACGCCCAGCGCCACGACCAGCCCTATCGCCAGCGTGGCCAGTATGTACCAGCCCAGGAAGCTCAGCTCCATCACCAGCAGCGCGAAGTGGTTGCCGCGGACTATGCGGCGGCTGGCGCGCAGCGCCTTGCGCACGCCCATCTGCGGACGCTCGGCCAGCGCCACCGTCGCCATGGAGTAGCTTATGCACTTAAATATCATCAGCCACAGATCGAGCACGTACCACACGCCCAGCACCGCCAGGTAGATCCAGCCGCAGCGGGCGATGTAGTCGGCCGTGAACACCGCGCTTATCGATTCCATGGACACGCCGCTGCTCAGCGCCGCGAAGTCCTGCGTGCTCAGCCCGGTCGCCAGCGCCGTGCCCGCCATGCCGCCCACCAGCAGCACCAGCATTATTATCTGCCACCCCACCAGGCACAGCGCCTGCCAGAACGGCAGTATTATCGAGCGGAAGAAGTACGCGCCGGTATAGCCCTTGAACACCGTGCCCGCGCTCGGGTTCTTGAGCCGTATCACGCGCAGCATGAACTTGTTCACGCCGGTCATCAGCGGCAGCACTATTATCAGCTCCAGCGCCAGCGCGATCAGGTATATTATGCCCACGTTCCTGAGCGTGCGGCCCAGCGTGCTCAGCCCCTGCATGAACCCGCCCAGCGACAGCGAGCTGCCCGATGCCGCGGCTTCGGCCGCCTCAGCCTCAAACGCTATCGGCTGCTGATACCACGCGACTATCGCATCCAGATCGGCCTGCGTCACCGGGAAGAACTGCCCCAGCCCCCACACGCCGCCAAAGTACACCAGCAGCACTATGAACGTCAGCAGCACCGCCAGAAACACGGCTCCCCTGCTCTCGCCGCCAAGGATACCCTTGACATCCCTCTTGATCGTCTTCCTCTCCAGCATAGCAAACCGTCCTTCCTATTTGTCGCCCCATCAGCGCCTGTGGCGCCGCTTACGTCACCTTTCGCCCGCGTCGCGCCCGCCGCTGCCGGTCGGGTCGTCGGGCTGCCCGTCGCCGGCCGAGTCGTCGGGCTGCTCGTCGCCGCCGGTCGGGTCGCCCCAGCCGGGCAGCGCGTCGCCGCGCCCCATGGCCTCGTCAAACGCCGCGTTGTGCGCGCGCTTGAGCTCCTCGGCGCGGCGGGACATCATATCGCTCAGCCGGGTGAAGTACACCGCCGACGCAATCTCCAGCCGAGGCATGCACAGGCTGGCCAGCGCTATCGTCGCAAGCGTAGTAGCCAGGCCCACCAGCGCCTGATCGAACGCGCTCAGCTCCAGCCCCAGCCGCGCCCAGACGACCAGCACGCCGGACAGCAGGCTGGGCAGCGCCAGCACCAAGAAGCAGTAGAAATACCTCAGTTTCAGGCAGAACAGCTCGCCCAGCCGCCCGCGCATCGCCGTCGTGCTGAGCTTGAGCGATATTATCGCGCCCATGCGCGGCTCGCGCGCCAGCAGGTAGAACTGCTGCGAATACGCCAGGGCGCGGTTGACCATTATGAACAGCGTGAGCCCCAGCCCCAGCCAGAGCATGCCGGAGGTCTGACCGTATGCCATCAGCAGCACCAGCCCGTTGGCCGCCATGGACAGCGGTATCATCAGCCACACGAACAGCGACAGCGTCTGCCACAGCATCGCGCGCACCGCCGCGAAGTAGTTGCCGCGCGTCAGCCCCTCGAACAGCTCCATCGGCGAGGCCGGCCGGCCCTGGCACATGTTCAGCTCATACCGGAGCAGCCCCAGCCTGATCGCCGGCGTCACCAGCACCTGCAGCATCAGCGAAAACACCATCGCGCGCGTATCTATCGCCAGCAGGGCGTCCTCCGTCAGCTCGCCTGCGCCCCACAGCAGTACGGGCAGATAGTTGAGCAGAATCACCGGCACGTTGGTCAGCGCCATCATAAGCGCTATCGCGAGCACCGTGCGCCAGTAATTGCCGTCGCGCCGCAGCAGCGCGCGCGCCTCGGCCGCAACCTCGGCCAGATTTATGCCGGGCTTATTCGCCCCAATAGAGTTCACCTGAGCGATGCACCTCATTTCACGCGCCCCGCGCGCAGTCATCGAAATCCGGTGGCTTGATTATACCATCTTTGCCCCGAATAGAAAAGTCATTTATGCGTAAAAGACGCGTTTTTTGATAAAAATTCTTAACACTCGGCAGCGTTCGCGCGTAATCACGGAAATTTATACTTGTTAAGGAAGATTCAGTTGCGGAGGTGCCCCATGCGAGATTATCATTTGCACACGACGTATTCGGCCGACGGCCACGCCACGATGGCTCAGCAGCTCGACGCCGCCGAGCGCGCCGGCCTGAGCGAGATATGCCTGACCGACCACCTCGATCTCAAGCACCAGGAGGCCATATTCGACGTGCCGATCGACTACGCGCGCTGGTTCGCCGAGCTGGACGCGCTGCGCGCGCAGCATCCCGCCCTGACGGTGCGCGCCGGCATAGAGGCCGGCGAACAGCCCTGCGTCACCGCCGAGACGCTGGCCGTCGTCCAGGCGCACCCGTTCGACTACGTGCTGCTCAGCCAGCACATGATAGACGGCGTGGATCCTTACGACTACGAGCGCTTCATGAACGGGCGCGCGCCCGAGGAAGCGTTTTACCGCTACGCCGAGTGCGTGTGGGAGTCGATCAACCGCTTTGACGACTACGACTGCCTGGCGCACCTGGGCTACTGCTCCAAGTTCGCGCCGCGCGAGGCGGGCGTGCGCCCGTTCGACCGCGCCTACGCGCCCGACATAGTCGACGCGATACTCAAAAAGCTCGCCCGCGACGGCAAGGCGCTCGAGATAAACACCTCCGGCCTCAAAAACGGCGGCGCCGCCCCGATACCCGGCCCGGACATAGTGCGCCGCTTCATAGAGCTGGGCGGCGAGTTCGTGATGCTGGGCAGCGACGCGCACTACCCCGAGTTCGTGGGCTACGAGTTCGACCGCGCCCGCCGCATGGCGCTGGAGTGCGGCGCGCGGTTCACGCTCGCGTTCGAGCGCCGCCGCGGCACGCCTGTGGCGCTGTGACGACACACGCGGCGGGCTGCGTGTGGCCTGGCATTGCATGGCCGCCCGCATGGCGCGTGGTGATGGACGGCTGCGTTGTAATCCGGCTTGTGTGGTTTCCGCTTGTCTATGCGGTACGGTGCCATGCGCCGGCTGCGGGTTGCGCGCATGTGACGCCTTGCTCTGCAGGGGCGCTTGCCTGACGCGACATGCTTGCCTGACGCGCCATACATTGGCTCGCACGCTTTTCGCTTTTCGACACTATACTGCGCGGCGCGCCCTTTGCGCCGTGCAGCGCCCGCTGCGGGCTGCACGCACATGCTGCCTCGCCGTATATGGTCGATCGCCCGGCGCGACATGCCCGCCAGCCGCACACTGCTCCGGCTCGCGCCCTCCGTTTTTCGACACTATACAGCGCGGCGCGCCCGTTGCGCCGCGATAGCGCCCGCTGCGAGCTGTGCGCACATGCCGCCTCGCCGTATATGGTCGATCGCCCGGCGCGACCTGCCCGTCACCCGTACACTACTCCGGCTCGCGCTTTCCGTTATTCGACACTATACAGCGTGGCGCGCCCCACCCGCCACCCGCCCCGCCCTCCCGCTCGCGCGCTTTCCGCTTTTTGCGCCGCGATGTTGCGTTTTGCGTAAAAACGCGATACAATAAGGTTACATTAGCCGGCGCCGCGCGCGTCCGGCCGCACATACGCAACATACGCAAAAGGAGTGTATCGCTATGAGTCAATTCGACAGGATCATAGACCGCCGCGGCACCTCGGCCGAAAAGCTGCTCGCATGCAAGGCCATATTCGGCCGCGAGGACGTGATACCCATGTGGGTCGCCGACATGGACCTGGCCACCGCGCCTGAGATAGTCGAGGCGCTCAAGGCGCGCGCCGAGCACGGCATATTCGGCTATACCGGCGAGGTCGACGCGGACTATGACGCGGTGATAGGCTGGCTGCGCGACCGCTTTGGCGCACACGCCGAGCGCGAGTGGATAATGTGGAGCTCCAACGTGGTCTGCGCGATACGCGCGGCGGTGAACGCGCTGACCCGCCCCGGGGACAAGGTGATAATCGCCACGCCGGTGTACACGCCGTTCTTCAACGCCGTGCGCGACGCCGGCCGCACGCTGCGCCCGAGCCCGCTGCTCGAACAGGACGGCTACTTCACGCTCGACTACGCCGACCTGGAAAACGCGTTCCGCGGCGGCGCGCGCATGATGGTCATGTGCAACCCGCACAACCCGGTCGGCCGCGTCTGGACGCGCGAGGAGATGGGCCGGCTGGTCGAGCTGTGCCGGCGCTACGACGCGATACTCGTGTCCGACGAGATACACGACGGCTTCATATTCAAGGGCCATAAGCACAACTCGGTGCTCACGTTCGACTACGACAACGCCATAATGCTCATGTCGGCGACCAAGTCGTTCAACCTGGCCGGGCTGGGCATAAGCAACATGATAGTGCCCCGGCGCGATTACCGGGAGCAGATCAGCCGGTTCATGCAGGCCAGCGGCGCGTCCAACGGCGCCAACAACGTTTTCGGCTCGGTGGCGCAGCGCACCGCGTACACGCGCTGCGGCAAGTGGCTGGACGAGCTGACCGAGTACATAGAGGGCAACGTCGATCGCACGCTGGCGCGGCTGAGCGCGGACATGCCGCTGATAAAGTGCCGCCGGCCCGAGGGCACGTATCTGATGTGGCTGGATGCGCGCGCGCTGGGCGAGCCGGACGCGGTGTTCCGGGCGCTGTGCGAGGCCGGCGTGGGCCTCAACCGCGGCGAGGGCTACGGCGAGGGCAACCAGTGCGCCGGCTATCTGCGCTTTAACGTGGCCTGCCCGCGCGCCCAGCTCGACGCCGCGCTGGACTGCATGCAGGCGGCCTACCGCGCGCTCACGGCCAAGTAATGCGCGCGCTGGTATTCGACATAGAGGCCAACGGCATGGCCCAGCCCCAGATCTGCCAGCTGGCCTACCTGATAGCCGACGGCGAGCGGCTCGAGGCGCGCAACTTCTTCTTCCGCGTGGACGCGATGAACCCCCACGCCTACAAGGTGCACCGCCTGAGCACAAAGGCGCTGGAGCGGCTGTCGGGCGGCCGCACGTTCGCCGAGCGCGCCCGCGAGATCTGCCGCGACTTCTACTGGGCCGAGGTCTACGTGGGCCACGGCGTCAGCGGCGACATGGACTACCTGCGCCGCGAGTTTGAGCGGCTGGGCATGGCGCTGCCCGAGCGCCGCCGCTTCTGCACGCTGCGCTACTTCACCGGGCGCTGCGGCGGCGAGCTGCCCGGCGGCCGGCCCAAGCCGCCCAGCCTGAGCGAGCTCTGGGCGCACTACGGGCTGACCGAGGCCGACATAGCGGCGTTCGCCACCCGGGTATTCGGCGCGGGCGCGGCGGCGCACGACGCGCGCTTCGACGCCGCGGCGACCTATCTGGCGCTCAGGCGCGCGCAGGCCGCCGGCGAGCTGCCGCGCGGCGTGCTGGACGACTGAACGCGCGGGCGGGCCGCTGACCCGCCCGCGCGCATACCGCTGACAAAGCCCGGCAGCTGGACGGCGCGCTTTATTCCAAATGGCTTTGTTGAAACAGCGCTTGGGCGATGTTGCGAAAACCTTCCGATATAGGCGGTGTTGCGTTTGGCTTTGCATGCTCTGCCGGCTGCTGTTGCACGTTCGGCCAAGCAGGACGTGTGCAGCATGCTTTGTCAGCAGGCTGCGCGCGGCTGGACGGACGGCTGTATTCCAAACGGCTTTTTGTAGCAGTCCATGAGCAATGCAGCAAAATTGGTTCGATATAAACAGCATTCTATTTCATCTGCATACTTTACCGGCCACTTTGCATGTTTGGCCAGGCAGACCGCGTGTGGCATACTCCGGCAATAGACTGAACGCGCGGGCGTCCGCCGCCCCGCCCGCGCTCAGACCGTTGACAAACCACGGCGGCTGGTCAGCGGGTTCTTATCCAAACGGTTTTTGAAACGTCATGTGGGGATGCTGTAAATCGGTCTGATATGTGCGACAATCCGCCTTGGCCTGCATGTTTTGTCGTTTGCTGCTGCATGCTCGGTCAAGTGGACATGCGCGGCATACTTTGTCAATAGCCTGCGCGAAGGCGGACCGCCGACCCGCCCGCGCGCATCCCCCCGAGGCGGCGCGCACGGCGCGCAGATTACGAGGTTGACGATGAATTCACCCGACACGATCAAATACCTGAAACAGCTGCGCCGGCAGTACCCCACGGCGCGGCAGGCGTCGGCCGAGATAATCCGGCTGCGCGCGGTGCTCCAGCTGCCCAAGGGCACCGAGCACTTCCTGTCCGACCTGCACGGCGAGCACGCCGCGTTCCTGCACATGCTGCACAACGCCAGCGGCGTAATAAAGCAAAAGACCAACGACCTGTACCGCGACATACTGCCCACCCACGAGCGCGACATGCTCTGCACGCTGGTGTACTACCCCGAGGAAAAGCTCGCGCTGCTCAAGCAGCAGGGCGCGGTCAACGCCGAGTGGTATCGCATAACGATACTGCGCCTGGTAGAGCTGGCGCGATTGATGGCGGTCAAGTATACCCGCGCGCACGTGCGCCGGGCCATGCCCCAGGATCTGGGCGACCTGATGGAGGAGCTGCTGCTGCGCGAGGACGTGCACGACAAGCAGGCGTATTACTCCGAGACCGTGGACGCGATAATCGAGTGCGGCCAGGCCGACGCCGTGATAGTCGAGCTGTCGCGCGTAATACAGTACCTCTCGATAGACCACCTGCACATAATCGGCGACATATACGACCGCGGCCCGCGCGCCGACCTGATAATGGACGCGCTGATGGGCTACCACAACGTCGACGTGCAGTGGGGCAACCACGACATAGTGTGGATGGGCGCGGCCGCCGGCTCCCAGGTGTGCATCGCGCAGGTACTGGTCACCCAGCTCAAGTACGGCAACCTGGACGCGCTGGAGGTCGGCTACGGCATATCGCTGCGCACGCTGGCCACGTTCGCCGCGGGCGCGTACGCGTCCGACCCGTGCGCCGAGTTCATACCCCGGCGTCTGGGCGGCCCCGATCCCGGCGAGGACGACATGGAGCTGGCGCGCATGCACAAGGCGATGGCCATAATCATGTTCAAACTCGAGTGCCAGCTGCTGCGCCGCCACCCCGAATACGGCATGGACGAGCGCCGGCTGCTGGAGCGGGTCGACTATGAGCGCGGCACGCTCGACATAGACGGCGCGCGCCACGCGCTCACGTCCAACTCGTTCCCGACCGTCGACCCCGCCGACCCGAGCGCGCTCAGCGAGGGCGAGCGCGAGCTGATGTACCGGCTGCAGACCGCGTTCGAGCACTCCGAAAAGCTGCAGACGCACGTCAAGTTCCTGTTCGCGGCCGGCAGCATGTACCTGCGCTGCAACGGCAACCTGCTCTACCACGGCTGTATACCGATGAACGCGGACGGCTCGCTTATGGAGCTGCCGATAGACGCGCCCGAGGGCCGGCCTGCGGGCCGCGCCGCGCTGGACTGCGCCGAGCGGCTGGCGCGCCAGGGCTACTTCGCGCGCGCGGGCGCACGGGCGCGCCGCGACGGCCAGGACATGATGTGGTACCTGTGGTGCGGGCCGGTGTCGCCGCTGTTCGGCAAGTCGCGCATGGCCACGTTCGAGCGCTACTTCATCGCCGACGAGGCCTGCTGGGCCGAGCAGAAGAACCCCTACTACTCGCTGATGCACGACGAGGCGGTCGCGCGCGGCATACTGGCGGCGTTCGACCTGGATCCGGACGCGGGCCACATAATAAACGGCCACGTGCCGGTGCGCGTCAAGAAGGGCGAGAGCCCGGTGCACGCGGGCGGGCGGCTGCTGGTGATAGACGGCGGGCTGTCGCGCGCGTACCAGGGCGTGACCGGCATAGCGGGCTACACGCTGATATTCAGCTCGCACGCGCTGCTGCTGGTCGCGCACCAGCCCTTCGAGTCGACGACGCGCGCGATAACCGACGAGCAGGACATACACTCCGTCCAGACCGTGGTCGAGCAGATGCCCCGCCGGCTGCGCATACTCGACACCGACCAAGGCGTCCGGCTCCAGGAGCGCATAGACGACCTAAGCTGCCTGATAGACGCGTACGCCTCCGGCGCGATCAAGGAGGGCGGGCTGGACGAGCGCGGGGTGTGAGCGACCGGCCGGCCGGCGATCCGCGGAGCCTGTCCGGGCTGGAGCCGCGCGATTTGTTTGT
>CAWVGT010000035.1:0-15305 GCA_963928645.1 Candidatus Fimadaptatus sp.
CTGCGGCACCGGCGTGGCGTTCACCCGCAACCCCGCCACCGGCGAAAAGAAGCTGTTCGGCGAGTTCCTGACCAACGCTCAGGGCGAGGACGTCGTGGCCGGCGTGCGCACCCCGATGCCCATCAGCCAGATGGCCGAGAAGTTCCCCGAGGCGTTCGCGCAGTTCGAGGGCGTGTGCCAGAAGCTGGAGAACCACTACCATGACATGCAGGACATGGAGTTCACCGTCGAGCACGGCAAGCTCTACATGCTGCAGACCCGCAACGGCAAGCGCACCCCGGCCGCGGCGCTCAAGATAGCCTGCGACCTGGTCGACGAGGGCCGCATAGACGAAAAGCAGGCCGTCGCGATGATCGAGCCCCGCTCGCTGGACGCGCTGCTGCACCCGCAGTTCGACGCCAAGGCGCTCAAGGCCGCGCCCGTGATCGGCAAGGCGCTGGCCGCTTCTCCGGGAGCTGCCTGCGGCCAGATCGTGTTCAGCGCTGAGGACGCCAAGGAATGGGCCGCCAAGGGCCAGAAGGTCCTGCTGGTGCGCCTGGAGACCTCGCCCGAGGATATCGAGGGCATGAAGGCCGCTCAGGGCATACTGACCGTGCGCGGCGGCATGACCTCGCACGCCGCGGTCGTGGCGCGCGGCATGGGCAAGTGCTGCGTATCCGGCTGCTCTGCGATCAAGATGGATGAGGAGAACAAGAAGTTCGAGCTGGCGGGCAAGACCTACGGCGAGGGCGACTGGATCTCGATAGACGGCTCCACCGGCAACATCTACGACGGCATCATACCCACCGTCGAGGCTTCGATCGCCGGCGAGTTCGGCCGCGTCATGGCCTGGTGCGACAAGTATCGCAAGCTGAACGTGCGCACCAACGCCGACACGCCCACCGACGCCGCTCAGGCGCGCAAGTTCGGCGCGGAAGGCATCGGCCTGTGCCGCACCGAGCACATGTTCTTCAACGACGACCGCATCGACGCGATCCGCGAGATGATCTGCTCGGACACCGTCGAGCAGCGCGAGGCCGCGCTGGCCAAGCTCGAGCCGATGCAGCAGGGCGACTTCGAGGCCATCTACGAGGCCATGGAGGGCTATCCTGTGACGATCCGCTTCCTGGATCCGCCGCTGCATGAGTTCGTGCCCACCGAGGAGGCCGACATCGAGAAGCTGGCCAAGACCCAGGGCAAGACCGTGGCCGACATAAAGGCGATAATCGCGTCGCTGCACGAGTTCAACCCGATGATGGGCCATCGCGGCTGCCGTCTGGCCGTGACCTACCCCGAGATCGCCGTGATGCAGACCAAGGCCGTCATCAAGGCCGCGCTGGCCGTGCGCGCCAAGCATCCGGATTGGGACATAGTGCCCGAGATCATGATCCCGCTGGTAGGCGAGGTCAAGGAGCTGGCGTATGTCAAGAAGGTAGTCGTGGAGACCGCCGACGCGCTGATCAAGGACGCCGGCAGCGACATGCACTACAAGGTCGGCACGATGATCGAGATACCGCGCGCCGCGCTGACCGCGGATGCGATCGCCAAGGAGGCCGAGTTCTTCTCGTTCGGCACCAACGACCTGACCCAGATGACGTTCGGCTTCAGCCGTGACGACGCGGGCAAGTTCCTGAACGCGTACTACGACAAGAAGATCTACGAGAACGATCCGTTCGCCAAGCTCGACCAGACCGGCGTGGGCCTGCTGGTGGAGATGGCGGTCGAGAAGGGCCGCAAGACCCGCCCCGACCTCAAGTGCGGCATCTGCGGCGAGCACGGCGGCGATCCGTCGACGATCGAGTTCTGCCACAAGGTCGGCCTGAACTACGTGAGCTGCTCTCCGTTCCGCGTGCCGATAGCGCGCCTGGCTGCGGCTCAGGCGGCCATAAAGGACGCAAAGTAAGCCCAATGGCATGACAACGCCCGAATGCGGTCGGCCGGCAATGGCCGCCCCGCATTCGGGCGTCTTTTTGCGCTACGGGCTGGGGCGGCGCGCTTTGGGCTGCTCTGGGGCATGCGCGGCGCAGCGGCGCTACGGCTTGCAGTTGGTGCTTTCGCGCCTCGAAGCGGTTGGGCTCGGCGGCGCGCTTTTGGTCGCACTGGGACATGCGCGGCGCAGCGGCGCTACGGCCTGCAGTTGGTGCTTTCGAGCCTCGAGCCGGTTGTGCGCCGCGGCGCGCTTTTGGTCGCACTGAGACATGCGCGGCGCAGCGGCGCTACGGCCTGCAGCCGCTGTTTCGCGCCTCGAGCCGGTTGTGCGCCGCGCCGCGCTTTTGGTCGCACTGGGACATGCGCGGCGCAGCGGCGCTACGGCTTGCAGCCGATGCTTTTACGCCTTGAACCTGTTGTGCGCCGCGCCGCGCTTTCAGCCGCCCTGGGACATGCGCGGCACATCGGCGCGACAGCCCTACGCGAAGCCGCACAGGTTTAACCGACCTGCCATATTACTGTGCCAATTTGGCTGTGCTTCCGGCTGCATGACGCCAATATATCATGTATAATGTGGATAAAAATCTGTTGAACGGAGAGCATGTGGAGTATGTTTGAGGCCCTCAAGCCGGGAATCCGTCGCGCGCTGGCGCTGGCTGCGCTGCTGGCCGCGCTGCCCTGCGCCGCCACCGCTGAAGACGCGGGCAGCGTGTTCGATCTGATAACCGGAGCGTATGCGCCGCCCTCGGCCGCGCCCAGCGCGCTGCCCTCGCCCAGTTCCGCGCCCGGCCTGATCGGCAGCGCCGCCGCCGCCATGCCGGCCGCGCCCACCGGCGACGTCAGCGCGGGCGAGTTCTCGCTGCTGATACTCGTCAATCGCGACAACCCAGTGCCCGAGGGCCTGCAGCCCGTGCTGGTCGACATCGGCGGCGGCTTCAGCGTAGACGAGCGCTGCCGCGACGATCTGTTGCTGATGCTGGACGACTGCCGCGCGGCCGGGCTGGAGCCGGTCGTATGCTCGGCGTATCGCACCTGCGAATACCAGGCCGGACTGTTCGAAAACAAGATCGAGCGCCTGGTCGCCGAGGGCGTCGACGCCGAGCTCGCGCCCGCGCTGGCCATGACCGAGGTCGCGCTGCCCGGCACCAGCGAGCATCAGCTCGGCCTGGCGCTGGACATAGTCGACGCCGATTACCAGCTGCTCGACGAGGCCCAGCAGCACACCCCCGTGCAGCGCTGGCTCATCGACAACAGCTACCGCTACGGCTTTATACTGCGCTACCCCGTCGACAGGAGCGAGCTGACCGGCATAATCTATGAGCCCTGGCACTACCGCTACGTTGGCCGCGACGCCGCGGCGCAGATATACGCCAGTGGCCTGTGCCTCGAGGAGTTCCTGGGGGCCGCCGCGTCGCCTACGCCGGGCGCGTCGCCCATGCCGGGCGCGTCGTCCATGCCGGGCGCAACGCCCGCGCCGACGCCGGCGCACACATAGCCCGCAGCCCCGCGCCGGCCGGCAGCGCCGGATCGATCGCGCCGGCTACCGGCTGCGCCCCGCGCGGAACTCGCCCGGCGTCACCCCGCACTCCCGCCGGAACACCCGGGTGAAGTACGAGTTGTCCGGATAGCCGCACATGTCGGCCACTTCGGCTATCGGATAGTCGGTCAGCAGCAGCAGCTCGCGCGCGCGGTTGATGCGCAGCTCGGTTATCAGCCCCAGCGGCGTGCGGCCCATCTCGCGCAGGAACCGCCGGTGCAGCGTGGCCCGGCTCAGCCCGCTGAGCTCTATCAGCGCGTCCACGCTCAGCGCGCCCGCATAGCCCTCGCCTATCGCGCGCGCCACGCGCCTGACCTCGGGCGATATGCTGCGCGCCGCCGGCGACGCCAGCTCGGCCAGCTCTGCGAGTATGTCCAGCAGCAGCGCCCGCGCGCGCAGCCGCTGCTCGGGCCGGGTCGCGCCCTCCAGCAGATAGGCGCGCTCGAACAGCCGCTCCATGCCCGGGCCCGGCGGGCAGCTCAGCCTGTCCGGCAGCATGTCCAGCACCGGATTGCGGTAGCGCGGCTGGGCCTGCTCGCGCGTGCCGAACACGTACTGGCCCGCGCGCGCCCGGCCCCGCGCGTCAAAGCAGATTATGTAGCACCTGTACGGCGGCACGCCCCGCACCACCTGGCCCGGCTTGCGCACGTTCACGTCGCCGGCCGCAAACGCGATGTACCGGCCGTCGACCTCTATGCCGCCGTCCGAGCGCGTGTAGTACTCCAGCTCATAGTCGTACACCGTGCGCGCGGCGTACCGGCTCGGCCGCTCGCGGCCCGCGTAGCCGTCAAACGCCGACGCCCTGAGTATGCACGGGTTCAATTCGTCCATGTCCAGATACATTTTTCGCCCTCCCTGCGCCGGTTTGTGCTCAGCATATGATACTTTTGTCCTATTGTCAACAGTTTTTTCCTAACGCAATGGCGGCGATCGGTGGTATGATATATGCACAACAATCCGGACGGGAGGCATCGCTATGACCGGCAAGGAGCGCATGACGCGCATACTGAACCATCAGCCCGTGGACCGGATCGGGCTGTACGAGCACTTCTGGGGCGACACGCAGCGCGAATGGGAGCGGCAGGGCCATGTAAAGCCCGGCGACCACTTCGCGGACGTGTTCGACTTCGACATGGACGAGTGCTGGGCGTTCAACCTGGTGGCCGACCTGGACTTTGAGCCGGTGAAGGTCGCCGAGGACGAGGACACGGTGACGCTCCGGGACGGCAACGGCGCGACGCTGCGCCGCCACAAGTTCCACGACACCACGCCCGAGCACATAGACTTCGCGATAAAGGATCGCGCCGACTGGGAGGCGCACATCAAGCCGCTGCTCACGCCCGACCCGCGCCGCATCAACTTCGATGCGTACCGCGACGCCAAGGCGCGCGCCGCCGCTGCGGGCCGGTTCTTCGTGTGGAGCGGCGTGAACGTGTTCGAGTGCATACACCCGGTGACCGGCCACGTGAACATGCTGATGGCCATGATAGACGATCCGGACTGGGTGCTGGACATGGCGATGACCTACGCCGAGCTCACTATCAAGCTGCAGCAGCTGTTGTTCGACCGGGAGGGCTGGCCCGACGGCATCTGGTACTACGAGGACATGGGCTACAAGGGCAGCCCGTTCATGTCGCCCAACTTCTACCGCCAGCTGATACAGCCGGCCCACAAGCTGACGATAGACTTCGCGCATGCGCACGGCCTGCCGGTGATAATGCACTCGTGCGGCTATGTGGCGCCGCTGCTGCCGTACATGATCGAGGCCGGCATCAACTGCCTGCAGGTGATAGAGGTCAAGGCGGGCATGGATCTGCTGAAGCTGCACGCGGAGTTCGGCGACAGGATAGCGTTCATGGGCGGCATAGACGTGCGCGCGCTGTACACCAACGACCGCGCGGTGATCGACCGCGAGCTGGAGTCCAAGATACCGACGGTCAAGCAGGGCTACAACTTCGTGCTGCACTCCGACCACTCGATACCCAAGACGGTCGACTTCGACACATACAGGTACTTCATACGGCGCGGGCTGGAGCTGGGGCGGTACGATTGACGCGCACGGAATCGGCGCGCATGCGATTGCGGATGAGCCGTGGCGCCTTGGGGCATGCGGACTTGGCCATTGCGTTTGGCCGGGCAGTACGCCGGGCGCGACAGCGTTGTGACCGGGCTGTTTTGTTGCGCGGTTATGCTTAATCATGCGTATGACTATGCCCACGGTTCGCTTCCGGTTCCGGAGGGCCGTGGGTTATTTGTTTATCGCGTTTATCCGGGTAGGACACGTCTGCGCGGCGGCGCAATGGTTGGGCCGTTTTGCCGCCAGATATGCTTAATCATGCGTATGATGCCCACGGTTCGCTTCCGGTTTTAGAAGAGCCGTGGGCGATCTGTTAATTGCGTTTATCCAGGTAGGACGCGTCTACGCCGCGGCGCAATGACAGGGCCGTTTTGCTGCGCGGGTATGCCTAATCATACGTATGATGCCCGCGGTTCGCTTCCGGTTGCGGGAGGGCCGTGGGCTATTTGTTCACCGCGTTTGGCCGGGTAGGACGCTTCCGCGCGGCGGCGCTATGACCGGGCCGTTCTGCCGCGCGGGTACGCGTGATTATGCGTATGACTATGCCCACGGTTTACTTCCGGTTGCGGATGAGCCGTGGGCGATTTGTTCACCGTATTTGGCCAGGCTTGACGCTTCTGCGCAGCGGCGCTATGACCGGGCCGTTTTGCCGCGTGGGTATGCCTAATCATGCGCATGACTATGCCCACGGCGCTTCCGACGTCGGAATGGCCGTGGGCATCGCGCATTGTCAGTCCGCCGGGCCCTGTCGCGCGCTCAGCGCGTCGCTGAGCCGGGCCAGCTGCTCGTGCGTCAGCGCCTCGCCGCGCACGTTCGCGGCCAGCCCCGCCGCCTCCAGCGCGGCCTGCGCCTCGGCGCGCGGCAGCCTGAGCGCCGCGCACAGGTTGTTGAGCATCGTCTTGCGGCGCATCAGGAACGCCGCGCTCATCACGCGGCCCAGCATGGCCTCGTCGCGCACCGGCGCGGGCGGCGTCGCGCGCGGCGTGAGCCTGAGCAGCGTCGAGTCCACGTGCGGCCGCGGCGTGAACAGCTCGCGCGACAGCTCCATCACGCGCTCCAGCTCGTAGCGCCAGCCCAGCTGCGCGCTCAGCAGGCAGTACTGCGCGTCGCCCACGCGCGCCGTCATGCGCTCTGCGGCCTCGCGCTGCACCAGCACGCACAGCGAGTCGAACCGCACCGCGCCCAGCGCATACCTCGCCAGTATGTCGCCGGTAATGTAGTACGGCAGATTGGCCGCGACGCGCAGCCGGCCGCCGGGCGCGCGCAACGCCTCCAGATGCGCGCGCAGCGCCTCGACGTCGCACTTGAGCGCGTCGGCCATGACCAGCTCAAAGCCGGGCTGATCGCCCAGCAGCGCCCGCAGCACCGGCTCCAGCTCCGCGTCCAGCTCCACGGCCAGCACGCGCGCGCCGCGCCGCAGCAGCGCCGCCGTGAGCGTGCCCGCGCCCGGGCCTATCTCCAGCACCGCGTCGCCGGCCTGCGCGCCCGAGCGCGCCGCTATCTCGTCCAGCACCGCGTCGTCCAGCAGGAAGTTCTGCCCCAGCCGGCGCGCAAAGCGGAAGTCGCCGCGCTCCAGCGCGCCGCGTGCGCGCGCTCCGTAGCTCAGGTCTGAGCTCATCCAGTCTCCTCCTTGATTAGCGTCGATTGCGGCAGGCAGTCCCGCCGCCACAACTCATGTTATATATCGCCACCGCCAGCCATATGGCGACGGTGCTCCGGGATTCGGCAGCCCTGGCCGCGCCACGAACCAGTCGGACGCGCACCCGCAGCGCCGCAGGCCCGGCTCCATATTGCCGCGCCTGCCGCCTCAAAGTCGCGCCGCATGCAGCGCATTGGCCCTGGCCTTCGCCGCCATGCACCGATAAAAACATGCCCCCAGGGCGCCGGCCAGGCCCGGATGCTCCCCGGCGCCCGCGCTCAGAACGGCGCCGCCGCCTCCAGCGCCAGCCCCGCAAACTCGCCGTCCTCAAACGCCACGCGCTCGCACCACAACCGCTGATGCGCCGCGCCGTGCGCGCGGTTGGCGGCGCGGTCGCCGTAGCGGTCGTCGCCCAGCACCGGCAGGCCCGCGTGGCTCAGCTGCGCGCGTATCTGGTGCGTGCGGCCGGTCTCCAGCCTGACCTGCAGCCGCGCCACCTCGCCGCCCGGCAGCGCCTCGCGCCCGAGCAGCTCGTACTCCAGCGCCATCGTCAGCGCGCCCGGCCGCGGCGCGTCGTATACCCGCACCAGCGCCTCGTCGGCTGACTTGACCGCGTAGTTGACCAGCTGCGCCCGCGCCTCAGGCGCGCCCACCACCTGGCACACGTAGCGCTTGTCGACCGCGTGCCGCTCAAACGCGTCCAGCAGCGCGTCGCGCGCCGCCGCGTCCAGCGCCACCGGCATCACGCCGCCGGTGAAGTGGTCCAGCCGGTTGACCAGGTACGCCTCGCCGAACAGCTCGGCTATGCGCGCCTCGAGCGTGTCCTCGCCCAGCCCCTGCGCATCGCGCTGGCAGCTCAGCCCCGCGGGCTTGATAACGCCCGCCACGCGCGCGCCCCGGTATATGACCTCCAGCGCGCCGCCCAGCAGGTACTCGTCCGCTATGTAGCAGCTCAGCGCATGCCCGGCGCGCACCGGGTCGCGCTCGCCCAGCCGCGCGCCGTCCTGCTTGAAGTCGCGCCGCGCCAGCGCCCGGCGCAGCATCGCCGCGTCGCACATGGGATACGCGCGCCGGATATACCGCCCCAGCGCCATGCCGTCCGCGCCCGGCGGCACAATGTGTGTGCGCATGCCCCTCACCTCGCCCGCAGACCGCATGACCGGCACTCAAGCGCGAGCGCCGCAGCATGCCCGTGCGCCCATCCCCGCCTATGTTCGGCCAATTGGTTTGCCATATGTCCCGCCATTCACTGGCGCAATGTGCCCGAACGGCCGCATCGCTTCGGGAGCCGCCCTTTGCCGCCCGCCGAATGCGGGCTGGCGACCCGTCCCGCTCGCCGCCCAAAGCCGCCAAGGGGCCGCGCCCGCAGCCGCGGACACGGCCCCCAACTCAGCGCCTTATTCGGCGCATCAGAGCTTGACTATCCAGTTGTGGGTGTCGGGCAGCCGGCCGTACTGTATGCCGGTCAGCGTGTCGTAGAGCTTCTGCGTCAGCGGGCCGATGCTGCCGTCGCCTATGCGGATCACCTTGCCGTCCATGCACAGCGAGTTGACCGGGCTGACGACCGCCGCGGTGCCGGTGCCGAACGCCTCCTCAAGCGTGCCCGCCTCGGCCGCGTCGAACACTTCCTTGATCGCTATGCGGCGCTCCTCGACCTCAACGCCCATGTCGCGCGCCAGCGTCATTATCGAGTCGCGGGTTATGCCGGCCAGTATCGAGCCGTTGAGCATCGGGGTGACTATGCGGCCGCCGATCTTGAACATCATGTTCATCGAGCCGACTTCCTCGACGTACTTCTGCTCCACGCCGTCCAGCCACAGCACCTGCGCGTAGCCCTTCTCGTTGGCGACCTCGCCGGCCTTTATCGACGCGGCGTAGTTGCCCGCGGTCTTGGCAAAGCCCATGCCGCCGCGCACCGCGCGCACGTACTGGTCCTCGACGTATATGCCCACCGGATCCAGGCCGCTGGCATAGTACGCGCCCGACGGCGAGAGTATGATATAGAACGCATACGTATGCGACGCGTGCACGCCCAGGCGCACGTCGGTCGCGATTATCGTGGGCCGTATGTAGAGCGACGCGCCCTCGCTGTGCGGCACCCAGTCCTTCTCGACCTCCAGCAGCTTTTCGAGCCCGGCCATGGCCAGCTCCACGTCGAACTCGGGTATGCACAGGCGCTCGGCCGACTTGTTCATGCGGCGGAAGTTGTCGCGCGGGCGGAACAGCTGTATGCCGCCGTCGGCGCGGCGATACGCCTTCATGCCCTCGAATATCGACTGGCCGTAGTGCAGCACCAGGCACGCCGGGTCCATGTCGAAGCTCTGATAGGGCTGCACGCGCGCGTCGGTCCAGCCGTCGGTGGGGTTATAGTTCATTATGAACATGTAATCGGTAAACAGCTGGCCAAAGCCGAGCTTGCTCTCGTCGGCGGGCTTGGCCTTGAGTTGGGTCGCGGGTATAAAGCGTATATCCTGCATTTTGATTGCCTCTTTCTCCTAAACGGTGTACTCGCCTGAATCAGCTGATTCTTCATTATAGACACATCAGGGTTAAATAACAAGGCGCATGGCGCGCATATCGGCGCGCGAAGCAACATTTTACACAAACTTGCATAAAAACGCGAACGGTTTACGCCTGGCGGCGGGAGATGCTTCGGGTTTTGGGGGTGGCGCTCGGGCTTGTCGGCGCCGTCAGGGCGCTTGCGCGGCGCGCGAAACGCCACCTGCGGCGCAGGGCAGGCGCGCAGCGGGTGCAGCGGCGCAGGGCAGGCGCACAGCGGGTGCGGCAGCGCAGGGCAGGCGCGCAGCGGGTGCGGCGGCGCAGGGCAGGCGCGCAGCG
This sequence comes from Candidatus Fimadaptatus sp., assembly GCA_963928645.1. Taxonomy (GTDB): domain Bacteria; phylum Bacillota; class Clostridia; order Christensenellales; family Aristaeellaceae; genus Fimadaptatus. The sequence continues at coordinate 10,000 of CAWVGT010000035.1, forward strand.
GGTGCAGCGGCGCAGGGCAGGCGCGCAGCGGGTGCGGCAGCGCAGGGCAGGCGCGCAGCGGGTGCAGCGGCGCAGGGCAAGCGCGCAACGGGTGCAGCGGCGCAGGGCAGGCGCGCAGCGGGTGCGGCGGCGCAGGGCAGGCGCGCAACGGGTGCGGCGGCGCAGGGCAGGCGCGCAGCGGGTGCGGCGGCGCAGGGCAAGCGCGCAACGGGTGCAGCGGCGCCGTCAGGGGCCGGCGGCCGCCTGATGCGCGCAGCCCGCCCGCGTCAGCGCGACATCCGGCGCTCGCGGCCCGCTCCCCTGCCGCACGCAAAAGCGCCGCAACCCGCTCAATAGGGAGCGGGCAACGGCGCTCGATATGGTTTGGCCGCGTCAACTCTCGCCCGGCGCGGCGTCCGCCGCCTCGCTGTATGGGCACGACTGCGCATGCCGTCGACTGTCAATGCCCGCAATCCTCCGCTCCCCGCTCATACGCTAAAGCGCCTCAACCTGCTTTAGGCAAGCGGTCTGCGGCGCTTCGGCGCTCGGTACATAGTTCAACCACGTCAGTCCTTGCCCGGCGCGGCGTCCGCCGCCTCGCTGTTTGGGTATGCCTGCGTACCATCGGAAATTCGAGTCTGAACCGTACTGCTCCTCATCCGCACGCAAAAGCGCCGCAATCCGCTCCCGGCAAAGCGTTCCCGGCGCATTAGTTCTCGATACGTCACTTATTCGCGTCAGCCATCGCCCGGCGCGGCGTCCGTCGCCTCGCTGTATGCAACGCTCTCAGCACATATGCCCAAGCGCCGCGAACCACACCAAGTAAAGCGGTCTGCGGCGCTTCGGCGCTCAATACAGAGTTTACCGTATCCTAGCTCTCCCGGCACAGCATTCGCCGCCTTGCCATATGCGCACGGCTACATATTGCCGTCGGCGGTCAATGCCCGCAATCCCCCGCTCCCCGCCCATACGCAAAACGCCGCAACCCGCTTAATACAAAGCGGTCTGCGGCGCTTCAGCGCTCGATACATAGTTCAACCACGTCAGCCCTCGCCCGTCATGGCGTCCGCCGCCTCGCTGTATGGGTATGCCTGCGTACCATCGGCAGTTCGGGCCTGAACCGTCCTGCTCCTCACCCGCGCGCAAAAGCGCCGCATCCCGCTCAATAGGGAGCGGGCAACGGCGCTCGATATGGTTTGGCCGCGTCAACTCTCGCCCGGCGCGGCGTCCGCCGCCTCGCAGTATGGGCACGGCGTCAGGCCCGCGTCCTCGGCGTCCTGCAGCGTCACCAGGTACGGGCTGTACATGCCCGAACACGTCGCGCGGCTGTGGTAGTACGGGCCGTTCAGCGTGCGGTATACCCAGCGCACCACGCCCGTCGCGTCGCCGTCCGGCGTCAGCGTGGGCAGGGGCGCGGGCATCTCGGTCACGCAGTGCGGGCACGGCAGCCAGCCCTCTATCACCGCGTCGCTGAACAGCACCATCGACGAGTCCAGCCCCAGCTCGGGGCACGCCTCGCTCACGTGATAGTACGCGTCGCCCTCGGCGTGGTACACTATCGCATACGGCAGGCCGATGTCGTCGTCGGGCGCGCATTCCGGGCACGCGCTCTGCTCGCGCACCAGCGCCACGGCGCGCGCCACGCGCCTCAGCTCCAGCTCGCCCTCGCAGTCGCACTCCGCCGTGCGATGGTAGTACTCGCCGTCCTCGGCGCTGTACACGTACTCCTGCTCAAACTGCAGGCCCAGCGTCGCGTCGTAGTACGGCGTGGTCGTCGGCCCCGCAGGCGCGCCGTCGGTCGGCGCGGGCGTGCTTGAGGGCGCGGCACTCGGCGCGGGCTGCGTCCAGGTCGGCTCTATCGTGGGTATCGCGGTCGGCGCGCCCGGTTCGGCTTCGGGCGTGGGCGCTTCGGTGGGCGCTGGCGTCGGCTCCTCGGTCGGCTCCAGCGTCGGCTCCTCGGTCGGCTCCAGCGTCGGTTCCTCGGTCGGTTTCGGCGTCGGTTCCTCAGTGGGCTCCGGCGTCGGCTCCTCGGTCGGTTTCGGCGTCGGCACTGCGGTCGGCTTGGGCGTCGGCGTGGCGTCGGGGTGGCAGTACGGGCACTCTAGCGCGTTCGCCGCCTTGGCCTCGCCCCGCATCATCGGCTGGCCGTTCTTCATCGAGCCGCACACGCTGGACTTGTGGTAGTACTGGCCGCCCGCGTAGTAGACTGTCTGCTGGTCGTACTCGCTGTAGTTGGGCGCGGGCGTGGGCGTGGCGTCGGGATGGCAGTACGGGCACTCGGTCTGGCCATTGGCTATGGCCTCGGCGCGGGTTATCGGCCGGCCGTCGGTCATGCCGCCGCAGACGCTGGATTTGTGATAGTACTGGCCGCCGCCGGTGTATACGGTGAAGCTGTCCCAGTCGCTGAGCTGGCTGAGCAGCGCAGCGTCGCTGACTATCTGCTCCAGCGGCAGCGGCTGGCACTCGGGGCAGGGCTGTTCGCCGTTGAGATACGCCTCGTCGCCGGTCTCGGGCACGGCGTGCTCCAGCGCGGCGCAGTCGGCGCTGGCGTGGTAGTACTCGCCGCCCTCGTCATGATACACGAACACGGCCGCGGGCGTGGCGGTCGGGCCGGAGGTCGCGGCGCACTCGGCGCAGGGCTGCGCGCCCAGCGCCAGCGCCTCGTCCAGCGTCATCACTACGCCGCCGCCCTGCGCGCAGTCGGCCGTGGCGTGATATACGCCGCTGAGCTCGTCGTAGTATACGAACGGCTGCAGCGTGGGCGCGGCGCTAGCCTCGGCCGCCGGGGTCGCCGCGGCGTCAGTCGCCGCGGGCCGCAGCGTCACGCTGCCGGTCGCCGCGGGCTGCGCGCCGTCGGTCGCGTCCGGCGCGGGCGTGGCCTGCTCCGCGGCGGGCGTGGCCTCCAGCGGCACGAACTCGGGCGCGGCAGTGGCCTCATACGGCACGAAGTACTGCGACGCGTCGGACGCGCTCACCACCAGCTGGCCGCTCTGCAGCGCCGCGACCGCCTCGGGGTACTCCACGCCCACGCAGTCGGGGCAGGGCTTGTAGCCGGCCTCCACCGAGTGCGCCCAGGTATCCGGATCCGCGCCCTCGGTCAGCCCGCAGTCGGGCATCAGGTGGAAGCGGCTGCCGGTCACGGTGTGATACACCACCTCGGGCAAAGTATACGTGCCCGGCATATTGGTGGGCGTGGGCACGGGCGTGGGCGTCGGGCCCGCGAGCTGCGAGGGATCGGTGATGTCCATAAGATACGGATACTCCACGCCCACACAGTCGGGGCAGGGCTTATAGCCGGCCTCCACCGAGTGCGCCCAGGTGTCCGGATCCGCGCCCTCGGTCAGCCCGCAGTCGGGCATCAGGTGGAAGCGGCTGCCGGTCACGGTGTGATACACCACCTCGGGCGTGACCAGCGGCGTGGCCGTGGGCGCCGCGCTCGGGGCCTGGGTGGGCGCGGCCGTGGGCGCCTCGGTCGGGCGCAGCGTCGCGGTCGGGCGTATCGTGGGCTGCGCCGGTTCGGTCGGGCGCAGCGTGGGCTGTTGTTCGGGCGTGGGCGCCGCCGTCGGCGCTTCGGTCGGAGCGGTTGTCGGCTCCTCGGTCGGAGCGGTTGTCGGTTCCTCGGTCGGAACGGGGGTCGGTTCCTCGGTCGGAACGGGGGTCGGCTCCTCAGTGGGCTCGGGCGTCGGCGTCGGCAGCAGCGGGTATTCGCGCTGGCCGAGTATCTCGTACACGTCCGCCAGTATATCGCTCTGCACTTGCGCATTCGCGCCGCTGGGCCAGGCAACCACGGCCTGCGCGTTGAACGTGGGCGCGGGAGTCGGGGCTTCCGTCGGGGCTTCGGTCGGGGCTTCTGTTGGAGCCTCGGTCGGGGCCTTGGTCGGGGCTTCAGTCGGGGCCTCGGTCGGGGCCTTGGTCGGCGCTTCTGTCGGAGCCTTGGTCGGGGCTTCCGTCGGGGCCTCGGTTGCCGCCAGCGCGTTCTGCGAGTCGGATGCCAGCGCCCTGGTCGAAGCCTCGGTGGGCGCCTCGGTCGGCTCCCCGGTGGGCGCCTCGGTCGGCGCTTCAGTCGGGGCCTCGGTCGGGGTCTCGGTCATGGCCTCGGTGGGCGCTTCTGTGGGCGCGCCGGTAGCAGTCACTATGCCGGGGTCGTCGTTGGACGCGCCGTCGTCTATCTGGAACACCTGACGCACGCTGTCTATCAGTTGATCGGCGCGGGGCTTGACGGCGTCGAGCCGGTACACCAGCGCCCAGCCCACCGCGAACACCGCCGCAAACAGCACCGACAGCAGCGCCTTGGCCGCCGCGGGCCAGCGGAGCTTGCGCCGCCAGAGCATTATCAGCCCTACCGGGTACAGCACCGCCAGCATGACGATGGTCACAATCGCGTACAGCACCGGCGGGCGGCGACGGCGGCGCGGGCGATAGTTGCCGCGCTTCTGCGAGCGCTCCATATACGCGCCGGACTCGCGCGCGAGCGTGAATCCCCTCTTTACAGCAATATCCATTTCATTACCATCCTTATAAGTAAGGGTGCAAACGCCCTGATTTTCAATGTACAGCATACCACATTCGACAACCGGCTGCAACCGCTGCCCTGAAAAAACCACATTTGGGCCGGCATGTCGCGCACAATCCGCATCCGAAGCAGGCATATCGCGCGATAATGTTCGTGTTTTATCGGCTAATGGGCCTGCTCCATATCGTCATATACGCACATGCCCGATCAAACACGAACTATGTGCATTACGACGCCGCCTGCGCGCACTATCGGTTAGACGGGCGGGCGGGAAGGTTTGTTCTGTTGAGGTCGCCATGTCGTTAACTTTAACGCACGGCTTTGCGCCGCGGAGGGTGCGCAAGCGGCCGGCCGGAACGCGGCGCGGGGCGGAGGCTGCGGCTGCTCGGCGGCACGGGCCCGCTTGGGCGACCTGCCTGGCTTGCGGCATCCGCTATTGCGCAGCCTCAGGGCAATTGCCGCGCCCACTGACGCGTTAACGGCGGCGCACCGGCTCGTCTGAGCCCGGATCGCCGCTCGCGCGCGGCAGGCTGCCTGCCCGGCCCTGCGGTTGCGCATGGCTCGCCCGCCGCGCGGCGCTGACGGCGCATGGGTTCGCGCTCTCGGCGTTCAGCCGCGCGGATTGTCCTGGCCGGCTCGCTCGAGCGCCCTGTCGCGGAACTGCGCGCCCCGCGACAGTCCCTTCTCATGCGACCTGTGCGCGCCTCATGGCCGTGCTTTGCTACAGCTTTACAGCTGACGCCGCCCGCTGCCTTCGCGCCTTCCCGGCGCCGCCCGAGAGCCTGCCCGGCCCCGCGGTTGCGCATGGCTCGCC